>NZ_JBEXYU010000018.1:0-202285 GCF_040631115.1 Nonomuraea sp. NPDC005692 | reverse complement strand
GAACTGACCGCCGAACGGTTCGTCCCCGACCCGCTCACCGGCCACGACCGCTGCTACCGCAGCGGCGACCTGCTCCGCCTCACCACCGACGGACACATCGAATTCCGCGGCCGAGTCGACGACCAGGTCAAGGTCCGCGGCTACCGCGTCGAACTCGGCGAAGTCGTCACCGCCCTGCGCGCCCTCCCCCAGATCGCCGAAGCCGTCGTCCTCCCCATCGGCGAAGGCAAGGCCAGACAACTGGCCGCCTGGGTCACACCAGCAGCACTGGACATACCGGCGGTCCGGTCGGCGCTGCGCGAACGCCTGCCCGACTACATGGTCCCCACCCACCTCGTCACCCTCGACCACCTCCCCCTCAACCCCAACGGCAAGATCGACCGCGCCGCCCTCCCCGAACCCAAGCCCGAGGCCACCGCCTTCGTGCCGCCCGGCACTGCGGCCGAGCGACTGGTGGCCGAGGCGTGGGCGAAGGTGCTCGACGTGGCCGAGATCGGCGCCCACGACGACTTCTTCGCGCTGGGCGGTGACTCCTTCGCCGCCGTCCGCGCGGTCAAGGAGATCGGCCGCGGCCTGCGCGTGATCGACCTGTTCACCCGGCCGACCGTCGCCCAGCTGGCCGCCTTCCTCGGCCAGGAGGGCGGCGCGGGGCTGCTGCACCGGCTGGGCGGGGGCCCGGCCAGCGAGTTCACCCTGCTCTGCGTGCCGTACGGCGGCGGTTCCGCGGCGGTGTACCAGCCGCTGGCGGCCGCACTCGGAGACCGGGTGGAGGTGTTGTCGGTCGAGCTGCCCGGCCACGACCCCGCCCGGCCCGAGGAGCTGCCGCTGCCTCTGGAGGACCTCGTCGAGGCGTTGTCCGCCGAGGTGGCGAAGTCCTCGATCAGCCGTCCGGTGGCCGTGTACGGCCACTGCGTCGGCTCCGCGCCGGCCGTGGCGCTGGCCCGCAGGCTGGAGGCCGACGGCGTGCCGGTGCTGGGCGTGATCGCGGCGGGCAGTTTCCCGTCCGCCCGGCTGCCCGGCCTGGCCAGGAAGCTGTTCCGCGGCGACCGCCTGGTCTCCGACCGGCTGTTCCGCGACGCGCTGCGGGCGTCGGGCGGCCTGCTCGACGACATGGACGAGGCCGCCAAGGAGACCGCGGTGCGCGCCATGCGCCACGACTCCACGCAGGCGCAGGAGTGGTTCACCCGCGAGCTGGCCGCCGACGGCCCGCGGCTGGGCGCGCCGATCCTGTGCCTGGTGGGCGAGCGGGACCGGGCCACCCAGCTGCACGAGGAGCGCTACGCCGAATGGGGGGCCTTCGCGTCGAGGGTGGCGCACGCCGTGCTGCCCAGAGCCGGGCACTACTTCCTGCGCCATCAGGCCGAGCCGCTCGCCGCCCTGCTGTTCGACCAGCTCCGGCGCTGGTCGGACGGTGAGCTGCCGGATCCGGTGCGCGCACCTGACCGGACCGGCCTGCGCTCCTTCTACACCGTCGCCGGCGGACAGTTCGCGTCGGCGGTGGGCAACGCGCTCAGCGCCTTCGCGCTGGGCATCTGGGCCTACCAGCGCAGCGGCGAGATCCTGGACCTCGCGCTGGTCACGATGCTGGCGCAGATCCCGGCCGTGCTGCTCACCCCGCTGGGCGGCGCGCTGGCCGACCGGGTGGACCGGCGGCGCATCATGCTCGCCTGCGACGCCCTGTCCGGGCTGGCGATGGGGGCGCTGGTGCTGCTGATGGCGACCGACCGGCTGGAGTTGTGGAACGTCTGTCTCGTCGTCGCCGTCACCTCGATGGTCACGGCGTTCCACCAGCCCGCCTACCTGGCCGCGATCGCGCAGCTGGTGCCCAAGCCGTACCTGCCGCAGGCCAACGCCATGGCCAACCTGGGGTTCGGCGCGGGCAACGTGGTGGCCCCGCTCGCGGGCGGGGCGCTGATCGGCCTGTTCGGGCTGTCGGCGGTGATCTCCGTCGACGTGGCCACCTTCGCGATCGGCGTGGGGACGCTGCTCGCGGTCAGGTTCCCGAACCGGCTGTTCCACCGGCGGGAGGAGAGCTTCCGGGCGGCGCTGAGCGGCGGGTGGCGCTTCATCCGCCGGCGGCGGCCGCTGCTGGTGATGGCGGTCTTCTTCGCGGTGGTCAACTTCTGCACCGCGCTGATGTGGGTGCTCATCACCCCGATCGTGTTGTCCATCGGCAGCTCGGCCGACCTGGGCGTGGTGACGGCCGCCGGAGGTCTCGGCGTGGCGGTGGGCACGGGCGTGATCCTGGTGTGGGGCGGCAGCCGCCGCCGGGCGACCGGCATGATCGCCTTCGTGATCGGCTCCGGGGTCGGTGTCGTCCTGATGGGCGCGTGGCCCGTCGTGGGGCTGGTCGCGGTCGGCCTGTTCGTCCGGCTGGCCTGCATGAGCATCGGCAACGCGCACTGGTTGTCCGTCATCCAGACCAAGGTGGGGCCGGACCTGCAGGGCCGGGTGCTGGCGGTGAACGTCATGCTGGCCACGGCCATGCAGCCGCTGGGCTTCCTGTCGGCCGGGCCGCTGGCCGAATGGGCGGAGCCGCTGTCCTCGCGGCCGGGCGGCGGCGCCGCGTCGGTGCTGCTGGCCAGCGGCGTCCTGCTGGTGGTCTGGGGCCTGCTCGGGCTGCGTCACCGGCCGCTGCACCATATCGAGGACCTCATCCCCGACGCGGCGCCGCCCTCGGAGGCCGCCGCCGACCTGAACGCGATCCAGGAGAAGGTGCTGAACGGATGACCTTGGTATCCGCCTCCGACGTGCGGGCCGCCGCGGCGCGCATCGCCCCGTTCGTCCGGCGCACGCCGCTGCTGCGGCTGCCCGGCGAGCGCCTGTGGCTCAAGCCCGAGAACCGGCAGCCCACCGCCTCGTTCAAGGTGCGCGGCGCCGCCAACGCGGTGGCCCGGCTGGCCGGGCGGGGCATCACGCACGTCGTGGCCCAGTCCTCGGGCAACCACGCCCAGGCCATCGCCTACGCCGCCGCCCGGCACGGCCTGCGGGCCACCGTCGTCCTGCCCGACACCGCGCCGGAGCTGAAGGTGGAGGCCGCTCGCGGGCTCGGCGCCGAGGTGGTCATCGTGCCGCCGGCCCTGCGCGAGGTCACCTGCCTGGCGCTGGCCGACCATCTCGGGGCGACCGTCGTGCGGTCCGACGACTTCGACGTGATCGCCGGGCACGGCAGCGCCGGGGCGGAGATCGCCCTCGACCTTCCGGAGGCGGGCACGATCCTGGTGCCCGTCTGCAACGGCGGTCTGCTGGCCGGCGTCGCGGTGGCGGCCAAGGCCGCCGACCCCGCGATCACCGTGATCGGCGTCGAGCCCGAGCTCGCCGCCGACGGCGCGGCCAGCTTCCGCAGCGGCAGCCGTACGGCCTGGCCGGTGGAGCTCACCTACCGCACCCGGGCCGACGGGTTACGCGGCCCCGTCCTGGGCGAGCTGGCCTGGAAACACATCCGGCGGCACGTCGACGACATGCTGACCGTTCGCGAGGACGACATCGACGCCGCCGCCGAGCTGCTGTGGCAGCGGCTCGGCGAGCGCGCCGAGCCCAGCGGGGCCGTGACCACCGCCGCCCACCTGGCCCACCAGGCGCTTCTGCCCGACGGCCCGGTGGTGGCGATCATCTCCGGCGGCAACGTGGCGCCCGCCCTCCAGCCGGCGGCCCGGCAGGCGGAGTGACCCCGGCCTCGCGTCCCATGGTCGCGGGACCACCATGGGACGCGAGCCCGGGGACGGGTGCTACGACTCCTCGGAGACCCCCAGGTACATCACGCTCGGGTGCGCGGGGTTGAAGGCGATGGAGGTGACCCGGTCGTAGGCGTTGTGGTTGATCGTGACGCGGTCCTTGCGGGACTCGTACTTGTAGATGTCCGTGCCGATACCCGCCCATCCGGTCCCGAAGTCGAAGTAGAGGACGTCCGCGTCCTTCGGGTGCGGGGCGAGCAGCGGCCCGTTGGGGATCGTCACCGCCGCGTCCTGGTCCACGGCGGGGGTGAAGTTCCGGCCTCCGTCGTCCGAGCGGTAGATGTGCCGGCCGCCGGACGGCGCGCCGGCGTCCAGCTCCGCCAGGTTGAGCCCCATCGCCCACACGACGTTCCCGGCGGCCGGGGAGATCGCGGCGCTGAACACGTTGACCCGGTCGCCGTCCTCGGCCAGCCCCGCGGCCGCGGCCCAGGTGCGGCCGCCGTCGAAGGTGACGCGGGCGCCGGTGTCGGAGGCGCTGATGTCGGAGGCGCCGAGCACCACGTGGTCCAGGTCGTGCGGGTCGAACACCGCCGTGTAGGACATGCGGGTGTTGCTGGGTGACCAGGCCGGCACCCCGACGGGCTGCCAGGTGCGCCCGCCGTCCCGCGACTCGCGCAGCTGGCCCTGAAGGTCGGAGGTCCGCAGGCGGTCGCCGTCGCCCCGGTCCACGCCGATCCCGATCAGGTCGCCGCCCGGCCCGGTGAGGGGCGTGACGCCCTCGGGCGTGGCGAGCGCAAGGTTGCCGTCGCGGTCCCAGGCGTAGGCCCGGCAACCCGGGGCGGCGACCAGCTCGATGGAGGAGCCCTTGACCTCGCCGGCCACGTTCCAGGTGCAGCCCGCGTCCTTGGAGGCCAGCAACTGCCTGTTGGACATGGCCAGCAACTGGTTCGGGCGGTCGAGCGCGGCCAGGCCGGTGGTGTAGACGATCGGGCCGAGCACCTCGCTGGTGGACGCGATCTTCTTGCCGTCGTTCCACGCGTACGTCACAGAGCCGTCACCGGCGACCGTCTGACAGACCGGCCGGCTCCAGCCCGAGCCGTCGAAACCGTCGCCGGCGCTCCGCGCCATGGCGGGCGTGGCGGCCGACAGGACCGTCAGCGCGGTCGCGAGTCCGATGGTGAACGCCTTCTTCAACACTGCCTCCCCGACAGGAAAGTGGTACGCGTCCGTTCCTATCGGTGAATTCGATGCTCAGGCTAGGTCTGCCGGCGGCTGGTTCACGCCATGGCAGGTATCTGACACACTGTTCGATCATGAACGCGGACGACAACGCCCTCGCCGCCGTCGGCGTGGACGCAGAGGACGAGCAGATCTACCGGGCGCTGCTGCGCCGGCCGCGCACCACGCTGCCCGAGCTGGCCGCGCACACCGGCCGTACCACCGTGGCCCTGCGCCGGGCGTGCTCCCGGCTGGAGGCGCTCGGCCTGGTCAGCCGCATGGCCGGCCGCCCGGTCCGGTACGTGCCGACCAGGCCCGACGTGGCGGTGGCCGCCCTCATCTCGCGCCGCGAGGAGGGGCTGGCCCAGGCCAGGCTGGCCGCGCTCGCGCTGCTGGCCGAGACACCGCGGACGGAGAACCTGGCCCCCGAGGAACTGGTCGAGGTCGTCCAGGGGCAGGCGGCCGTGGTGCAGCGGTTCACCCAGTTGCAGCAGACGGCGACCGAGGAGCTTTTGGTGCTCGACCGCCCCCCGTACGCCCAGGACCCCTCCCAGCAGAACGCCCCCGAGATGGAACGCCTCGCGCACGGCCTCGTCGTGCGCGGCATCTACGACGCCTCCGCCCTGGAGATCCCCGGCAAGCTCCGCCTCGCCCAGGAGTCGGCGGCGGCCGGGGAGCAGGCCAGGGTGAGCCCCGAGGTGCCCATGAAGCTGGCCATCGCCGACCGGCGGACCGCCATCCTGCCGCTGAACGCCGACGCCTCGGCCCACTCCGGCAGCGCGGTCATCGTGCACTCCTCGTCGCTGCTCGACGCGCTGGTCGCCCTGTTCGAGGTCCTGTGGCGGGCCGCGCTGCCGCTCCCGCTCTACGACGCGCGCTCCCGCCCGGCGGACATGCCGGACCCCGAGCTGTTCACGCTGCTCGCGGCCGGGCTCAAGGACGAGGCGGTCGCCCGGCAGCTCGGGGTGAGCCTGCGCACGGTGCACCGCAGGGTCAGCGAGCTGATGGACCGGCTCGGCGCCCGCACCCGCTTCCAGGCCGGCCTGCTCGCGGCGCGCCGCGGCTGGTGCGACCTGGACGCCTGACCGCCGTCCCGCCCGTACGGCTTCGTCCCGCGCGGCCTGCGTCGGCTGCAGATCGAGACGCCGGCGGGCGACGTCGCGCTGTCGCGCCCGGCCGAGCGCACGGCCTCGCAGAGCTGGGCGGGGCCGCTGGCCCCGCCCACCAGGCCCGCGGCCCCCGCGGCGTCGCGAGCCTGGCCTCGCTCAAGGCCCAGCCCGGAAGGCCGGCCCAGCACTCACCCCCCTGAACTGGGGTAGATGTTCTCGCTCATGGGGGCGATGCCACCGTGGCCGGGGTAGTAGTCCTCCTTCGCGACTGCCGGGCCGGCCGCCAGGGCGAGTCCGGTCGCGGTCAGCAGGCCGATCGCGGCCAGTCTGAGCGTCGTCTTGGTCATGCCGTCACCTCTCGTCGGTCCGATACGTGCTCCCCGGGCGGGATCCAGTGCACAACCCGGGGCCGCCGCCCGTCACCCTGTTCCGGCCCGAGCGGGAACAGGCAGCTCACGCCGTCGGCGGGGTCCCAGTCTCGGTGACCGGACGATTGTCCGGCAGCCCCCCGCACCGGTCCGGACAATCGGCACGACCGCGCCGGACGCCGCCTTGTAGCATCGGGGCATGATCTTCACAGCGAGCGCGGCCGACGTCGCCGTCGTCCTGGGGCCGGGCGGTCCCGTGGGTACCGCCTGGCTGCTGGGCCTGGCGGCGGGCCTGCGCGCGGCGGGCGTGGAGCTGTCGGACGCCGATCTGCTCGTCGGCACCTCGGCGGGCGCGATCGCCGCCGCCGCCCTGGCCGCCGGACGAGACCTGGACGAGCTCGCCGACCTGCCGCCCGCGTCCTCCGACCGGCGGATCGGGGACCCGACCGTGATGCCGCGCGTCCTGCGGATACTCAACGCGCCCGGCGCCGACCCGCGGGAGGCGCTGCGCCAGGCCGGCGCGCTCGCCCTGGAGGCGGACGCGCTGCCGGAGGAGCAGCATCTGACCGCCATGCGCCGGCTCGTCGGCACCGGCCCCTGGCCCGGCCGCCCGCTGCTGGTCACCGCCATGGACGCGGTCAGCGGCGAGCCGGTGGTCTGGAGCGGCGACAGCGGCGTCCCGCTGCACGTCGCCATCGCCGCCAGCAGCGCCGCCCCCGGCCACGCCGTCCCGATCACCGTCGACGCCCGCCGGTACATGGACGGTGCTCTCGGCGGCGGGTCCAACCTGCACCTCGCCGCGGGCGCGGGCACGATCGTCCTCGTCGAGCCGCTCGGGCACCTGTTCCCGGGCCCGGAGGTCGAGCGGGGCGTGCGGATCCTGCCGGACCAGGCGGCGCTGGAGGCGTTCGGGCCGGACCTCGGCGACCGGAGCCGGTGGGGGCGGGTGTACCTGGAGGGGCGCCGCCAGTCCGCCGGGCTCGCCGACCTGGTCGGGCCGTACCTGCCGGGCCGCTCCGCCCCGGCCTGAACCGGGGCGTGCCCGGCACGCAGCGGATCGGGGCGGGTGCGCGTTCCTTATGCATGAGTGTTGAGATCGTCGCCCGCGCGTCCCCGCCGCCGGCCGACGCCGCCGGCGCGGTGGTGGCCGGCCTGTACCGCGAGCACCGGCTCGCCCTCGTCCGCCTGGCCCTGCTGCTCGTGGGCGATCGGGAGAGCGCGGAGGACGTCGTCCAGGACGTCTTCTCCAGGTTGCACGGCAAGAGCCCCGAGACCCTCACCCTGTCGTACGTGCGGGTCTGCGTGCTGAACGCCTCGCGCTCGCTGCTGCGCAGGCGGAGTGTCGCCGCCAGGGCGATCCTGCGGCGGCGCGACGACCCGGTGGACTCGGCCGAGACGATCGCACTCCTGGGCGAGTCGCGGCAGGAGATGCTGGCGGCGCTCAGCCGGTTGCCCGGGCGGCAGCGCGAGGTTCTCGTCCTGCGTTACTACCTCGACCTGTCCGACGCCGACATCGCCGAGGCGACGCGCCTGCGGCAGAGCACGGTACGGTCCACCGCCTCCAGAGCTCTGGAGCGGCTTGAGCGCGAGCTGGGAGGCCGAGCATGACCACGATCGAGGACCGGCTCAGGGACGCGATGGCGGCCAGGGCCGAGACGGTTCAGGACGACGGGCGGCCGAGGGTCGCGCCGTCGCCGCGCCGGGGGCCGGCGGCGGCCCGATGGTGGTGGGCGCCGGTGGCGGTGGCGACCGCGACCGCCGCCGTGGTGGGCGTCACCGTCCTGGGGACCCGGACGATCGGCTCCGCGCCGCCGTCCGCCGCGGCCCCGAAGGCGGCGGCCGCCGGCCGCCTGTCGCCGCCGGTCGCTCAGGTGTGGCCGGGCGCGGTGCACGAGATCCCGGCGACGGGCCCCGGCGGCCGGGTCTTCAAGCCCGACGTGTTCGTCGCCGACCGGGTGGTGGCCGGCCGCGGGCTCTCCGGGAACCGGCTCGACGGCATCTGGGCGTACGACCTCGACAAGCGCGTGTTCACCCAGGTCGCGCAGTTGCAGGACGTCCAGGTCATGAACGAGCCGCTGGTCTTCGGCGACGGCTACCTGGCGTGGTCGGCGGTCCGGGACGACCGGTCGGAGATCTGGGCGGTGCCCGTCACCGGGGGCGTGCCGCAGCGGATCGCGGCGCTGAGGGCCGTGCTCTCCAGCGACAACGCCTACAGCGGGCTCAAGAAGCTGGCCATCGCCGACGGCATGGCCGTGTGGTCGCCTCCCGACGGCGGCGTCTACCGGGCCCCGCTCAAGGGCGGGAACGTGTCCCTGATCAGCGGGACGAGGGGCTTCTACCTGGTCGAGTGGCCCTGGGCCGGCTGGCCGGCGCAGGACCGGACGGTCGACCATCCCGTCGCCCGGCCTCTGGAGCACCTGAAGAACGTGCTCACCGGCCGGTCCAGTAACGCCGTCGCGGCCAAGAAGCGCTCGTCGTGGACCGACTGCGGCCAGGTGTGGTGCCTCAACGGGACGACGGCCTGGCGACGCGACGGGACGGACCGCCGCGACCTGCCCGGGACCGCCGTGGGCACGCTCATCTCCGGCCGCTTCGTCCTGCTCAACCAGAAGGACGCCAGCGGCGGCCAGGTTCTGGCCCTGCACGACGTCGCCACGAAGCGCACCGGCCGGCTGTTCCCCGTGCCGACGCGCAGGGGCGACAAGGCCCCGCCCACGCTGAACACCCAGGAGGGCGTGGTCTGGTTCCGGACGGCACAGGGCACCCAGGTGGTGATCGACCTGAAGGCGGCCGGCCGCTGAGCGAGGGCCGCCGCTCGAGAAACGTCCGGCCGGACAGGCATAGCGGGAGTGCCCCGCGCGCGTCTCAGGGATGTCATTCACACGTTTGGAGGTGGTCGTGGACCCTGCGGACGAGCAAGGCTTCCGCGAGTTCGTCTCTGCGCGCTCGCCTGCCCTGATGCGGCTCGGGTTCATGCTCAGCGGCGGCGACCAGCACGCGGCCGAGGATCTCGTGCAGGCCGCACTGGCCAAGCTGGCGGCCCGGTGGCGGCAGGTGGACGCCCCCGAGGCGTACGTCCGGCAGATCATGTACCGGCAGCAGGTGAACTGGTGGCGGACGATCGGGCGGCGCGGCGAGGTGGTCCAGGCGGAGCCGCCCGACCGGCCGGGCGCCGACGGCACGCACCAGAGCGACCTGCGCATGGTGCTGCGCGCCGCCCTGGCCCGGCTCACCCCGAGGCAGCGTGCCGTGCTGGTGCTGCGCTACTTCGAGGACCTGCCGGAGGACCGGATCGCCGCCATGCTGGCCTGCTCGGTCGGCACGGTGCGGAGCACCACGTTCCGGTCGCTCGCCCGGCTGCGGCAGATCGCCCCGGAACTGGCTGCGGAACTGGAGGTCACCACATGAACCGGCTGCTTCGCGACACCATGGAGGAGTGGGCCGACGAGGTGCGGGTGCCGCACGACCTGGCCGACCGGGCGCTACGGCGGCGTGCCCGGCCGCCGGTCATGGCGATGGTGCTGGCCGCCGGGGTGGCCGTCGTCGTGGCGGTGCTGGCCGTCGGGCTGCACGGCCGGAGCACGACCGTGCGCCCGGCGAACGGGGTCACCGTGCCCGTTCGTCCCTCGGTGACGTCCACGGACGTGCGCGCGGACGTCGGGAACGCGCCGCCGAAGAAGTTCGTGGCGGCGGGGGACGTGGCCGTCTCCGCCTACTTCACCACCTGGCTGGAGAAGGCGTCCGACGGCGGCGAGCGCGTGCGGCGCACCTGGTACCTGTACGACCCCCGCTCCGACGGCTACGAGAAGACCGCGTGGGCCTGGCTGGACGTGGCGCCGGGGCTCCAGCTCGCGGCGGTGCTCCAGGGCGAGCGGATCGGCAGGCGGGTGGGGATCGTCGACATGAACACCCGGCAGGCCCTGGCCTGGATCGACCTGGAGCACGACGTCGGCTCGCTGGTCTGGTCGCCGGACGGCACCAAGGTGCTGGCCACGGCGTACTCGCAGTATCCGGAGCAGAGCCGGAAGCAGGTGGGCAAGGACTCCTACACCGTCGAGGAGTTCGTCCGGCCCCGGATCGGCTACTACGTCATCGACGTCGCCACCGGCCAGGCGGCCTACCACGCGCTGCCGCCGCTGGACCGCGACGGCAACCCCGGGAACATGAACGCGCGCCAGGACCTCGGCTGGAGCCTGGACGGGTCCATGCTCTGGGAGCCCACCGACACCATGCCCGACAGGTTGTGGCTCGGCCTCGACGGCGCCCGCCGGGACGGCCCGGCCGGCGACCGGTACATCGACTACTCGGGCTGGTCGAAGGTCTCGCCCGACGGCCGGCTGGTGCTGGACCGCGACCTGCCGCCGTCGGTGCCGGGCAGGCAGCTGGTGCTGCAGCACCTGGCCTGGGCCGACAACGACAACGTGGTGGTGCTGGGCTGCGCGGGCGCGTGCGAGAGCGAGTTCGACAACGGCCTGGCGCTGGCCAGTGCCGACGGTGAGCGGATGATCCAGCTCACCGGCAGCCGCGACCGCGGCGGCGACGAGACCTGGCAGTGGGTGCTCACCCGCCGTAACTAGGTCCGGCGCACACCCCGAGCCCCGTGCCCCCTCCGGCACGGGGCTCGTCCCTGCCGCTTGCCGGTTGCTGAACAAGTGTTTAGTCTACTGAACATGTGTTCAGACCTGACCGCTCAGGCCAAGATCCGCAACGCGGCCATCGCGCACTTCGCCCGTGACGGCTTCGACAGGACCAACCTGCGCGCCGTCGCGGCCACCGCCGGAGTGAGCCCCGCCCTGGTCATCCACCACTTCGGCAGCAAGGAGAAGCTCCGGAGCGCCTGCGACGAACACGTCCTGGGCATCCTGGTCCGGCGGGCCGGCCGCGCCCGCCCGAGCGGCATGCAGGACCTCTTCCGCGAATACCTGTCCAACCCGGAGGAGTACCGCCTCCAGGTGCGGTACATGCTGCGCGCGATCGAGGAGGACACACCCGCCGCGGCCACGTTCGTCGACACGCTGGTGGCGGAGTCCGAGCAGGTCCTGCGGGCCGGGATCGCCGACGGCTCGATGCGGCCGTCCCGCGACGTGCGGGCGCTGGCGGTGCTGACCGTGCTCAACAGCGTGGCCACGCTGACCATGCCGCCGTCCCTGGCGCGCGCGCTGGGCCACGAGCGGTTCGGCCCCGACGTGCTGCGCCGCCTCGCGCTGCCCACGCTGGAGCTCTACACCCACGGGCTGTTCACCGACGACGCCGCCCTCAAGGCGGCCAGGGCCGCCCTGGACGACTCACCACGAGAAGAGGACTGACACCATGGCCATCCCCCTCCCCGACCTCACCCCGCTGGAGAACACGCTCTGGCTCACCCTGGCCGGCAAGGCGCTCGACTACCAGGCCGAGCACCCGATCCTGCGCGACCGTACGGCCTACGACCTGGTCAGGAAGCTCGGCCACGACGCCGCGCAGTTCAAGCTCTCCGCCAGCCCCGTCGTGGGCATCGCCCACCGCTCCCTGGTCATGGACGACATCGTGCGCCGGTTCCTCGCCGCGAATCCCGACGCGGTCGGGCTCGACCTCGGCGCCGGGCTCGACACCCGCGTCCACCGCGTCGACCCGCCGCCGACCGTCGACTGGTACGACGTCGACCTGCCCGGCGTGGCCGAGGCCAGGCGCCTGCTGCTCCCGGAGCGCCCCCACGCCCACGTGATCGGCCGCGACCTCAACGACCCCCGCTGGCTGGACGAGGTGCCCGGCGACCGTCCGGCCGTGATCGTCGCCGACGGCCTGATCGGGTTCCTGTCGAAGGAGGAGCTGGCCACCCTCCTCGACCGCCTCGTCCGGCACTTCCCCGCGGGCGAGATCTGCTTCAACGGCTACACGCGGTTCCACGTGTGGGCGGCCAGGAAGTACGCCGGCACCCGGTCCGTCGCCCCCTTCCTGAAGTCGCCCGGATTCGACACGCCGCAGGACATCGTGCGCCTGGAGCCCCGGCTGAAACTGGTCCGCGAGATCTTCCTGACCCGCGAGCCCGAGGTCGCCGGCTACCCGTGGACGACCCGGCTGGCGAGCCGCCTGACCTCCTGGAGCACCTCACTGTCCCGCAAGGGCACCGCCGTCCAGCACTACCGCTTCTGAGGGGCGGGCTCGGCCCGCCGGATCAGGCGTCTGCCCAGCCGCTGCGCCGGCGCCTCCACCCACCGCCACGTCAGCGCGCACAGACCGAGCAGCGCCGCGCACACCGCGACCAGGACCGCCAGGCGCGCCGCCGGCGGCACGTCCGACGGCTCCGGCAGGAAGAACTCGACGCTCTCCAGCAGCAACGGGTGCAGCAGGTAGATCGAGTACGACACCAGCCCCAGCCAGGTCAGCCACGACGGCATCGCGCGGCGGCGCAGCGCCATCGCGGCGGCGAAGGTGAGCCAGGCCGCCACGGTCGCCACCTGCGTCCCGAGCTCGGCACGCGCCGGCCACAACCCCGCCAACGGGATCAGCGCCACCCAGACGAGGTGCCGGTGACCGAGCAGGCCGGCCTCGACGCGGTAGAGCACGGTGCCGGCGAACATGGTCGCCAGGATGAACAGCCCCTGCCACGGCCCGGGGTAGCTCTGGTTGACCGCCAGCAGCAGCAGGATCGTGCCCGCGACGGCCACGGCCCCCGCCTGCCGGACGCGCCGGCCGCCGCGCAACATCGCGGCAAGCCCGGCGGCCAGGACGGCGGTCACCACGACCACGACCGTGAGCATCCGGGCAGCGCCGCCCGCCGACAGCAGCGTCACCGGCAGCAGCCCGCCGCCGAGCACGGCGGCCGCCGCGAACCCGAGCGCGGCGGCCGTGCTGCGCCGGTGCACGCCGAGGGTGAACATCGCGGTCAGCAGGAGGTAGAAGGCCATCTCGTAGGACAGCGTCCACAGCACGTTGGCCACGTTCGGCGCGTACAGCAGGTTCTGCAGCATGCCGGCGTGCGCCAGGGCCATGGCCAAGGGCCGGGTGTCCCACCAGATGTGCAGGTCGTCCCAGCCGAGCGCCGCGAGCAGCAGCATGCCGGCCACGCACACGGTGAACAGCGGCCACAACCGGAAGAACCGCGAGATCCAGAAGGCCCGCACGCTGCCCCGGCGTTCCAGCGACGCGGGCACGATGTAGCCGCTGACCAGGAAGAACACCAGCACGCCGTACCAGCCGGGATCGAAGACGGCCTTGATCGGCGGCCGTACCTCCGGCCACAGCGGTTCGAGCGCGTGCTCGAGGACCACCACCATCGCGGCGAGCCCGCGCAGCGCGTCGAGCCAGGCGAGCCGCCCGGCATGCGGCGAGGTCGTGCCTTCGACTGCGAGGGGAGCACGAAGCATCCGGACATCGTAGTGAGAAATGCCTTTTACAGCCTTAAGATCGTCCAGACCGCGGCGGCCGTGTCGCGCGCCTGGCCGCGCCCGTCGGGGGTCACAACCCCGACATGGACGCGGCCAGGTACTGCCCGAGCTGCGGGATCCGCGCGTCGGACAGGCGGCTGGACGGGCCGGAGATGCCGGCCGCGCCGATCAGGGATCCGCGGATCCGCACCGGCACCGCGACGCACCGGACGCCGTCGAAGGTCTCGTCCCTGTCGACCGCGTAGCGGGCCTCGCGCGACTCCTCCACCCGGCGCCGCAACTCGATGGGTCCCCTGGCGGCGTTCTCCGTGCCGCCCGCGTAGGACAGGCGGGCCAGGTGGGTGTCGAGGGCCTCGGGATCGAGGGCCGACAGGTAGGCCTTCCCCAGCGCCGAGCAGTGCATCGGCCGGATCGTCCCTAACTGTTCGGAGACGGCCACCACGTGCCGGGTGGGGAAGAACGCGAGGTAGACCATCGTGTCCTTGGCCGGCACCGCCAGGATCGTCGCGTCGCCGCACTCGTCGCGGATCGAGGCCAGCACCGGGTCGATGATCTGGCTCCAGTCGGTCTCCGGCGCCTGGATGAGCCCGTAGAACTTGGCCGGGACGATCGTGTAGCGCTTGGTCGCCTCGTTGCGGGCCACGTACCCCGTGGCGACCAGCTCGGCGAGCAGCCGCAGGGCGGTGCTGCGGTTGACGTCGAGCTCGCGGGCGAGCTCGGCGGCGGTGAGCGGATCTGCGGAGAGGAGCTCCAGCGCCCGCAGCGCGCGCTGTATGGGAGAGGCGGTACGGCCGTCGGAGGGGTCGTTCGTACCGGGGCTCTGGTTCGTCGTCATGACAAGGATTGTCCGCCGTTCAGGCCGAAGAGGTGATCAACCGCTTCGCGGTTGGCCCTGAAGGATCTCTCGGCCTGGTCCTCCCAGCCGAAGACCTGCACGGTGAGGATGCCGTCGAACTCGACCGACTCCAGCGCCCCGCGCACCTCGGCCCAGTCGATCTCGCCGCGGCCGAGGTCGAAGTGCTGGTGGATCCGGCACGCGACGCCCGGCGGGTTGACGATGGTACGGCCGGGCCGGAAGGTGTCGGCGACGTGGACGTGGTCGAACCAGCCGCGGGCGTACTCCACCTGCTCGGTGGTGCTGCCCTGGAGATGGTAGGCGTGCGGCACGCAGTGCAGGTAACGCAGCCGCGGGCTGCCGATCTCCTTGATCAGGTCCACGGCGCCGGCGGTGGTCTCGATGAAGTCCCACGGGTGCGGCTCGACGACGAGCTCGACGTCCTCGCGGTCGAGCACGGGAAGCAGGTCCTCGATCGAGCGCAGGAACGCCTTGCGGCAGGCGTCGGGCTGGTCCGGGTGGCCGGACAGCTCGGTGTTGATCCGCCGGCAGCCGAGCTCCACGGCGGCCGCGATGCCGTCCCGCCACCACGCGACGGCCTGCTGGCGGACGTCCTCGTCGGGGCTGGACCACGCCTGGATCACGGCGACCGAGACGATCTCGACGCCGGAGGCGTCCGCCGCGTCGCGGAAGCCACGCAGGTCGGCCGCCGAGGCGTGCATGGGGCCGAACGCCGGGATGAAGTCGTCGCGGTTGCCCATCTCCAGATGGCGGTAGCCGGCCTCGGCCGCCGCGCGGGCGGCGAGCTCGACCGGTCTGCCCTGGAGCATCGCCGGGTCAAGAGCGATCTTCATGCCACTTCTTCCTTCCAGACACTGTCAGGGACGATGACCGCCTTGCCGGGGACCTGCCGGGCGCGAAGCGCGTCGAGCGCGTCGTTCACCCCGGACAGCGGCCACCGGGCGGTCGGTGAGAGCCGGATCTTCCCGGCCGCGGCCAGCGCGACGATCGACTCCAGGTCCTCGCGGCGGCCCGACCGGATGCCCCGGATGTGGGCCTCCTTGCGCGCGACGACGGCGAAGTCCACGTCCGGGACGCGAGCGTACCCGGCCAGCAGGTACGTGCCGTGCGGGTTCAGTGCGTCCAGGCCCGGCGCCATGACGGCGGGCACGCCCGTGCAGTCGATGACGGCGTCGACGGGCCCGCCGGCCTCCTCGACCGAGGCGACGACGTCGTGGCCGACGGCCTGGAGCGCCCGGCGGCGCAGCGAGCCGGGCTCGACCACCTGGACCGGCACGCCGCGCACGCGCAGCAGCTCGGCGCACAGGTGACCGATGGGCCCCGCGCCGAGGACGAGCACGCGGCCCGGGTCGCGCTCCAGCGCCACCCGGACGCTGTTGGCGGCGGTCGCCCCGCCGTCGACCAGCGAGGCGGCGTCCGCCCACGACAACCGCGACGGCAGCTCGACGAGCTGGGCCGCCCGTACGCGCAGGTGGTCGGCGTAGCCGCCCCAGGCGCCGAGCACGCCGGTGATCGACACCAGCTCCGGGCACAGCCGCTCGTCGCCGGCCCGGCACGCCGCGCACGAGCCCTCGCCGGTGAACAGGGTGATGGTGGCCCGGCGGCCGAGCCACTCCCGGGCTCCGGCGCCGGCCTCCACGACGACCCCGACCGGCTCGTGGCCGAGCACGAAGGGCGTCTCGGGCCGGTAGGAGTGCCCGGCCAGGACGTGCAGGTCGGTGCCGCAGATGCCGCAGGCGTGCACACGCAGGACGACCTCGTCGTCGGTCTCGGGCACCGGACGCGGCACGCGCGTGACCTCGAGCCGTTCGCTCGGGATCGAGGTGGCCACGGCGGCCTGCATGGTGGCCGTGGCTGACGTTGCTCCCACTGGTCGCCTTCTTCCGGGGGGCAGGTTCGGTGTGCACAACAGCATCCACAAGTGTTGCGAGACATGCAACCCCTTGACGTCTCACGCAACACATTGTTCGAACCCATTGAGCAGTGAATTGCCAGGAAACATGCGGGTCACGGGGGTTGACATGCCTTGAATGTCCGCCATAGCGTCGGGCACCACTAACGTCCCTTGGTGCAACACAGTTCGTCTGACGCAACACCTCGCTACTGATCACAGCGAGAGGTCGAGCCCCCCAACGGCCGCCCGCAGGTGCTCTTCGTCGCCGACCTTGTGGATTGAGACTTCAGGACGCGAGGAGTCACCGCCATCGAAATCCCTCCGAGAACCCCCGACCGGAGGCTTCATGGCTCATTTCAAGGAGGACAGGATGCTCCGACACCATCGCTCCGCACGAGCTCTGACCGCTGTCGCCACCGCCGCCGCCATCGGCGCCACGGGCTGCGCCGGCTCCTCGATCACCACGAAGCCGGCCGCCGCGCCGACGGACGTGGGCACGTCGTGCGCCAAGTACGGCACCGTCAAGCTCACCGTCGGCATGTCGGAGGCCGGCGAGGCCATCGCCAACGGCTTCAAGGAGCAGGTGAAGTCCTTCCAGGCGGCCAACAAGAACGTCACGGTCGACCTGCAGATCAAGGACTGGGCCTCCTCCGCCAGCACCATCAAGCTGGTGATGTCCGGCAACAACCCGCCCGACGTCATGCAGGGCAACTCCGGCTGGGCCATCAACGGCGCCCTGTGGAAGGCGGGCCTGCTGCTGAACCTGGACCCGTACGCCAAGGCGTTCGGGTGGGCCGAGAAGTTCCCCGAATCGGCGCTGACGGTCAACAAGTTCACCGCCGACGGCAAGGCGCTGGGCGAGGGCAACCTCGTCGCCGTCCCGCCCGCCATCCAGTACGTCGGCGTCTTCTACAACAAGGCCGTCCTGGGCAAGCTGGGCATCGACCCGGCCACCCTCGACGACAAGGCGGCCTTCCTCCAGGCGCTGGACAAGGCCAAGGCGGCCGGTGTCACCCCCGTCCTGCTCGGCGACTCGGAGAAGTGGCCGGCACTGCACAACCTGTCGCTGTTCAACGGCTGGTACGTCGCCCCGGACACGATCAACAACTGGGTCTACAACAAGCCCGGCAGCACCTACGACGACGACGGCCACCTGAAGGGCTCGACCGACTTCCGCACCTGGATGGAGAAGGGCTACTTCAACTCCGACGCGCTGGCGACCAGCTTCACCGACGCCACCAACCGCTTCGGCAAGGGACAGTCCGCCTTCTTCGTCACCGGCTCCTGGGCCCTCGGCGACGTCGGCAAGGCCCTGGGCGACGACGCCGGCTTCATGCTCTTCCCCGCCGGCGACAGCGGCAAGCACGCGGCCGTCGGCGGCTACAGCCTGCCCTTCAGCATCTCGGCCAAGACCAAGTACCCCGACTGCGCGGCGGCGTTCATCGACTACGTGACCGCCGGCGAGGAGGCCGTCGCGGCCCAGATCGCGGCCGGCCGTCCCTCGGCGACCAAGGCGGGCGTCAACGCCAAGATCGACGACCCGCTGCTCAAGCAGATGGTCGACGCCTATGAGCGGCTGTCCTCCGAGAACGGCCTGTTCACCTGGGAGGACTGGCCCACCCCGACGATGCTGACCTTCCAGGGCGCCGAGGCCCAGCGCCTGCTGTCGGGCGAGGTCACGCCCAAGCAGTACAACGAGTCGGTCCAGAAGAACTGGGCCGACTACATGAAGACCCGTTCCTGACCTGGCGGGCGGCGCACGAGGCGCCCGTCCCGTCCCCCCTGTGAGAAAGGCCATTCGTGGACAAGGTAGTCATCACCGTAACCGTCGACTGTTCCATGTCGTATCCCGGCTTCAAGGGCATGCCGAGGATCGACGACGTGCCCGCCGTCGCCGGTGAGTACGTACGGGCGATCGACTCCGGCGCGTCGCTCGTCCACCACCACGGCGTGCACTACCTGGAGGACTCGATCCAGGAGGACGGCCGCCAGCTCTCCCGCACCGACTACGACGGCTGGGCCGACCTGACCGACCGCATCCGCGCCGAGCGCGACTCGATCATCCAGTTCGGCATCGCCAGCGCCCGGCTGGAGGAGAAGGTCGCGCTCATGAAGCTGCGCCCGGACATGATGTCCTACGCCTTCAACGTGCACGACGAGTACTTCCGGCCCGACCCGGCCTACCCCGCCAACGAGCAGTACGCCATCCACACCCGCCCCGAGCTGGAGGCGTTCTGCAAGGCGGCCAAGGAGCACGGCGTCAAGCCCGAGGTCGAGTCCTTCTACACCGGCGCGTTCTGGAACCTGGAGTTCATCCGCGACCAGGGCCTGCTCGACGACCCGGTCTGGACGACCCTGTTCCTGGGCTGGCCCGGCGGCGCGTGGACGCCCCCCACCGAGGACTCGCTGCTGTACCTGGTCAGGCACCTGCCGCCGCGGGTCAACTGGAACGTCAGCGTGATGAACCCGAAGATGCAGTGGCGCCTGCTGGCCATGGCCATGAGCCTGGGCGGCCACGTACGGGTCGGCTGGGAGGACAACCCGTACCTGCCGGACGGATCGCCGTCGCGCTCCAACGCCGAGCTCGTCGACGAGATCGTCAAGATCGCGCACCTCATGGGCCGCGAGGTGGCGACCCCCGACGAGGCCCGCGAGATCATCGGCCTGCCCGCGCGGCAGGGCGGCGCCCAGCCGGCGGCCGCGGCCGCGGGCCAGAGCGCCTAGGAATCCGTCAGGACACGCCGGCGCCCCGGTGCGGCGCGGGAGACCGCGCCGCACCGGGCGCGCCACGTAGGGAAGTGGATCGCACCATGGCCGTCACGGTCACCACAGACGCCGGCCCGGCGACGCCCGCCGGCAGGCGACCTCGCCGGGGAGTCCGGCGGGGCGAGGTCCGCGGGATGCCGTACCTGCTCATCCTGCCCGGATTCATCTTCTACGCGCTGTTCGTCCTCGTGCCCATCGCCGACACGGTCCGCCTGTCGTTCCTCGAATGGGACGGGCTCTCCCCGCAGACGTGGGTCGGGTTCGACAACTACCTCCAGGTGCTGACCGATCCGAACACCTGGACCTCGTTGCGGGTCTCGCTCGTCTTCGTCGTCTTCGGCTGCGTGCTGCCGGTGACGCTCGCCCTGCTGCTCGTCGGCATCATCGCGCGGACCAGGATCCGGGGGCTGAGCTTCTTCCGGTTCGTGTTCTTCCTGCCGTACACGATCGCCCTGGCGGTGGTCGCGATCGCCTGGCGCTGGCTCTACTCGCTGGACGGCTCGCTCAACGCGATCATCGAGGCCGTCTTCGGCCCCGACCTGGTGCGGCCGTTCCTCGGCGACGCCGGCCTGGCGCTGCCCGCCCTGGGCGTCGTCGCGTTGTGGGCGACGTTCGGCTTCGTCGTGGTCATGCTGCTGTCCGGCACGCAGCACATCCCGAAGGAGCTGTACGAGGCCGCGCGCATCGACGGCGCGGGGCCGGTGCGCGAGTTCTTCACCGTGACCCTGCCCGGGATCCGCCACGAGCTGCGCGTGTCGCTGGTGATGACCCTCACCCTGTCGCTGCGCATCTTCGACCTGCCCCTGATGGCGACGCAGGGCGGCCCCGGCTACGCCACCACCACGCCGTCGCTGATGATGTACCGCGACGTCTTCGTCAACGGGCAGATCGGTCCGGGAGCGGCCATCGCCGTGCTCCTCACCCTGGTCATCTTCATCGGCGTCGGCCTGGTCAACCGGCTCGTCAGATCGGAATAACACGATGGTCTCCCGCCGCAGCAACACCATGTCCTACGTGGTCCTGCTCCTGTTCGCGGCCTTCGCGATCTACCCCTTCATCTCCACGACGCTCGTCGCCTTCAACCCGCCGGACGCGTCCGTGAGCGGGCTGGCCTGGCCGAGCCGGTGGTCTCTGGACAGCTTCGTCAGCGCCTGGGACAACCCGGACGCCGGCATCGGGCGCTCGCTGCTCAACAGCGTCCTGCTGTCCGGGGTGGTGGTGAGCGTGTCGGTCTTCTTCTCGATCCTGACCGGCTACGCGTTCGGGACGATGCGGTTCCGCGGCTCGTCGCTGCTGTTCCCGCTGTTCGTCCTCGGGCTGATCGTGCCGTACGAGGCGACCGTCATCCCGCTCTACTACCAGTTCAGGGCCTTCGACCTCATCGACACCTACTGGTCGATGATGCTGCCGTGCATCGGCGGCTCGATGGCCTTCGGCACGTACTGGATGACGTCGTTCTTCAAGTCCTTCCCCCGCGAGCTGCTGGAGGCGGCGCGGACGGACGGGTCGAACCGGTGGCAGACGCTGTGGCGGGTGGTCGTGCCCACGGCCAGCTCGCCGATCTTCGCCCTGGCCACCATCCTGTTCATCTGGACCTGGAACAACCTGCTGCTCGCGGTCGTGATGATCTCCCAGCCGGAGCTGCGCATGGTGCCCGCCGCGCTCAACTTCTTCGTCGGCCTGCAGTACGGCAGCAACTACCAGATCACCTGCGCCGCCGCGATCATGGTCGCGCTGCCGGTGATGATCGTCTACTACCTCCTCCAGCGCCGGTACGGCGCCGACGTGCTCGCCGGCTCCCTCAAGGGCTGAGCCCGCGGCGCCGGCCGCCACCAACCATTCATTCGTTACATCCTGTACAGGAGAATCACATGTCAGTGTCGAAGCCGGGTGTCGGCATCGCGGGTCTCGGGCTGATCTCGAAGACGCACGCGGCGGCCTACCAGCGCATGTCCGACGTGGTCGACCTGGTGGCCGGCTGCGACGTCGACCCCAGGGCGGCGTCGGCCTTCACCGCCGAGACCGGCGCCAAGACCTACACCGACCTCCAGGACCTGATCGACGACCCGCGGGTCGACGTGGTGGACCTGATCCTCCCCCACCACCTGCACCACGACGCCGCGATGGCGGTGCTGGACGCCGGCAAGCACCTGATCCTGGAGAAGCCCGTCGCGCCGACGTACGAGCAGTCGGTGGCCATCCAGCGCCGGGCGGCCGAGGCCGGCGTGCACTTCATGGTCGCGGAGAACAGCCGGTACATCGCGGCCTACCAGGCCGTGCACCGGCTCCTGAGCGAGGGCGCCATCGGCGAGGTCATCCACGCCAGGACGTACCTGCGCTCCAACGAGAAGGCCCACCTGTCGATGCCCGGCTACTGGCGGACCCAGTACAAGCTGGGCGGCGGCCTGGTCATGGACACCGGCGCCCACTCGTTCTACCTGCTCAAGTGGCTGCTCGGCGAGTTCGAGGAGCTGACCGGCGTCTCCAGGAAGGTGTTCCCGCTCGACAACGAGATCGAGGACACCGCCGAGGTGTACGGCCGCATGCGCAGCGGCGCCCACTTCTCGTGCGGCTTCACCTCCGTGTCGGAGGTCCCCCACAGCGAGCGCCTGGAGCTCTACGGCACCGAAGGGGGCATCCTGGTGGACCAGATGTCCGACCCGGTGGTCAAGATCTTCCGCGGCCAGCACGACTACCAGGGCGAGGCGGTCACCGGCGTGCCCTTCGGCCCCGACGCCTGGCACCCCGGCGGCTGGCACTACGAGTCGGTGATCACCGAGGTCACCGACTACGTGCGCGCCCTGGTGGAGGGACGCCCGCCGCTGATCGACTCCGGCGACACCGTGTACGCCATGCGCGTCGTCGAGGCCGCCTACGAATCCATCCAGTCCGGGAAGACCGTCACCGTCCCGGCCGGCGCGCAGCTCTGATCCGCCCCGACAGCAGAATCTGGACCTCCCCATGAGACTCATGCGCATCGGCGCCGCCGGCGCCGAACGTCCGGTCGTCGCGATCGACGACGAGACCTACATCGACGTGTCCGACGTGGTCGCCGACTTCGACGGATCCTTCTTCGCCGCCGGCCTGGACACGCTCGCCGCGACCGTCGCCGACCGGGTGGCCGCCGGCGCGGCCCGCCGCTTCGCCGGTGAACGCGTCGGCGCGCCGATCGCCCGTCCGCACCAGATCCTGTGCGTCGGCCTCAACTACGCCGACCACGCCGCCGAGTCGGGCCAGGAACCGCCGGCCGAGCCGATCGTGTTCACCAAGGCCCCGAACACGCTGGTCGGACCCGACGACGACGTGCACATCCCGCGCGGCTCCTCGGCCACCGACTGGGAGGTGGAGCTCGGCGTCGTGATCGGCACCCGGGCCCACTACCTGCAGAGCGACGACGAGGCACGCGCCGCGATCGCCGGATACGTGCTGGTCAACGACGTCAGCGAGCGCGACTTCCAGCTGCGCCACGGCGGGCAGTGGGTCAAGGGCAAGTCGGCCCCGACGTTCAACCCGTGCGGTCCCTGGCTGGTCACGCCGGACGAGCTGGGCGAGGTGACCGACCTGGGCATGTGGCTCGACGTCAACGGGCAGCGCCGCCAGACCGGCTCGACGGCCCAGATGTTGTTCGACCCCGTCTTCGTCGTGCGCTACCTGAGCCGGTTCATGGCGCTCGAACCCGGCGACCTGATCAACACCGGCACCCCCGCGGGCGTCGGCATGGGCTTCGACCCGCCGGTCTACCTGCGGCCGGGCGACCGGATGGAGCTCGGCATCGACGGCCTGGGCCGCCAGAGGCAGTCGGTCGTGGCCGCCCCCTGACCGACCGGCGCGGCCCGCCCCGCACCGTGCGGGGCGGGGCGGGGCGG
This sequence comes from Nonomuraea sp. NPDC005692, assembly GCF_040631115.1. Classification (NCBI taxonomy): domain Bacteria; kingdom Bacillati; phylum Actinomycetota; class Actinomycetes; order Streptosporangiales; family Streptosporangiaceae; genus Nonomuraea; species Nonomuraea sp. NPDC005692. Next base: position 179,167 of record NZ_JBEXYU010000018.1, on the reverse strand, counting down.
GGCGGGGCGGCGACTCAGGAACGCCAGCCGGGCAACCGGTCGGTCTCGCAACCCGCGTCCTCGATCGCCGCCACGATGAAACTCTCCTCGACCGGCCCCTCGGTGAGCACGCTCACCCGGCCGGCTGCCAGGTTCACGTCCACGCCCACCACCCCCGGGATCAGGGCCAGCTCCCGCTTCACCGCCTCCACACACGTGGCGCAGCTCCCGGTGTTCAGGTCGGGGATGCCATAGGTGACGAGGCTGTGAACAAGGGTGATCATAAAGTCCTCCGAAGTGCCGTACAGGGGTTGGGTATGGGGTCCGTTTCACCACGCCGTACCCTTTTCTGAGCTTGCCGCATGACGAGCGGCGATGACAGGGATGACGACTTCCCCTTCCCGCCATGGCGGGAAGCGGACAGGAGAGGTACGTGAGCGACGAGGCCACCGCCAGGCGGGTGTACACACGCATGCGCCGGCACCGGGAGTCGTTCGGCGCGGCCGCCGCCGGGCTGGGGCTGCGCGGCGCCGAGGTCGAGCGGGCACGCGACCGGCTGACCAGGCTCGGCCTGCTCAACCCCGGCGCCGAGATCGCCGTCGACGCGATGGCGGCGCTGAGCCGCATGCTGCTCGGCGGCGAGGAGCTGCTCGGGATGCTCGCCGAGCAGCGGGCGGCCTCCAGGGAGCTCACCGAGCACTACCTGCGGCTGGACGGCGACCCCCAGGACGCCCACGTCGAGTTCTTCCCCCGCGCCAACGTGGAGGCCCTGCGCGTGAAGCTGCGGGCGGCGACGGACCGGGCCCGCGAGGAGGTCATGGGCATGCACATGCCGCACGCCTGGGAGCCGGAACGGCTGCGGGACTCCCGCGCCGAGGACGTGCGCGCGGTGGCCCGCGGCGTGCGGGTGCGCATCATGCACGCCCAGAGCCAGCTGGCCCAGCCGGCGATGCGCGAGCACGTCCAGGGCATGCTGGAGGGCGGGGTCGAGGTGCGCACCATGCCGTTCGTCCCGGTACGGCTGATCATGCTGGACCGCGAGCTGGCCGTGGTCGAGGTGATGCCCGGCGACCTCATGGCGGGTGCGATGCTCATCGAGGGCCGCGGACTGGTCGCCTCCTACGCCGCCCTGTTCGACTACTGCTGGATGACCGCCTCCGAACCCGGCGACGTCCCCAGGGCGGCCGACGGCGAAGAGCTCAACGAGCAGCAGCGCGCGGTGCTGCGCCTGCTGGCCACGGGAGCCAAGGACGACGCCATCGCCCGCGCCCTGGGCGTCTCGAACCGCACGGTGACCAGGGTCGTGGCCGAGCTGACCGCCCATCTCGGCGCCGACAGCCGCTTCCAGGCAGGCGTCCGCGCCGCCAAGCTCGGCTGGATCTGAGCCGGGAAGGCCGCCGACGCCGTCGGCAGCGTGCGCGCCTGAGCGCCCGGGGCCGGCACGCGGGTGACATTGGTCAATGTGATCACGCTGATCCCATTGATCACTTGGCCACCGGCGTGCCGGAGCACGGCCTATACACTGCCGCTGTTCCTGGTTTTCGTGGCGCCCGGCCGGTGCGGCCGTGCGACACCGTTCTCCTGGGGGGCGCACCTGCGCCGCCTGCGTGTACACCCGATTCACGGATGGCATGGGGCAGGTGGGATGACGACGGTCGGAAAACCGGATCGGGTCGTGCCCGAGCAGGGGCGGCCGTGGCCGCGCGGCGCGGCGCGGCACTACCGTCGTGATCCACTGGGGTTCGTGGAGCGGGCGGCGCGCGAGCGCGGGCCGGTGTTCCGCCTGCCCGACGACGGGTCGCTGTGCGTGGCCGACCCCGAGCAGGCGTTGCGGATCCTGCACGACGAAGCGGGCGCCTACGACGACGTGTCCGGTTTCTTCCACGTCGGCGGCGGGCTGCTCGGGCCGCGGGCGACGCAGGTGGCGATCGGCCGGGCGGCCCGTACGACGCTGCGCGCCCACGTGGCCGCCCGTCGCGAGCGGCTGCCCGCCGTCGTGGCGGAGCTGGGCGAGGTCAGCGAGTGGCCGTCGGCCGGGCGGGCCGCCGTGCACCGGTTCCTGGCCGACGCCCTGCTGCGGCCCGACAGCCCGCCCGCACTGCGGGAGCTGATGGCGTACGTCGTGCGGCGCGAGGTGCTGATCCGTCCCGCCGGCCGGCTCGCCCGGTTGTCGCGGAGCGCGCTGTGGACCCGCGTGGTACGGACGATCGCCGCCGAGGCGCGCGCCCGGCGGGACGCGCCGGCGGACGAGGCGCGGCCCGGCGACCTGCTGGACGCCGTGCTGGGCGCGACCCCGCCCGAGACGCCCGCCGAGCACGTGGCGCAGGTGTACCTGCTGCTCTTCCGCACCTCGGTCGCGCCGGTGGGCCATGCGGTGGCCTGGGCGCTGCTGTCGGCGGCGGCCGACGGCGTCGACCTGGCCGCCGTGCCGCCCGAGTCGGCCGTACGCGAGTCGCTGCGGCTGTGGCCGGTGGCCTGGCTGCTCGGCCGCCCGGTACGCCAGGCCCACCAGGTCGGCGGCGTGCCGCTGGAGCCGGGCGACAGTGTGTCCGTCTGCCCCTACCTGCTCCACCGCGACGAGCGGCACTGGCCGCGGGCCACCACGTTCCGGCCCGATCGCTGGGACGGCCCCGAGCCGCGCGGCCCCTACCTGCCCTTCGGTGGCGGCCCGTTCACCTGCGCGGGAGCGGGCGTCGCCCAGGCGCTGGCCGGCGACCTGCTCGCCGCCCTGACCGACGCCGCCCGCCTGGAGGTGCGCGGCGGCACCGGGCGGCCCCACGTCGAGGGCATCATCACGCCGCCGCCCTTCCAGCTGCGCCGTACGGCGCGCCAGACCTGACCACCAGCGGTTCGTCGAGGAAGGAGGTGATCCCTTATGAGGAAGCTGCTGCGCCGCGTCACCGGCCGCCGGGTCAACCGGCAGGCCTGGTACATCTGGTAATCGAGTTCGAGCGGCCGCGCCGGGCCGAGGGTCCGGCGCGGTCACCAGAGCCCGCCGGCCGTTCAGGAGGCACGCATGTCGCATGTCGAGGAGACCCTGGCGGCCTACGAAGGCGTCGCCGCCCGCTACGACGAGCTGAACGCGCAGATGGACACCGAGGCGCTGGTGGACCGCTTCGCCGAGGCGGTGGAGCGGCACGGCGACGGGGGGCGGCGGCTGCTGGACGCCGGTTGCGGCACCGGCCGCAGCAGCGCGGCCTTCAAGAAACTCGGCTTCGACGTGACCGGCTACGACCTGTCCCCGGCGATGGTGGCGACCGCGCGGCGGCGACCGGGCGCCGCCGACATCCCGTTCCTGGTCGGCTCACTCCTGCGGCCGCCGCCGGAGCTGTCCGGCTTCGACGTGGTCGCCTGCGTGGACGTGCCCCTGACGTACCTGACGAGCGCCGGCCAGCTGCGGCAGGCGCTGGCGGCGGCGCGCGACCGGCTGGCCGCGGGCGGGCTGGTGGTCTTCGACCTGAACACCATCGGCTACTACCGGCGCACGTTCGGCGTCCCGGTGGTCGCCGACCGCGGTGACCGGTACGTGGCCTGGTTCGCACACTCGCCGCGGATCGAGGCCGACGAGGTGGTGATCACCCAGTTCGACCTGTTCGAACGGGCCGGCGCGGGCTGGGAGCGGCTGTCGATGCGGCACGTGCAGCGTCACCACTCCGACCGTACGGTGCGCCGGGCCGCCGAGCTGGCCGGGCTGCGCGTGGTGGCCGCCCACGGGGTGGTGGGCACCTCGGTGCGCGACCCGGCCGATGAGGAGGCCCACGACCGGATCCTGTACGTCGCCCGTCCCGCCTGAGGTTCGCTATATTCAGAATATGGTGAATCTACCGTCCGTCCTTTCCCTGCGGGGTTGCGACCTGCGTTACGCCGACAGCGGGGGCGGCGGCGTGCCGGTGGTGTTCTCGCACGGCGCCGGGGCCGATCACGTGATGTTCGACGCCCAGGCCCGGCACCTGCGGGCCCGGGGGTACCGCGTCGTCACCTGGGACCTGCGCGGCCACGGCCTCTCCCGCCCGGCCGGCGTGCGCTTCACCGCCGAGCAGGCGATCGCCGACCTGTGCGCGCTGGTCGAGCACCTGGCGCTGGACCGGCCGGTGCTCGTGGGGCAGTCCCTCGGCGGCAACCTCAGCCAGGCCGTCGTACGGCGGCATCCCGGCCTCGCCCGCGCCCTGGTCGTCATCGACGCCACGCCGAACACGGCGCCGTTGTCCTGGCGGGACCGCCTGCTGCTGCGAGCGGCCGCGCCGATGCTGTCGATGATCCCCGCCGGCAGGCTTCCGCGGCTGATGGCCGACGCCTCCGCGACCACCCCGGCTGCCAGGGACGACGCCCGGCGGGCCTTCGGCCGGCTGCCGAAGAAGGAGTTCGTGCAGGTGTGGCGGGCCACCGTCGACTTCCTCTCCCCCGACCCCGGCTACCGCACGCCGGTGCCCCTGTGCCTGATCCGCGGCGAGCGGGACACCACCGGCAACATCGCCTCGGCCATGCCCGCCTGGGCCCGCACAGAAGGCGTCGAGGAGGTCGTCGTCCCGGGGGCGGGTCACATCGCCAACCAGGACGATCCGCAGGCGGTCAACGAGGCGATCGACGCGTTCCTGTGCACGCTCCCGGCGCCGGGGCAGGCACGGCGATGAGCGCGCGGCACACGTTCGTCACCTCGGTGGGCGACCTGCTGGCCTCGTGGAACCTGCCGCACGCGACCGGTCGCGTCTACGGGCTGCTGCTCCTCACCGAGGAGCCGATCTCGCTCGACACCATCGCCGCCGAACTGGAGCTGAGCAAGGGGGCGGTGAGCACCGCGGTACGGCAGCTCGACTCCTGGGGGCTGGCCAGGGTGATCCCGCAGCCCGGCAGCCGGCGGCTCCTGGTGGAGGCCACCGGGGGGATCGAGTCGCTGCTGGAGGCCAGCCAGGCGCGGGCCAGGACCCTGATCGCCGCCCTGCGCGAGGGCGAGGCCCTGGTGCACCCCGGGCCCGCGCAGGAGCGACTGCAGGACGTGATCGGGTTGTTCGCCGGTTATGTCGACGTCGGCGGCCAGATGCTGGCCAGACACCGGGAACGACGCCCCGGCCCCGACACCCCGCGCTCCTCCTCCGGCGGGTAGCGTCCGCCCCGTGCAGTCGATCAAGGGGCCCGGGGTCAGTGGTGACGACCCGGCCGCCGGTGTCATACCGTCACATCATGGACGAGCACCGCCAGAGCATCCCCGACGTTCTCCGCCCCGTACGGGAGGCCGCCGCGGCCCTGGGCGAAGACCTCACCGACCTGGGCGACGCGCTGCGGGCGTTGCGGCGGGTCGAGGTGGAGGTGGAACTGGCGACCGATCTGCTGATGCGGCAGTCCAACGCGAAGGCGAACCAGGCCCGGCTAGAGACGTCCTGACCGTCCCGGCAGCGGCCATCGACGCGCCCCTTGCCGCGCCTCCTGCCGGAACACCGGCGACGGCGCCGCCGCCTTCGCCCTTCGGCCGGCCAGGTGGTCCCGCAGCGCGCCCCGGCCCGCCCGACATCGAGCCCAGCCGACCAGCCGACGCCGGCGGATCCAATTACCGGCACCTTCAGCCACATATGCCGCATACCCCTACAATCTGGAGTCCTTACTACTAAGGAGCATCGTTGGAGCGCAGCGGTAACCGCCATCCAGCTCCTGGGCCCGTGCCCAGGTACGCGCACTCCGGCCCACCGGGCGCCCAGCGAACTCCGCACCGTCGAGCGAGCGACACCGGCAGCGAAGAGGGCATCTACCATCAGGGTTAGTAGTGGGGCATGCCACGTCCCCGCGCCGAGTGCCTGCCCGCCCGCGACCCCGGCCTCGTCGAAGACGGAGAGAAGGGAGCGGCCGCGTGCCGTACGAGGATGACGACCAGGTCAGCAGGGCGATCTACGCGCGCATGCTGGAGCGTGCCGAGTCGCTCACCGACGCGGCGGCGGCGATGGGCGTCACCACAGCGCAGATCGCCCGCGCCCGGGAGCATCTCACCCGGCTGCGCCTGCTCGACCCGGAGGCCAAGGCTCCGGTGGACGCCGCGGCGACGCTCAGGCTGAGCCTCGAGGAGAGCCACCGCCTCCTGGACCGCCTGGTGGAGCAGCACGTCAGGGCCGCCGCGGTTGCCCGGAGCTACCTGAACCTGCCCGCCCGCGCCGAGCGCGACATGGACGTCGAGTTCTTCGCACGGGACGAGATGGCGACCCGGCTGGCCCGGCGCATCACGGAACTGAGCGAACAGGCCGGGCACGAGATCCTCAGCATGCATCCGGTCACCGACTGGACGCCCGCGTCTCTGACCGAGGGCCTGGAGAGATCCGAGCGCGCGCTCGCCAGAGGGGTACGGGTGCGCGCCCTGCACGCGCAGAGCTCCTTCTCCCAGCCGGTGATGCGCGGGTTCGTGGATCGGTGGACGCGGCAGGGCCGCGAGGTGCGGGCCGCGCCCGTCGTGCCGACCCGGATGCTCATCTACGACCGGCACACCGCCGTCGTCCAGGCCGACCCCGCCGACCTGGACGACGGCGCGCTGGTGATCCGCGGCGGCGGCGTGGTTAGGTCCCTGGCATCGCTGTACGACAACTGCTGGATGACGGCGTCGGAGCCCAAGGACGTCCCGGGCTCCTCGGACGCCGGGGCGCTCACCGAGCAGCAGCGCGCCGTCCTGCGCCTGCTGGCCGTCGGCGCCAAGGACTCGGCGATCGCCCGCACTCTGGGCGTCTCCACCCGGACGGTCACGCGGGTGGTGGGTGAGGTGAGCGCGCTGCTCGGCGCCACCAGCCGTTTTCAGGCAGGTGTCCGCGCGACCCGGCTGGGCTGGCTCGACTAGCACAGCCAGGTCAGCCGGCCGATGACAGCGGTATCGACGGCGGGCGGGAGTGTAGGGCCGGGCGGTGATGAGGCCCGCCGATCGATCCGCGCCGGTTCACCCCACCTGGTCCCACACAATGGCCTCGATGCGCTCGATGTGCTCCTCGCCCCACTCCCCGAGCGGCGCCATCGCGGTGTTCAGCGAATGGCCGAACTCGGTGAGCGAGTACTCCACCTTCGGCGGGACCTGGTGATAGACCTCACGATGCAGCAGCCCGGCGGTCGCCATCTCCCGCAACTGCAGGATCAGCACCCGCTCGCTGATGCCGGGCACCGCGCGCCGCAACTCCCCGAAGCGCAGGGGGCCGTCGTGGAGCGCGAACAGGATCAGCCCCTTCCACTTGCCTCCCATGACGGCGATGGCAGCGTCGAGACCGCAGGTGAACGTGCGTTTCTTCGTCTCCTTCACCGGCCCATACTCACACTTATGTCAGTACCCGGCAAAAATGTAGGTACTTGTGAGAACGCAAGTGCTCCAGCCAGCATGAACCAGGCCCGCACCGGACCACAACGGTCTCCAGGACAGCGCGCCTTCTCCCTATCTCTGTGGCTGGAGCATGCACATGACTGCCGAGAACATGACCCCCGTGACCGTCATCGGACTGGGCTCGATGGGCACGGCACTGGCCGAGGCCTTCGTCAAGGCCGGACACCCGACCACCGTCTGGAACAGGACCGCCGCCAAGGCCGCGCCCCTCATCGCCATGGGAGCCAGGCATGCGGAGGCCATCGAGGACGCGGTGACGGCAAGTCCCCTGGTCATCACCTGCCTGACCACCTTCGAGGACACCCGGCTGGCACTGCGGCCCGCCGGCGCGTCGCTGCATGGACGGGCCCTGGTCACCCTCAACAGCGGCTCCCCGGCCGGCGCCCGCGAGACGGCCGCCTGGGCCACCGGCTACGGCGCCCGGTTCCTGGCCGGCGCGGTCAAGAACGTGCCCTCGGCCGTGGGAGCCCCGGACACCCTGCTGTACTACAGCGGCGACAAGGCGATCTTCGAGGAGTTCCGGACGACCCTGAAGGTGCTGGGCGGCGACACCGTCCTCCTCGGCGACGAGGTCGACCTGGCTGCCCTGTACGAGATGGCGGTGGGCGCCATGCTGCTGCCGGCTCTCGCCGGTTTCTTCCAGGGGGCCGCCGCGGTCCAGGCGCGCGGGCTGGAAGTGAACACGATCGTGCGCTTCGCCGGCAAGTGGTTGGATATGATCAAGTCCCTGCTGCCGATCTACGCCAGGGAGATCGACAGCGGCGACTACACCGACGCCGCCTCCTCCGTGAACCTCTTCCTCGCGGGAGCGGCCCACGACGAGGACCTGGCCGAGGAGACGAACGTCGACACGGCCTGGCTCGCCCCGCTGCATGCCCTGGTGAGGCAGGCGGCCGAGGCGGGTTACGGTGATCAGAGCATCTCCGCCCTCACCGAGGTGCTCAGAAAGCCGGCGCGACAGCCGTGAGCGGGCTCAACTCATCGGTAGGAGTCGACAAGCCGTGCGAGATGTCTGCCGGCGATCTCCAGCGGCGCCTCGCTCTGGGACACCTGCGCCGACAGCTCCGCGCCTTCCAGCATGTTGATCACGCTGTGGGCGAGGTCGTGCGCCACGTCGTCGGCGAGGCCGGAGCGGCTGAGCTTGTCGCGGACCAGCGTGCGCCAGTTCTCGTAGGCGTCCTCCGCGGCCTGCTGGATCTCGGGCTCCCGGCCCGCGCTCTCCAGCGCCGTGGTGGTGACGGGGCAACCGTCCAGCCAGCCGGACTCCCGTAGCCCCTTGGCCAGCTCGCGGGTGCAGGCGACGATCGCCGCGGCCGGATCATCTTCCCGGTCGAACGCCGCGCGCAGGAATTCCGCGAACTCTCTGTCCCCATGGCGGACCGCCTCGACCGCCAGTTCCCGCTTGCCCCCCGGGAAGAAGTGGTAGACCGACCCCAGCGTGACCTGGGCCTCCTGGGAGATCTGCTTGAGGCCCGTCGCCTGGTACCCCTGCCGCTGCATCAGTCGAGAGGTCGTCCGGACGATTCGCTCCCAGTCGACGGCTTGGTCTCGCGCAATCAATCAATTGAATGAGCCGTCCCCCTTCAGCTGCTTGGCGGCGTACGCCTGCCGCCACTCCTCGGCCGCCTGCAGCATGGCCTGGCCGACGTGGTCGAAGAAGTCGCCGATGTCCTGCAGCCGCATCCCGGCGGGCGAGGTGGCTCCGAGCGTCGCCGCTCCGTGGCGGGCGACGTCGGCCAGCACCGTGTTCTGGCGGGCGCTGGCCGTCCAGCCGCGGAACCAGGCGTCGGCGTCGATGACGTAGCGGTCGCGCCGCCGGCGCGGGTCGCGTTCGCGCCGGATCAGCTCCTGCCGTTCGAGCTCGCCGATCGCCTTGGAGACCGAGGCGGGGCTGACCTGCAGCCTGCGGGTGAGCTCGGCCGCGGTGGCACTGCCGCTGTCGGTGAGGTAGAGGCTGGCCAGGACGCGGGCGGTCATCCGCGACAACCCGGTGTCGATCATGACCGCGGTGAACTCCTCCTCCAGACCGGTGACCGCCTTGCGGTCACGTGACCCAGGGTCCGCCGGACGCCTGCGGGCGCGGTCGCGGGTGGCCTGGTGCGCCTGGTCGGCCTGGTAGCCGTCGGGGCCGCCGTTGCGGGCCACCTCTCGCGTGACGGTGGACAGCGGCCGGTTCAGGCGGGCGGCGATCTCGGTCTGGGTCAGCCCTTCGGCCAGCCCCTCGGCGATCTGCCGGCGGTCCTGCTGGGTCAGCCTGCCTCCGGGCATCGGCGGCACCTTCCTGGTCGTACGCACACGGACGGGTGCAGTCTTGCATTCGCCTCCATCTCATTGCAACTTCGGCGACTTGCATTCATCGGCATCCCATTGCAAGTAGCGCTAAATACCTGATGAACAGGCAGTTTTCGATTGACACTTTTGCAAATGCAAGTTAGCTTTTCCGTTGTCGCGAACATCAAGTATCGCGACGGCCCACCCCTCGGAAGGAACCGACATGACCGCGTCCCAGTCCGCGAAAGCGGCGCTGCTCACCGCCGCCACCCTGGCCGCCACGGCCCTGCCCGCCACCGCCTCCCCCGCTCCCGGGCATCCCGCGGTGCAGGAGGTGCTCGACCGGACGGTGGCCGCCAAGCTCGCGCCCGGCATGGTCGCCGACGTCCGCGACGGCCGCCGCTCCTGGTTCGGCTCGGCGGGCGTGTCCGACACCGGGACCGGGCGCGAGCGCCGGCAGAACGAGCGGTTCCGCATCGGCAGCGCCTCCAAGGCGTTCACCGCCACCGTGGTGCTCAAGCTCGCGGCCGAAGGGAAGCTGAGCCTCGACGACACCCTCGACAGGCACCTGCCCGGCCTGTTCGACGGCAGCGCCTACGAACCCGGCAAGATCACCATCAGGCAGCTGCTCAACCAGACCAGCGGCATCTTCGCCTACACCGACGACGAGAAGTTCTTCAACACGGGCGGCGGCGCGGAGTGGTTCAAGCACCGCTTCGACACCTACACCCCCCAGCAGCTGGTGAAGATCGCCCTGGCCCACCCGCCCACCGGCGAGCCGGGCGGGCGCTTCAAGTACTCCAACACCAACTACATCCTGGCCGCGATGATCGTCGAGAAGGCGACGGGCCGGACGTTCGACCAGGAACTCAACCGGACCGTCATCCGCCCCCTGCGGCTGAACGGCACCTCCCTACCCGGCGCCGACCCCGGGATCCGGGGCCCGCACCCCGTGCACTACTCCATCCTGTTCTCCCGCGACCCCCAGCCCACCGTCCACGACGCCACCCGGATGAACCAGTCCTTCGCCTGGGCCGCCGGTGGCCTCATCTCCACCACCACCGACCTCAACCGGTTCTTCGCCGCCCTGTTCGGCGGGCGCGTCCTGCCGGGCGCGCAGTTGCGCGAGATGCTCACGACCGTCTCCACCGAGGGAGCGGGCTGGATCCCCGGCACCCGGTACGGCCTGGGCATTTTCGAACAGAAGCTGCCCTGCGGCACCAGCGTGTGGGGCAACGCCGGCGCCACGTACGGATCATGGAGCTACAGCATGGGCACCCGCGACGGCAAGCACCGCCTGACCACCCAGGTCAACGGCGACTGGGCGCCCCTGAGCGTCTTCAACGACGCCCTGGCCGCGGAGTTCTGCTCCTCCTCCGCCGCTTATGGATCTTGAGACATTCGAACATATGGTAAAAAAAGGGAGTTAGATCATGACCGAAATGCCAGCAGATTGAAGGATGCCTGTGCTCAGGAAGACCCTCACGGCCGCCGCGTTCACCCTCGTCGCCGCCACCTCCCTCATGGCGATCCCGACGGCCGCGAACGCGGACGTCTACTGCGGCTCCGGATACAAGGTCGTTCACCAGAGTGAGATGCACAACTACACCAAGGTCTGGGGGACGGTGTACCTGACCTACAACAGCAGCACCGGCAAGAACTGCGTGACGGTCGTCAAGAGCAACTACGTCGGCACCAGCACCTGGACCAACGTCACGCTCACCGTCCAGGGCGGTAGCAGCTACGGCGTGAGCGAGACCGTCAAGTACTACGGCGGCCCGGTCTACGCCGGCGCCAAGGGCGCCTGCGTGAAGTACTCGGCAGTCATCGAGGCGCCCAGCGGCGCCCGCGCCATCGGCGGACGCTCCACGTGGGGCAACTGCGGCTGACCCGAACGGAACCGATCCGTTCACGCGGAGCACGGCCGCCCGGAGCCCGGACACCGGACGGCCGTGCCGCCACAACACCAGGACCGGGAACCCCCGCAGCCGCCGCCACCAGGACCCGGAACCCCCGCTGCCACCACGACGCAAGCGCCGGGAACCCCCGGCAAGACACAACGGCCCCGCCCCACAAGGCCATTCAGCTCCCCTCGCAGCGCCCCGCGCACCCACGGCGACACCTCTCGAGCCCGCGCCACCCGCGGCCCACCCGCCCCGACATCGGGGCCACCGCGCCGCGACACCTGGCCCTTCAAGCCGGCTCCAGCCCGCCCGCATCGCCGCCCCGACCAGCGGCCCCTCACCCCCAGGCGCGTCCCTCCCCCTCCGCGACCACCGCGAGATCACACACCCAAGCCGAATGCCAGCGTTTGCCTTTATAGCGCGTGTGCAACTATTGTCGAAGCTTGCAAGAAGCAGTAGCAATAGTAAGAAGGGTCGCGCGATGCCTCTCGCACTCCTCGCCCTGGCCATCGGGGCCTTCGGGATCGGCACCACCGAGTTCGTGATCATGGGCCTGCTGCCCGAGATCGCCGGCGACTACGGTGTCTCCATCCCCACCGCCGGCCTGCTGGTCACCGGCTACGCGATCGGCGTGGTCATCGGCGCACCGCTGATGACGGTGCTCGGCACCAGGATCAGCCGCAAGACGATGCTGCTCGTGCTGATGGGCCTGTTCGTGGTCGGCAACCTGCTGTCCGCGCTGGCGCCCGGCTTCGGCGTGATGCTCGGCGGCCGGATCGTGGCCTCGATGGCCCACGGCGCATTCTTCGGCATCGGCTCGGTGGCCGCCGCCGACCTGGTCGCCCCGCACAAGAAGGCCGGCGCCATCGCCACCATGTTCACCGGCCTGACCGTCGCGAACGTCGTGGGCGTGCCGCTGGGCACCTTCATCGGGCAGGCGGTGGGCTGGCGCACCACCTTCGCGATCGTCGCCGTGCTGGGCCTGGTCGGCCTGCTCGGCATCGCCGTGCTCGTGCCCGCCATGCCCCGGCCGGAAGGCACCCGCCTGCGCCCGGAGCTGACGGCGTTCCGCAACCCGCAGGTGCTGCTGGCGATGGCGATGACCGTGCTCGGCTTCGGCGGCGTCTTCGCCGCGATCACCTACGTCGCGCCGATGATGACGCAGGTGGCCGGCTACTCCGCCGACGCGGTCACCTGGCTGCTCGTGCTGTTCGGCGCCGGCATGTTCCTCGGCAACCTGCTCGGCGGTCGCTTCGCCGACCGCGCCCTGATGCCCCTGCTCTACACCACCCTCGGCGGCCTCGCGGTCGTGCTGGCGCTGTTCACCCTGACCGCGCACGACAAGGTCGCCGCCGCGGCGAGCATCTTCCTGGTCGGGGCGCTGGGCTTCGCCACCGTGCCGCCGCTGCAGAAGCGCGTCCTCGACCAGGCGCACGGCGCGCCGACGCTGGCCTCCGCGGTCAACATCGGCGCGTTCAACCTCGGCAACGCGCTCGCTGCCTGGCTGGGCGGCCTCGTCATCGCCGCGGGCCTGGGCTACACCGCTCCCAACTGGGTCGGCGCCATCCTCGCCGCCGCGGCCCTCGCGCTCGCCTTCTGGTCCGCCGCCCTGGAGCGCCGCGCGCCCGCGCGTGAACCGGCCGGCGCCGCCGTCCCGGTTCCCGCGCTCGTCCACGACTGACCGTCCTGGCTTCGCATCCGTCTCACCGTAGGAGAGTCATCATGAACGCCACCACCCTCACCCCGCTGACCACCGCCGACGCCGAGGCCCTGGTCTCGGCCGCCCGCACCGCCGCCGAGACGGCCGGGGTCGCGGTCAGCGTCACCGTCCTCGACGCCGGCGGTCACCTGCTGGCCTTCCGCCGCGACGACCGCGCCGTGCTGATCTCCGGCGAGACCAGCACCCGCAAGGCCTACACCGCCCTCCAGCTGAACGCCCCGACCGCCGCACTGGACGAACTCCCCCGCTGACCCGCGGTTCGCGGGCGAGGTCATCGCGCGCCCTGCACGCTCCCTGCCGCGACGGCCATCTCCGTCAGGACGTCGTCGATCGGGGTCGCCGCGACGCCGAGGATCTCGACCGTCGAGGACGCGTCGAGCACGTTGGGCCGGTCGTACAGGTACAACATCTCGGGGAACTCGGCCATGATCGAGTCGGTGCGCCCGATCTCCTCCAGCTCGCCCAGGGACATGCGCGCCAGCCGCGGCTCGGGCGCCTGAGCGGCTTCGGCCAGGCGCCGGGCGAGCCCGCGCACCGGAAGTTCGCTGGTGGAGGGCACGTGCCAGGCCCGTCCCCAGGACGCCTCGTGCCCCGCGGCGGCGACGAGCGTGCGGGCCGTGTCGCCGGTGTAGGACCAGCTGTGGGGCGCGTCCAGGTCACCGGGATAGGAGACGGGCGCGCCGGCCAGCACCTGCGCCCCGACCATGAGCGTGAACGGCGAGTACGCGCCGGCGCCGAGGAAGTCGGCGGCCCTGACCTCGGTCACCCGGACCCGGCCCGCCTCGTGAGCGGCGAGGGCGTCCTGCCACATCCGCGCCCGGACCTGGCCCTTCCGGCTGGTCGGCGCCATCGGCGCCCCGTCGGCGACGGGGCCCTCGACCGGCCCGTACCCGTAGGTGTTGCCGAGCATGACGTAGTCGGCCCCGCTGCGCCCGGCGGCGGCCAGCAACGCGGCGGCCAGCGGCGGCCACTCGGCCGGCCAGCGATCGTAGGGCGGCATCGCGCAGTTGAACAGGACGGCCGCCCCTTCGGCCAGCTCCGCCAGCCGGGCGGCGTCGCCGGCGTCGGCGGACACGCGTTCGATCCGGGGATGGACCGGGCCACTGCCGCTCCGGGTGACCAATCGGACCTGCTGCCCGGACTCGGCCAGCAGCCGCGCGGCGGCCGATCCGGTGGCTCCGGCACCGACGACGACATGAAAAGACACGATCTTCTCCAGACACAGGGGACAGTGACACCGGTTGTCCACCCTGTACCGCCGGCGATCAGTACGATAGTGGCCCGAATGCCAAGTATCCGGAGGTTCGGGCCATGTACCGTGTGGCCGTCATCGCCGTCCCGCCGGCCACGACGTTCGACCTGTCCATCCCGGAGCTGGTGCTCGGCGAGATGACCGTGGACGGCCGACCCGGGTACGACGTCCGGATCTGCACCGCCGAACCCGGTCCCGTCGTCACCAGCGGCAGCCTCCACGTCACCGTCACGCACGGGCTGGAGATCGTCGAGGATGCCGACACCGTCATCGTCACCGGGACGGGCGCCCGCGACGACGTCGACCCCCGGGTCCTGCGGGCCCTGCGCCGGGCGGCGGAGGCCAGCCGGCGCGTCGCCTCGATCTGCACCGGCGCCTTCGTCCTGGCGCGGGCGGGGTTGCTGGAGGGCCGCCGCGCCACCACGTACTGGGCCAGGTCGGAGGAGTTCCGCCGCCGCTTCCCGACCGTCGACCTGCGCCCTGACGTGCTCTACGTCGAGGACGGCAACATCTGGACCTCCGCCGGCCTGTCCGCCGGCATCGACCTGTGCCTGCACATGGTGCGCGGCGACTACGGCGCCGCCGCGGCCAACGCCGTGGCCCGGCTGGTCGTG
Source organism: Nonomuraea sp. NPDC005692 (assembly GCF_040631115.1). Classification (NCBI taxonomy): domain Bacteria; kingdom Bacillati; phylum Actinomycetota; class Actinomycetes; order Streptosporangiales; family Streptosporangiaceae; genus Nonomuraea; species Nonomuraea sp. NPDC005692. The sequence goes on along the minus strand of NZ_JBEXYU010000018.1, from coordinate 164,091 downwards.
GCCGCGCCGGTGCGTCCCGGCGGGCAGGCCCAGTTCATCGCCTCCCCGCTGCCGCCCGAGACCGGCCTCTCGCTCGCCGCCACCCGGGCATGGGCGCTGGAGCGGCTGCACGAGCCCCTCACCCGCGCCGACCTCGCCGCCCACGCCCGCACCAGCGTGCGCACGCTGACCCGCCGCTTCCACGCCGAGACCGGCCACAGCCCGCTGCAGTGGCTGCTCCACCAGCGGGTGGAGCAGGCCAGGGAACTGCTGGAGAGCACGGACCTGCCCATGGGCCAGGTGGCCCAGCTCAGCGGCCTGGTCACCACGGACTCGCTGCGCCAGCACATCTCCCACCGCACCGGCCTGTCGCCCACCGCCTACCGTGCGGCCTTCACTCGCGGAGCCGCGTCCGGCGCGCCCGGCGTATTGCACCAATCGATGCAAAACCGGTAGCGTGCTCGCATGGCGAGGCCGAGATCGTTCGACGAGGACCGTGCCCTGGACACCGCGATGCGCACGTTCTGGGCGAACGGCTACGAGTCCACCTCCACCAGAGACCTGTGCGAGGTGCTCGGCCTCGACCGCAGCAGCGTGTACAACGCCTTCACCAACAAGCGCGAGCTGTTCAAGCGCGCACTGACCCGCTACATGGACGCCACCACCGCCGACCAGCTGCGCATCCTCGACGATCACGAGCTGCCGGCGATCGAGCGCATCCGCGCGCTGTTCGCCAGGATCCTGCGGACCGAGGCGGAGAACCGGCGCGACGGCCACGGCCTCGGCTGCCTGACCGTCAACACCACGATGGAGCTCGCCGGCCGCGACCCGGAGATCGCCCTGATGCTCGCCCGCGACGCCGAGCGCCGGGCCGCCGGGTTGAGCGCGGTCATCAGGAGCGGGCAGCGCGACGGCGACATCGGCTCCACCCGCGACCCCGCCGAGCTCGCCCGGTTCGTCAACGCCGTGATCGCCGGGATCCGGGTGGCCGCCCAGGGCGGCGCCGACGACGCCACCATCGAGGCCATCGCCGCCACGGCCATGGACGCCCTGGCCTGACCGCTGTTTTTTCGTTCCCGAGTTCTACACCGATCGATGCAAAAAGGAGCTCCCATGCCCAGAGCCGTCTATGTCCTGGCCATCGGCATCTTCGCCATGGTGACCAGCGAGTTCGCCGTCGGTGGCCTGATGCCCCAGATGGCGGGCGGGCTCGGCGTGACCATCTCCCAGATCGGCTACCTGATCACCGCCTTCGCGGTGGCCATGTCGGCGGGCGGCCCGCTGATGACCGTCGCCCTGGTACGGATCCGCCCCAAACCCGCACTCATGCTGCTGTTCGCCGTCTTCCTGGCAGGCAACGTGCTCGCCGCCGTCGCGCCCTCCTACGCGGTCATGATGGTCGCGCGCGTCATCACCGGCGTCGCCTCCCAGGCGTTCTTCGGCGTCGCCATCTCGGTGGCCGTCCAGCTGAGCCGCCCGGAGGTGCGCGGCCGCGCCCTCGCCGTCGTCCTGAACGGCCTGATGCTCGGCACCCTGCTCGGGCTGCCGCTGTCCACCCTGATCGGCGGGCAGTTCGGCTGGCGCGCCGCCTTCTGGGCCGTCGGCGCCCTGACCGTGCTCGCCGCGCTCGCCACGACAGCGGGCGTTCCCGGCCTCGGACGCGCCGGCGGCGACGGCGGCTTCAGGCAGGAGACGGCGGTCTTCAGGAACGGCCGGCTGTGGCTGGCGCTGTCGACCAGCACCCTCATCATCGGCGCGACGTTCGCCGCCTTCAGCTACCTCAGCCCGATCCTCACCCAGGTCACCGGGTTCACCTCCGGAGCCGTCCCGCTCCTGCTCGTCGCGTACGGCGCGGCCACCGTGGTCGGCAACCACGTCGTCGGACGCCTGGCCGACCGGCACACCATCCGCGTCCTGCTGTCCGGGCTGATCCTCAACACGGTCTTCCTGGCCGGGTTCGCGCTGTTCGCCCACCTCAGCGTCCCGGCGGTGATCGCGATGCTGGGCGTCGGGCTGGTCGGCGTGACCATGAACCCGGCGATGGCCGTACGCGTCCAGCGCGTCGGCAACCCGGGGCCGCTGGTCAACACCGTCCACGCCTCCTTCATCACCCTCGGGGTGATCATCGGCTCGTCGGCCGGCGGGCTGGTCATCGACGGCTTCGGGCTGCGTGCTCCCCTCTGGCTGGGCGCCGGGCTGGCCGTGCTCGGCGTGGTGTCCCTGCTGCCCGAGCTCGGCCGCCGTACCGCGGCACGGGCGTCGGCGCCGGGCCGCGTCGCCCCCTGCCCGGCCTCGCCCGCGGGGCAGGAGCGTCCCTAGGAGAACCAGCTGCCGCCGAGCTCCTGGACGGCCTTGCTGCCCTTGGGCACCAGCACCGCCTCGCTCAGCACGTTGTTGACGCTCTTGGCGTCGTTGAGCAGGGCGAACAGGAAGAACATGCCGCCACTCGCCGTACGGAAGCCGAACACCGAGCCGCGGCCGGCGAACCCGACGTACATCCCCTTGTTGACCGCGGGGAACGCCTTGCGGCTGTAGCTGTCCTTGGCCAGGCGGTAGCCGGAGTCGCCCTCCTTCTTCCTGTCCCCGTTCCAGAAGTTGCGGTACTCCTCGGCCACGGCGGCCGCCATCGCGTCGTCCATGTCCGTGATGTAGCCGTCGGCGTCGAGCAGCGGCTTGGGCATCGTCTGGCCCCAGTGCATCGGGGTCACGACGGCCAGCCGGAAGGACTGCCCGGCAGAGCGCAGGAACGCGAGCAGGTGCGGGCGGCTGTGGCCCTTGGTGTCCCGGTAGGTCGCCTTCGCGATGAACCAGTCCCCGGCCGGCGGCTGCCGCTCCGGCCTGGGCACATAGATCGTCGGGGTGCCGGTCGGGTTGATCGGTTTGTGCCCCGGCTTCCATCCGAAGCCCTCCCGGCTGCGTTCCAGGACGCCCTCGTACAGGGCCCCTTCGACGAACAGCGCGTCGAGCCGGGCGTTCGACCGCCACCACTTGCGCTTCTTGAGCGCCGCGTTGTACTGGGCCACCCACGTGCGCATGGCCGTCCGGGCCCGGGGGACGGTCAGGGCCTCCGCGGTCGCCGAGGGAGCGGGGGTGGCGCTCGCGGACGGCGTGGCGTCCGGCGGCGGAGACTGAGCCGGAGACAGGGACGGCGAGGTGACGGGCGAGGCGGCCCGGCTCGGCGTCGGCGGGTCGGCGGGGCGATAGGGCAGTCCCGGGATCGCGCCGCAACCGGCCAGGCTCAGCACGAGAGCCACGATCAGCGGTATCGCGCGCACCGACAATCCCCCCAAGAAAGCGCAAAGACCTGACAAACAAGAACATATCGGATGCGATCTGCCGCGCCGGCATCCACGCAGCTCAACCGGCACGCGCGGACCGGCGCACGAGGACCGGCCCCCCGTGGACCGGCGGACAATACACTGCCGGTCATGCCACCCAGACGCAGGCGCAGCCCTGCGGAATCACGTGCCGAGCTGCTGGCCGCCGCGGCCGAGCTGATCAGGGAACGCGGCCCGGACAACGTCAGCCTGCGGCAGATCGCCGAGGCCGCCGGGGTCGCCCATGGGCTCGTGTCCCACTATTTCGGCACCTACGCCGCCCTGGTCCGGGAGGTGCTGCGGGCCGAGAACGACCGGATCGAAGCCCGCGTACGCGAGCGCATCCAGGCCGAGGACGGCGTGCCCACCGCGGCGGGAATGATGGGCGTGCTCTTCGACACCCTGGCCGACGAACGTTATCTGCGCCTGTTCGTCTGGACCGAGATGCACGCCGACTACCGGGGAGCCGCGCGGCCGGAGCTGGTGGAGCTGATCGACACGATGGAGGCCGGGATCCGGGCCGCGCTCGCCGGACGGCCGGTGCCCAGCCGGTCGCGCATCGAGGCGGTGGTCCTGGTGGGCCTGTCGGCCGCGTACGGGTTCGCGATCGGCGGCCGGTCGTGGCTGGCGGGCCTGGGTCACGATCCCGACGACCCGGCCCGCGAGGCGGAGTTCCGCGTCCAGCTCGCGCGGATGATGGGCGCCCACATGGTGGAGGAGTCAGGGCTGGAGCCGGCCGGCTGACTTGTTCTCCACTTGGAGAATAGGATGGTCCCGTCACTTCGACCACACGGACAGGACCGCGCATGCCCGAGCACCCCGACCTCATCCCCGCCCGGCCGGTACGCCCCTCCGACGAGGAGCGCGAGCGGGCGGCCCGGCGACTCCAGGACGCCGCCGCCGCGGGCCGGATCGAGCTGGCCGAGCTGGACCAGCGGCTCGGCGAGATCTACTCGGCCCGCACCCAGGGCGAGCTCGCGCACGCGGGCCGCGACCTCCCCGAACCCGCCAGGACGGACTCACTGGTGGTCCGGGACGAGCCCCACTCGCGCTTCGCCTTCAGCGTGTTCGGCTGGTTCAGCCGCAAGGGCCGCTGGATCGCCCCGCGCGTGTTCACCTCCCTGTCGGTCTTCGGCGGCGGCGAGATCGACCTGCGCGACGCCCGCTTCGCCGGCCAGGAGATCCGGGTGCGCGCCTTCGCCCTGTGGGGGTACACCGAGGTCGTCGTCCCCGACGACGTCGAGGTGGAGGTCAAGGGCTTCGGGCTGTTCGGCGCGTTCGACCGGCGCGCCGTCAACAGGAGGCAGGGGGCGCCGCGGGTCGTCGTCAGCGGCCTGGCCCTGTTCGGCGGCGTCGGAACGAAGACCAAGAAGCCCGCCACCAGGTGAACCCGTCCCCCATGTACGGGGGATCTCCACCTCGCGCACGGCCGACAGCGCGGCCGGCGGAAAGTCCGGCCACTCCGGCCCGTGGTGCCCCTCACCCTGGAGGTACTTGTCGGCGAACGCCTGCGCGGCGGCCAGGACCTCCGCGACCTGCCGCGCGGTGAGCTGTCGCCGCTCTCCCGGATCCCGATGTCGAACTCGTACGCCGCCACCCGGCCCACCCGGACCTTCGGGCACGGCAGCTCGCCGCGCAGCACGGTGACCCGCTCCTGCAGAGTTCGCCCCACGCTCACACGGCCGGATCGTACCGGCGGAGGGTGTCTCCTGGAGACGGCCGGCCGCCAGGCCGGCCAGGGGCTTGGGCCGCTCCTCGGACGTGCCGCCGGGGGTCTCCGGGCTCGGCGCCACCGCCGCACCGGATCTCCGCGGCCTGGTGTATGCCCAGGTCAGGAGGGGAGGAGCCAGGAAGCCGGGACGCTCGGACCCGCTCGCGAACGCCACCGCCCAAGAACGAAATCGGAGAACCTTCGATGCGCGCAACCCTGATGTACGGCGCCGGCGACGTCCGCGTCGAGCAGGTGCCCGATCCGGCCGTCAAGCTGCCCACCGACGCGCTGGTCCGCGTCACCGCGTCCTGCATCTGCGGCAGCGACCTGTGGCCCTACGGCTCGATGAAACCGGAGGACGGCCCCGCCCGGATGGGGCACGAGTTCATCGGCGTCATCGAGGACATCGGCTCGCAGGTGACCACCCTCAAGCGGGGCGACCTGGTCGTGGCGCCGTTCGCCATCTCCGACAACACCTGCCGGTTCTGCCGCGAGGGCCTGCACACCTCCTGCGCCGACCCGCAGGCCGGCTTCTGGGACGCCGAACCGGACGAGGGCGGCCAGGCCGAGGCGGTACGCGTCCCGCTCGCCGACGGCACCCTGGTCAAGCTGCCGGTCGAGGCCGACTCGGCCCTCATGCCGTCCCTGCTGACGCTCGCGGACGTGCTCGGCACCGGCCACCACGCCGCCGTGGCCGGCGGCGTCGACCGGCGCACCCGCGTCACCGTCATCGGCGACGGCGCCGTCGGCCTGCTGGCCGTGCTGTCGGCCAGGCGCCTGGGCGCCGAGCAGATCATCCTCATGGGACGCCACCAGGCCCGCACCGACCTCGGCCGCGACTTCGGCGCCACCGACGTCGTGGCCGCCCGCGGCGAGGAGGGCGTCGAGCAGGTACGCGACCTCACCGGCGGCGACGGCACCCACGTCGTCCTGGAAGCCGTCGGCAACATGCCCGCCTATCAGCAGGCGCTCGGGGTCGTCCGGCCCGGCGGCGTCATCAGCCGCGTCGGCGTCCCGCAGTACGACGACGCGCCGATCGGCATGGGCAGCCTGTTCCGCCACAACCTGCGCCTGGCCGGCGGCCCGGCCCCGGTCCGGGCCTACATCGAGGAACTGATGCCCGACATCCTGAACGGCGCCATCGAACCCGGCAGGGTCTTCGACGCCACCACCGGCCTCGACGGCGTCCCGGCCGGCTACCGGGACATGGCCGACCGCAAAAGCCTCAAAGTCCTCATCAAGCTCTGACCCTGCGAAGCTCACCCGAGGCGCCGGCCGGAACAGCAGAGCCGTGATCGACCGCGGAACCCCACCTGCGGGCGAAGCCGCTGCCAAGCGGGAGGAAGGAAACAACCCCGCGAGGGATGATCCTCAGCCCGCCGCCCCACCCCGCCCGCCCCTCCCCCGCGCACGGTCGCCATACTGCAGAAGGCGCACGGTGAAGAGCCCCCTGGTGGCCTGAGCACAGACCACCACGGCACCTCCCGCCGACCCGGTGCTCCGGAGCCGCCGTCGGCCCGGAGCACCCGCGCCCACTACATCCACGACGTCGGAAGGCCCTGATGACAGCCGACCAGCCCATCTGCTGCCCCACCTGCAAGGGAGTCCTCCCCGGCCGGCAGCGCAGCGACTACACGGCCGCCCGCGGACGCCTCGTCGTCGTCAACGGCTACTGCCAGGGCCACTGCCCGGCCCCCGAACAGCCGCCCCGCCTCCAGGCCCCCGCCGACCACGGCAGCCGGCAGCCGCTGAACGTGCCGGCACCGGCGCTCTGACCCCGGCACACGGGACAGGTCCGCCGCGGCTCAGTCGAGGATCTCGACGTACCCGTCGGTCCCGTGCACGCGGATCCGCTGCCCGTCCCGGATCAGCCGGGTGGCCCCCTCCACGCCCACCACCGCCGGCAGCCCGTACTCCCGGGCGATCACCGCCCCGTGCGTCATCAGACCGCCCACCTCCGTCACCAGGCCGGCGATGCCCACGAACAACGGGGTCCAGCTCGGGTCCGTGAACGCCGTGACCAGGATGTCACCCGCCGCCAGATCGGCCCGCGCCATGTCCAGCACCACCCGGGCACGGCCCTCGACGGTCCCTCCCGACACCGCCAGCCCGGCCAGCGCCCCTGGCGGCACGTCCTCGCGCTGGTACCGGCCGGCGAGCACCTCGCCGTCCGACGTGAGCACCCGCGGCGGGCGCAGCGTCTCGTGCCACCGGAAGTCCTCCCGCCGCCGCAGGACGAGCTCGCCGTCCGCCTCGCCCGTGCGCACGACCTCCTGCAGCTCCTGGAACCGCAGGAAGAAGACGTCCTCCCGCTCCCGCAACACACCCGCCCGGACGAGACGGTCGGCCTCCCGCCACAACGCCTGCTTGTAGGCCAGATAGCGGCAGACCATGCCGTACTTGGGAAACTCCCGATATCCCGCGAACGTGCGCACCCGGGCGATCATCCGCTCGGTCTCCTCCGCCTTCCGCTCCCCGTCGGGCAGGGCACGCAGGCGCGCCAGCACCTCCCGCTCCTTCCGCAGGGCCTCCTGACGCCCCTGCTCGTAACGCCGCGCACCGGCACCCGCCTCGAAATTCCGGACATTGCCGAGAATCACCGGAACGAGCATGGCGGGCCGCTCACTCCAGCGCGTCCGGGTGATGTCGATCTCCCCCGCACAACGCATGCCGTACTGATCCAGGAAGGCCCGGACGGCCTCGCCCGCCTCCTGGCCGCCGGGCAGCTCACCCAGCTCCTCCAGGAAACCGTCGCCATCCCGCTCCTCCGCCGCCACCCGCTGCAGGAACGCCACCACCTCCGCGTGCGGACGGATCACGTCGGCCACGTCCAGCAGCGCCAGCCCCATCTCCGACGTGACGTTGTGCGGAACGGACTGCGTCAGCACATCGGCCGCGTTCCTCTCCCCCAGCCACTCCTCCAGGTGATCGTTCAGCCACCAGGCGGCCTCCATCCCCGCCATGATCGCCTGGAAGCTGCGCGGGCCGAACAGCAGACGCCTCAGCTCCGCGATGTCAGCCAGGATGAACTCGAACAGCTCCGGCCCGGACAGCCCCTCGATCCTGCGCCGCAACGCGGCCACGGACTCCCGGCCGTCCCGGACGAGCTCGGCGACCAGCTCCGGGTCGGTCTCGATCGGCGCGGGCGGAGCAGCGGCAGGCGCGACACCCGACTCCTCCTCCGGCACCGCGCGGATGAAGTCGCCACGATCCACCACCGTCTGCAACGCGTCCCGGATGAGCGGATCGGACTTCCCCAACGTCCCGATGAGATTCGCCCGGCCCGCCGCCGTCGCCAGGACCGGGGCCACGTCCACGAACAGCCGCCCGCCCGCCTCCGCCATCGGCCGCGACGTCGTCAGCTGCCAGAAGGACAATCCCAGCGGCTTCATCGCGTCGGTCATCATCTGCTGATGGCCCACGGAGACATAGACATGGTTGTCCTGGTCGTCGGCGACCGGAACCGGGAACAGCGTCGTGATCGGCCGGCTCTGGACGATGTGGAAGTCCTCACCGGCCAGACACCACTCGATGTCCTGCGGCCGGCCGAACCGCGCCTCGATCTGCCGTCCCAAACGCACCAGACGAACCGCCTGCTCATCGGTCAGAGCCCGCCGGACCGACCGCTCGGCCTCGACCGGTCCCTCCTCGGTACCGCCCGTCGGCGACGCCCGCACCACCCGCGCCTTGGCCCCGACCGACACGTCCACGACCCGGTCGTCACGCACCGTGTAGACGTCCGCCGCGACCACGCCCGAGACCAGCGCCTCACCCAGCCCCCACACCGCCTCCACGACGGCGGCCTTCCGGTTCGACGTCAACGGATCCGCCGTGAACAGCACCCCCGCCGCGTCCGGGAACACCATCCGCTGCACGACCACCGCCATCCGCACCCCACGGTGATCGAACCCGTTACGACGCCGATAGACCACCGCCCGCTCCGTGAACAGCGAGGCCCAGCACCGCCGCACGTGCCGAAGCACCTCCGCCGGCCCCACGACGTTCAGGTACGAATCCTGCTGACCGGCGAAGGACGCCGTCGGCAGGTCCTCGGCCGTCGCGCTCGAACGCACCGCGCAGGCGGCCTGCTCCCCGAGCCGGGCCAGCGACTCCCCGATCGCCGCCACCAGATCGTCGGGCACCGGCGCGCCCTCGATGGCGGCGCGGATCTCCGCGCTCAGCGCGCGGAGCGCCGCACGGTCGTCCGGATCCACCTTCGACAGCAGGTCGAGCTGGGCGTCGAACGACGGCACCGCGGACACGACCCGCTGGAAGGCGTCGGTCGTGACGCAGAAGCCGTCCGGCACGCGGATGCCGTCGATCCGCGAGAGCTCGCCCAGGGCGACGCCCTTCCCGCCGACGTCCGCGAGATTCGCCGCGTTGATCTGCCCGAACTCCAGCACGTAACCCAATTCCGTCGCTCCATCCTTCGTCGGGGTTGGTTCGCAACGGGCAGTATGAACGACTTTTCGAGGTCTCATGAGGGGCGGGGATCCGCTATAAAGTGAAAGTGAGGGGACGTTCCCCCGGCATCGAGCCCGACCACCGCCGCCGTGGCCCTTACTTTGTAGATTATTAGTAGCGGCCACCAGTCGCAGCGGCGAATACCGTGGCACGCCTTCGAGTCCCGCCTAGGAGAGCATTCCGGCGGACCCAAGCGACCATTCCACACCGTCTGCACGCCCGAAACATGTCGGGCCCAGGTGCCGCCTCGGGACGCGGCGATGAGGACGACACGCCGGCACGCGCAATCACCAGAAAGGCGCCAAGGGTACCCCCATCCGGGACGCTCCTCCCCCCACCCTCACCCCGGGACATGAAAAACTAGCGCCCGGGATATGGAAACACGGTGCCCCCGAAGCGCGAGTCGCAAATCCCCATATAACACGAAATATCCCCAACTTCCCGGCGCTCCCCGCGCGCCGCGCGTGCGGAAATCGCATGAGTTCTCCGCCTTTGTCGCCCAGCGAGGCTTTCTGGCGAATTATTCCAAATGCGGGATTTTACGTTTCCCCCACCGCCAAAGACCTGGTCACCCGCGCGCCAGGTTCCGTTATAGAGTCTGCACCCGGACCCCGCCGAAGAAAGGTGACAGGCATGCAAGACGCGGCCATCGACCGAGTAAAGCTCATCTTCACCCTGTTCGACGCCGACGGCACCGGTTACCTTGAGGCCGAAGACTTCGACCGCATGGCCAACCGCGTATTGGCGGCTTCCCCTCGTTCCACCGAAGCCGCCAAGAGCGCGATCAGTGACGCTTTCCGTCGTTACTGGACAACTCTTGCCGAGGAACTCGATTTGGACAAAGACGGCCGCATCAGCTTCGAGGAGTACAGCGCGTGCGTCCTTTCCCCCGAGCGCTTCGACGACGCGCTGACCGACTTCGCCGAGGCGCTGGCCGAGCTGGGTGACCCCGACGGCGACGGCCTCATCCACCGCACCGATTTCATGGCGCTCATGACCGCCATCGGCTTCAAGCGGCGCAATGTCAACACCCTCTTCGACGCGTTCGGCCCCTCCCAGGACGACCAGGTCAAGGTTCCGGTCTGGGCCGAGGGCATCAAGGAGTACTACAGCCCCGAGAAGGCGGACATCGCGGGCGACCTCCTGCTCGGAGAGTCCAGCTGACGGCCGCCACGAGCCGGTGCGTCCGGCCTTCGACGACGAAAAGGGAGCAGTAGTGGAACCAGTCATCGGACTTGCCATCGGCCAGGGAACGGGCCCCGAGCTCGCGGCCGTCTTCGAGCGGGTGCTGGCCGGGATCGCCGACGCCTGCGGCACGAAGGTGGCCCTCACCCGCTCTGAGCGGATCTATCACTCCTACGTGTCCTTGAAGGCCGGCGCGGAGGCCGAGGAGATCCGCGAGAGCACGCGGCAGGACGCCGACCACTACACGCGCTTCTGCCGTTCACTGGCGGCCGCCGGGGTCCCCGCCGTCTTCCGTACGGCGATCAACGCCCAGTCGCTCTACCTGGTCCGCCAGCGCCTGCAGGCGGTGAAGATCGACACCATCACCACGGCCGGGGCGTCGCTGCTGCTGGTCAGGGACCAGGCCCAGGGCTTCTACACCGGCGAGAACGTGCATCTTCCCGGCGCGCTCGTCCGCACGATGACCTTCACCAGGGAGATCACCGAGAAGGTCATCGCGCTGGCCGTGCGCCGGGCCCGGCAGGAGTGGCCCGACGGCCGCATAGACGAGATCGTCATGGCCTACAAGTTCCACCTGCTCGACGGCGCGCTCGACGAGTGGGTGGCCGAGAGCGCCGCGCGCCACGGCGTGCAGATCGGCCTGTTCCAGCCCGACACCGTCAACCGCAACCTCATCGAACGCGGCCCCCGCCCCCGCACGGTGATCATCGCGGGCAACGAGTGGGCCGACATCATGCACGTGGTGCTGCTCGACCGCTTCGGCTCCGAGCGGCAGGAGAACCGCTGCACCGAGAACGTCTACCTGCATCCCGACGCGTGCGGTCTGGTCGAGTACCAGACCGTGCACGGCTCCGCCGACGACCTGGCGGACACCGGGAGGGTCAATCCGGTGGCCACGGTCCGGGCCGCGGCGGCCATCGCCGAGCGGCACGCGGGGTGCGCCGGAGCGGTGCGGATGGTCGAGCGCGCCCTGATGGCGCTCGACCGCCACGGCGTCGCCACCCCTGACGCCGGCGGACGACACTCCACCACCGGCGTGGTCGACGCCCTCCTCGACGCCCTGGAGCCCACGGCCCGCCCGGTCCTGATGGCGGACTCATGACCGCCGAGCAGCCCGAGCCCCTCGAGGAACGTGCCAACAGGGACACCGGAGAACACCAGGAACGTGCCGGCCTGGCCACCGAGGAGCGCCAGTCCTCCAGCGAACGTGCGGCCCTGGTCGTCGTCGACCTGCAGAACGACTTCTGTACCGGCCTCACCGCCCGTGCCCGTTACGCCGGTGACCCTGCGGCTCTGGAGGCGGCCGCGGCCAACACGGCCAAGGCCCTCGCATCGGCGCGAGCCCGCGGCATGGACGTGGTCTTCGTCCGCTTCGTCGGTGACGCCGAGCATCAGGGGCCGAGCTGGCGGCGGCGCGACCTCGCCCAGGGCAAACCGCTCAAATGCCTTGAAGGCACCTGGGGCGCGCAGTTCCACAAGGTCGAGCCCGCGCCTGGGGAGCCGGTCTTCACCAAGTGGGCCTGCTTCGACGCCTTCCTCAGCGAGGGCTTCGAGCGGCACCTGCGCGGGCGCGGCATCGTCCGCCTGGTCTTCGCCGGCCTGTACACCGACGTCTGCGTGGACACCACCGCCCGCACGGCGTTCCAGAAGGGTTTCCACATCACGGTGCTGACCGACTGCACCGCCAGCCGCCACCTGCCCGACTCGGAGATCCTGCGCTTCATGGCCGCCCTCTACGGCGCCCATCTCACCTCCCACGACGTCCCAGGCTCGTGGATCCCGGAACAGGAGACCGCCGCGGTGTCAGCGGCCGGTCGACCGGCCCGAGAGGAGAGCACGTGCCGGACAACCGACAGCTCGAGATCGACACCGGCGTCGGCCTGACCGCGCTCATGGTCGCCGCCGCGCGGGCGATCGAGACCCACCGCCCCGACTCGCTGGCCGCCGACCCCTACGCCGAACACTTCGTACGCGCCTCCGCCGCGTCGGCCGCCTGGCCGACCCGTCCGCAGCACGTGCCCGGCGGCGACGCCAACCCTCTCTGGGGCAGGCTCGGGCGCTACTTCGGTCTGCGCACCCGGGTCCTCGACGACTTCCTGCTGCGCGCGGCCAAGGCGGGCGTCCGGCAGGTCGTCCTGCTCGGCGCGGGGCTCGACACGCGGGCTCTGCGGCTCGGCTGGCCTCGGGGACAGGTCGTGTACGAGATCGACCGGCCGGGAGTGCTGGCGTTCAAGGAGCACGTGCTCGCCTCGCTCGCCGTCGAGCCGTCTCCCCCGGTTCCGGTCGTCCCGGCGGCACGACGTCGGGTGGTCGCGGCCGACGTGGGCGACGACTGGGCCGGCGCGCTGCTGGCCGCGGGCTTCGACGCGAACGCGCCGACTGCCTGGCTGGCCGAAGGGCTCCTGCTCTACCTGGATCCGGAGGTCGAACGGCGGCTCCAGCGGACCATCGACGTCCTGAGCGCCGAAGGCAGCGTCCTGGCGTTCGAGGCCAAGCTCGGGCTGGGGTCGCCGGCGGTCCGCGCCAACCCGGTCTACGCGGCGACCAAGGCACAGATCGGCGTGGATCTGCTCGCGTTGTTCGACAGGAAGCCGCGTCCCGACTCCATCGGGCTGCTGAGGGGGCGGGGCTGGTCCGCCACCGTCCGTACGCCCTTCGACTTCACCCGTCAGCATGGTCGAGGCCCCCTGCCCGAACCCGACGACGCCTTGGCCACCAACCGCTGGGTGTTCGCCGACAAACCACGACAGAGCCACGTACTGGGGGTTTCCGTGCCGACGTACCGCGACTGCTGACAGCCGGCTCCCGAACCAGCCACGACCAGACGCCGATGCCCCCGCCCACGAGGCGCTCCCGTCCGACGGCGACCCCGACCGGTGGCGCGGTGGCGCCTCCCGGACGGTGGCGCCCCCGGACAACAGAGCCACGTACTGGGGGTTTCCGCGCCGACGCACCACGACTGCTGACAGCCGGCTCCCGAACCAGCCACGCCCAGACGCCGATGCCCCCGCCCACGAGGCGCTCCCGACCGGCGGCAACCCCGACCGGCGGCGCCCCCAGGACAGTGGCGCCCCCCGGACAACAGAGCCACGTGCTGGGGGTTTCCGTGCCGACGTACCGCGACTGCTGACAGCCGGCACCCGAACCAGCCACAACCAGACGCCGATGCCCCCGCCCACGAGGCGCTCCCGTCCGACGGCAACCCCGACCGGCGGCGCGGCGCCACCCCCCGGACGGGGGCGCCCCCGGACAGTGGCGCCCCCGGACAACAGAGCCACGTACTGGGGGTATCCGCGCCGACGCACCACGACTGCTGATGGCCAGCACCCGAACCAGCCACGACCAGAAGGCGATGCCCCCGCCCACGAGGCGCTCCCGACCGGTGGCGACCCCGACCGGTGGCGACCCCGTCCGGTGGCGACCCCGACCGGTGGCGACCCCGACCGGTGGCGACCCCGACCGGTGGCGACCCCGACCGGTGGCAACCCCGGACCCGGACGGTGGGACTCCGGACGGTGGGACTCCGGACGGTGGGACTCCGGACGGTGGGACTCCGGACGGTGGCGATCGTGAACGGTCGGGGAGCGCGGTGGCCCAGGTGGCGCGGCCGAGGACGGTGTGCCGGCTGTGGCCGTCGGGGTGTGGGTTGGTTCGGGGCGGGGCTTGGTGCTTGGTGTCCGTCGGGTGGCTTGATGGTTGGAGTGGTTCTCAGGTGGTGGGTGTGTGTTCTCGGGCCGAGATCAGGATGTCCAGGATTGCGATGGTTTCGGCCCACGGCACCGGGCTCGGGCCGCCGCGCACCATGCTGAGGAACGCCTCCATCGTCCGGACGTATCCCAGGTTGTGGACCGGGTCGGGGCCGCTTTCGATCACGACGGACTCGCTGCCGTGCCGGCCGTGGAGGGTCACCGTGTAGGCGTTGTCGTCCGAGACGCCCAGGATCTCGACCGTTCCGACTGTCCCGTTCGCCCACTGCAGTGCCAGGACGCCGGTGTCCTCCGACCTGAGTGTGCGGTAGTGCCGTCTGGCTCCGGCGGCCCCGACCAGGCGCACGTCCGGGCCCAGCAGGGCGACCAGCGGCTCGACGCCGTGGATGCCCATGGTCACCATCGTCCCGCCGCCCTCGCCGGGCGTGTCCTGCCAGGCGTTGTGGCCGTCGGCCCACTGGCCCACGTCGTGCCGGACCGTCGCCCGTACCGACAGCACGTCCTGTGCGTCGGCGCGGACCTCGGCGAAGGCGGGCGCGAAACGCAGCACCGAGCCCGACATCACCCGATCGTGCACCGGCAGCCGGCGCAGGGCGTCGAGCTGCTCCCTGGTCGCGGCGGCGGGCTTGTTCACGAAACACGGCACGCCGGTCTCCAGCATCCGTTCGAGCGCGGCGGGCACGCGGGGGTTGGGCAACGTCAGCACGACGCCGTCCGGGTCCGCTGCCAGCAGCTCGTCGAGGTCGCCCGCCACCTTCGCCTCGGGATGCTCCTCGGTGAAGCGCCGCAGCCGCTCGGCGTCGGGCTCCCAGACGGCCAGCTCGGCGTGGCGGGCGAGGGTGCGGGCGTCGGTGTACGGATGGCTGGTGGCGAGCCCGGCGAGCGCGATGCGCACAGCTTTCCTCCAAATGGGCGATATTTCAGGAAATGATCCACATCATGTCAGGGCCGCGGGAACCGCCCCGGGCCCCTCAGGGGTGAACCCATTCCTGGACCTCGGGGACAAACGCCCTCCTGGCGCGCCAGGGCAACCCCACGACTGGCCCCCAGAAGCGGACCCAGTCCTGGAAGCACGCGGGCAACCCCGCCCCTGGCCGCCAGAAGCAAAGCCATCCCTGAGACACCGGGGCAACCCACGCCTGGCCGTCAGAAGCAAAGCCATTCCAGGAGCACGAGGGCAGCCCCGCTCCTGGTCCCCGACCGAAGCCGCTCCTCGGCCTCCGGTTCCGGAGCGGTCGGCCGGGAGCGTACAGCCGGACCGGCCCGTAGTTTGTGGTTTCCGGTCGCAGTCCGTGGGGGTGCGCGAGTCCTGCTCGGCGTGGACGGGCAGTTGCAGCCGGGCGTCCTGCTCTCCGGTCCTAGCATCATCGGTCTGAGCGAGGTGTTCGTGCCGCGCAGGTCGGCCATGAGGAACCCGGTCGCCTGACCCTGGCGGAAAACTCGGTGGACCTGAGGGCCGGTCGCTGCGAGCATGGCCGGTGATGTACCGAGCGTAGGAACACGTCGATCACCGGCAGGGGGACGGCCCAGGAGCCGTCACCCCCTTGCCGGCAACCCTCTGACTCTTCCCTCAGACGATCGACGTGCGGGCGCCCGAGCGCGCCCGGAGAAGGGCTTTCCATGGACATCCATGAGTACGCCAGGTACGACGCCACCGGCCTCCGCGACCTGATCAGGACGGGCGAGGCCGGCGCCGGCGAGGTCGAGACGGCGGCCCGCCAGGCGCTGGCGCAGGTTGACGAACACGTGAACGGGCTGGCGCTGCCGGTGTTCTCGCCAGCGCTCGACCACGCCGCCGACGGCCCCTTCGCGGGGGTGCCGTTCCTCATCAAGGATCACGGGCCGGTGGCCGAAGGGGTGCCGTTCACGCTGGGCAGCCGGGCCTATCCCGGCGTCCTCGCCCGGCGCGACACCGACCTGATGACGCGGTTCCGCGCCGCCGGCCTGGTCACGCTGGGACTGACCACGGTGCCTGAGCTGTGCGTCAGCTTCACCACCGAGCCCGTGCGCTACGGGCCCGTACGCAACCCCTGGGACCTCGGCCGCACCGCGGGCGGGTCGAGCGGCGGCGCCGCGGCGCTGGTGGCGGCCGGGGCCGTGCCGGTCGCGCACGCCAGCGACGGCGCCGGCTCGACCAGGATCCCGGCCGCCTGCTGCGGGCTGGTCGGGCTCAAGCTGAGCCGTGGGCGCGGCCCCTGCGGCCCGGAGGCCGGTGAGCTGGTCCTCGGCATGGCGGACGAGTTCGTGCTCACGCGCACGGTCCGCGACGCCGCCCGCCTGCTGGACGCGGTCCACGGGCCGGGGACCGGCGACAAGTACACCGCGCCTGCGCCGCGCGGGTCGTACGCGCGGGAGCTCGTGACGGATCCGGGCCGGTTGCGGGTCGCGCTGACCACCACCTCCTGGATGGGCACGGACGTGGACCCGGAGGTCGCCGCGGCGGCGGTCGCGACGGCCCGCGTGCTGGAGCAGGCGGGGCACGTCGTGGAGGAGGCGAGCCCGGCGGTCGACCGGGAGGACGCCATGAGGGCGTGGATCATCGAGGCCGTCGGAGTCGCCTCCCCGTGCCTCCTCGCGCCACGGCAGCCCGACGAGGCCAGGATGGAGGCGGTCTCGCGGGAGTTCCTGACGGCGGCCAGGCAGGCCACCGCGCTGGACATGCTGGCCGCCTTCGACGCCCAGAACCGGGTCACCCGGTCGGCGGCGGCCTTCTTCACCGGGTACGACCTGCTCGTCACGCCCACCCTGGGCCGTCTGCCGGTGCCGCACGGCACGTTGCGGTACGACGATCCCGATCAGACGCTGCGGGGATGGCTGGAGACGTTGTCCGGGTTCGGGCCGTTCACGCAGTTGTTCAACACCACCGGGCAGCCGGCGATCAGCCTGCCGCTGGGGCAGAGCGCGGGCGGGCTGCCCATAGGCGTGCAGCTCGCCGCCGCGTACGGGCGCGAGGACCTGCTGTTCCAGGTCGCCGCGCACCTGGAACGGGCGATGCCGTGGCGGGACCGGGTTCCGCCGATCTTCGCGGGCGGTCTGTCCGGGTGATGGGCAGGCGGTCTCTCTGAGGCCGTGGGCGAGGGCGGCTCGGCGTCGAGCGGGGGCAGGTCACACCCGCTTGAGGTCGTAGTCGCCCTCGCGTCCGGTGCCGGGGGCCGTTGCTCCGGCATGGCGGATGGCGGTGAGCCCCATCGCGAGCACCTGCGAACGGCCGCGCCGCGTGAACGCGATTCCTGGCTCGGGTGAAAGACGGGCGACACCACTGCCTTGCAAAGGCTCAACCACATGCCGCTCAGTACGACCCTGTCTGACGCGAGATACACCGCTACAAGGCGTACTCGAAGGTGGGCGTGCTGCCCGACGCGGACGACTGGGCGGACAGGAGCTCGTGCCGGGGGCGTGAGCTCTCGCCCGGCACCCGCCCGCAGCACACCGACGCCGTCCCTGCCTGGTCGAAGTCCTTGACGCGGAGATCCTGCGCCTGAGCCCGCGTTCGGCGGACGACAGATGGACCGCGCCGGCTCCCCCTCTGCCCTGATCCGGTTACCGGCGCCGCCCCCGGCCACCGACTCGAACGGCTCGTCCGAGATCGGCGACGGGTTCGGCTTCCGCAGGAGCCGGGGCAGCCTCGCGGCCGTTCCCGCCTTCACGCCGGTGGACGGGCAGACGATCTTGCGGCACCCGTCGATCACTCAGGTCGTCGTCAGAGGCCGAGGCCCCGACACACTCCGCAGGGACAGGTCGCCGGGATGACGTGGGACGTCAGTGTGCGCGGGTGGGGCCGATGCCGGTGAAGAGGGCGTCGAGGATCCGGTCGACGTACTCGTGAGTCAGTGGTTCCTGTGTGATCAGGAGCTGGAAGTACAGCGGGCCGGACAGGATCGCCATCGCCAGGGCGAGGTCGAAGGCGGGCGACAGTTGACCCTGGTCGCGGGCCGCCTTCAAGCGGGCGACGGTCTTGTCCGCCTGTGGGGCGATGAAGCGTTCGTTGAGCGCGGCGGCGATCTGGGGATCGTGCTGGGCCTCACCTATCAGGGCCTTGAACAACGGGCCGACGGGCGGCCCGGCCAGCAGATCAACGGCCGAGTGGATCTGGGCGCGCAAGTCGGCCACGATGTCGCCGCTGTCAGGGTAGTCCAGGGCAGGCCCGTTCACCGACAACAGCGAGTCGAACAACAGGGCCGCCTTGGACGGCCATCGGCGGTAGATGGTCTGCTTGCTGGCGCCCGCTCGGGCGGCGACCGCCTCCATGCTCAGTTTGGCGTAGCCGATCTCCTGGCCGAGCTCCAGCGTGGCCCGCATGATGGCCTCGGTCCGGTCGGCACCGCGACGGTGGGGCGTGTCGGTCATGCCGACACCTTATCGGTACGGCGCGTTCCGTACGGGCGGCGGACTGCGGGCACGGGCTCCGGCGCGGGTACGGCTGGGCGCGTACCCGCCCTGTCCGGCGCCGGGCGGCCGATCAGGTATGGGACGGGGGTGGGGACAGGACCAGGCGGACGGCGAAATTGCGGTAGCCGGCGCGTTCGAAGGCGCGGGCCATCGGGACGTTGCCCGCGTCCGTGTCGGCGACGATCCGCTGCACGCCGCGTTCCGCGTGGTTGCGGGTGATCTCGCCGAGCAGGTCGTTCACGTAGCCCCGGCCGCGGTGCTCGGGCACCACGCCGAGGTAGCCGACCACCGGGCCGCCGCCGTTCGCCGACGGCAGCGCGACCCCGGCCAGTTCGCCGTCCCCGGTGTAGGCCAGGCGCCACCAGGAGCGCTCACCGGGCATGGAGCGGTACCCGGCGACGTCCTGGCGGGCCTGCGCGTCCGGGTCCATGGTGACCAGGGCTTCGCGGGTGTGGTGGTCGAGCGTGCCGACGGCCACCCGGCGGAACGCCTCGACGAACACCTCGTCGTCGTCCTCGCCGCGGAACTCCAGCCGGCCCGACGGCGTGGGCACCCCGGCTTCGGCGGTCCACTCGTAGCGTAGCCGTTCCAGCTCCTCGGTCAGCCCCGCGCGGCCCGCGGCCGTCCAGCGCCAGGCGATCGCGGCCGCGGACGTGGGGTCGTCGCGCCAGCCGTTCGAGACGAACACGTGGTACGCGGGCTTGTCCTCGTAGCCGGCGTGGGCGTGACCGAGCAGGTCGGCGGCCAGGCCGACGGGGTCATCGACCGACGGGTGGACGTAGATGCAGTCCAGCGCGAGAGGCTTGCCGGCGTCGGGCGACCCCCACCACACGGCGCGGGCCAAGATCTCGCCGTTCTCCTCGGCGATCCAGATCCACGCGTGGCGGTAGTTGCCGGATTCGAGGAAGGACAGCAGCCGTTCAGGATGGGCCCAGCTGATGCCCTCAACGACGACGCAGCCGAGCAGGCGGTCGAGATCAGCCTCGACCGTGGGACGGAAAATCACAGATCCTCCAGAAAGTGGAAGCGGGTCCGGTGACCGCCCGTTCGGTGTGGGACATCCCGGTCGTCCCGCACCGGGCGTGCCGGTTCCGCCGACACCTTATCGGTACGGAACGTTCCGTACTTGACACGGTAGCCCGCCTTGGACATCATCCTATCGGTACGGAACGTTCCGTACACATAAGAAGTGCAAGACCACCTCATCGCCACCTCACGAGAAGAAGACGATCGCGTGATGCCCGTCCCCCCTGACCCGACCGTGCTGCATCCCATGCCCGAGCAGCCCCGAGTCGTGCTGCTCAAGCCCCTGATCACCGCACCGCTGATCGACGTCGGCGAGTTCTCCTACTACGACGACCCCGATGATCCGACCGCCTTCGAGACCCGCAACGTGCTGTACCACTACGGCCCGGAGAAACTGATCATCGGCAAGTTCTGCGCGCTCGGTGAGGGCGTGCGGTTCATCATGAACGGCGCCAACCACCGCATGGACGGCCCCTCGACCTTCCCCTTCCCGATCATGGGTGGTTCCTGGGCCGAGCACTTCGGCCTCGTCACCGGCCTGCCCGGACGGGGTGACACGGTGGTCGGCAACGACGTCTGGCTCGGTTACCGGTCGACGGTGATGCCCGGCGTCCGCATCGGCCACGGAGCGATCATCGCCTCCGGCGCCGTGGTCGTGGACGACGTGCCCGACTACGGCGTCGTCGGCGGCAACCCGGCCAGGCTCATCCGACGTCGCCACAGTGACGCCGACATCGCCCGTCTCCTCGCGCTGGCCTGGTGGGACTGGCCGCTGCAGCACCTCACCCGGCACGTCGCCACGATCATGTCCGGCAGCGTCGCGGCGCTGGAGGAAGCGGCGGCCGACAGGCGGTAGGACGCGCCGCCGGGCTCCGGTGACGCCTGCGCCTACGGTGTCACGCGCCTCCATCTGTCGTTCCTTCACCTTCCACGATCAGAATCGAGCTGTCCCCATGCCCGCTTCATCCTGCCGCGACCCGTTCGCCGACTGGCTTCGCGGCCACGCCGTCCCGCTCACCCACCTCGACCCTGAGGCTCCGCTCGACGACCTGGAGCCGTTGCGCGACGTCGTCGGCGACGCGCGCGTCGTCGCGGTCGGCGAGAATTCCCACTTCATCACCGAGTTCTCGGTCATGCGCCGGCGCATCCTGCGGTTCCTGGCCGAGCGCTGCGGCTTCACCGTCCTGGCCTTCGAGTACGGCTTCAGCGAGGGCGTCCCCCTGGACGCCTGGGCGCAGGGCGAAGGCACGGACGACGAGCTGGCGGCCCGGCTCGCCACGGCGATCCCTGTGGGGGTCGCCGAGCCGCTGCGCTGGATGCGCCGGCACAACGCCGCAGCGGCCGAGCCGGTGCGTTTCGCCGGGATCGACGTCCCGGCGGCCGGCGGGTCCCTGCTTCCCGCCCTGGCCCCGGTCGCCGACTACCTGCGCCAGGTCGATCCCGAGACCCTCCCGATGGTCGAGGAGGCGATGCGGATCGCCGGGTCGTTCGCCGGCGCCTCCGCGGCCTCGGCCGCACCGGCCTGGACCCGCCTGGCGACCGCCGAGCAGGACGCTCTCAGCGCGATCCTGATGCGGCTGCACATGCGCTTTCGTGCCGTGGAGGCGTTGTACCTCTCCCGTGCCGACCGGCCCGGCTACGACCTCGCCCTGCGCCGCCTTGAGGCCGCCTGCAGCGCCGACTACGGTTTTCGCGCCATGGCCGGTCTGTACGCCGGCACCGGCCTGACCGCCGACACCTCGGCCAGGGACGTCTACATGGCCGGGTCGGTCCAGTGGCATCTGGAACGTTCCGGCCCCGAGGCCCGCATCGTGCTGGCCGCCCACAACGCCCACATCCAGAAGACGCCGGTCTCCTTCGACGGCCGGCTCACGGGGCTGCCCATGGGGCTGCACCTGCACGACCGCCTGGGCGACGACTACGTCGCCCTCGCCCTGACCAGCCCCGCCGGACACACCGCCGACATGCGCCCCGACGAGAACGCGCGCTTCGGCTTCGCCGTCGACGACACCCCGCTGCAGCCGCCCGAGCCGGGCAGCGTCGAGGCCGCCTTCGCCGAGGCCGGACTCGGGCTCAGCATCGCCGACCTGCGCCAGGCGCACGGGATCGCCGGCCCCGACCGCATCCGGATCCAGAGCGCCTACGTGCACACGCCCGTCCTGGAGGCGTTCGACGGCATCCTCAACACCCCGACCTCCACCGTCGCCGACCTCTGAAACCCGACACCCGACAGATCGCAAGGAAAGTTACCGATGAAGAACGCCGACGTGATCATTGTGGGAGCCGGACCGACCGGCCTCATGCTGGCGATCGAACTGAGCTTGGCCGGGGTGCGGCCGCTGGTGCTGGAGCGGCATCCGAACCGCCGCGACACCCCCAAGGCCGGCGGCCTCGGCGGCCAGATCCTGGAGCTGCTGCGCTACCGGGGCCTGCTGGAACGCTTCCAGGCCGCCTGCCCCGGCCCCGCCCCGGCACCCCGGTTCCCGTTCGGCGGGGTGCACCTGGACCTCACCCGGCTGGCGGATCCGCCGCTGCACGCGCTGCCGCTGCCGCAGCAGCACCTGGAGCGGCTGCTCGACGAACGCGCCGGCGAGCTCGGCGTGGACGTGCACCGCGGGCACGAGGTGACCGGCGTGAACCAGGACGACGCCGGGGTGAGGGTGGACGTGCGGGGCCCGGACGGACCGTACCAGGTCAGCGCCCGCTACCTGGTCGGCTGTGACGGCGCGCGCAGCCGCGTCCGCGACTGGGCCGGCATCGGCTTCCCCGGCACCGTCTATCCCGAGGTCAACCGGCTGGCCCAGGTCACCCTGCCCGACGAGGTCACCGTGCTGGACACCGGCGATCTGGACGTCCCCGGATTCGGCACGGTCCGCGCGGGCTTCACCCGCACGGACCAGGGCCTGCTCGGCGTCGGCTCCTCACCCGGCGCCCCGAGCGTCTCCCTCTACACCATCGAGGACGAGACCACCGAGTACGACGACGACGTCCCGATGACCCTGACCGAACTGCAGGACAGCCTGCGTCGCGTGCTCGGCGTGCACCTGCCACTGGCGGGATCGACCCGGCTGTCGCGCTTCACCTTCAAGGCCCGCCAGGCCGAGCGCTACCGCGCCGGGCGCATCCTGCTGGCCGGGGACGCGGCGCACCTGTTCCCCGCCACCGGCGTGGCGCTCAACGCCGGCCTGCTGGACGCGGTCAACCTGGCCTGGAAACTGGCCGCCGACCTGCACGGCCGGGCGCCGGACGACCTGCTGGACACCTACCACGCCGAACGCCACCTCGCCGGCGCCCGCACCATGCTGCACACCCGCGCCCAGGTCGCGCTGCGACGCGGGCACGACGCGGCCGCCGAAGCGCTCCGGGAGATGTTCCAGGAGCTGCTCACCGACGAGCAGCCGTTGCGCCGTATGGGATCCATGGTCGCGGGCGCCGACATCCGCTACCCGATGCCCGGCACGAACCCCCACCCCCTGGCCGGGACATTCGCGCCCGACCTCACCCTGCACACCGGCCAGGGAACCACCCGCGTCGCCGAACTCCTGCATCCCGCCCGGCCCGTCCTCCTCGACCTCGCCGACCGCCCCGGCCTTCGCGAGGCCGCCCGTCCCTGGGGACAGCGTGTCGACGTCCACACCGCCAGGACCGACCGGCGACCGTCCGACGCCCTGCTGATCCGGCCGGACGCCCACATCGCCTGGGCCGCATCCGTCGACGAACCCGCCGACACCGCCGTACCAGCGCTGCGCGAAGCGCTCTCCGTCTGGTTCGGCACCCCCTGACGTGGACCGGAAGCCGACCGGGTGCGGGCAGGTTCGTACCCGGTCGGGTAGGCGCCACTGGGACCAGAGGATCAGGAATCCTGTGACCCGCTCGCGGACCCCGGCCGCTCCCGCCCCGCCGCGCCGACGAGCGGGAGGACGACGTCGTCCACGATGGAGGCGATCACGTCGTCGGCGAGCGGCAGGCCGCCCAGGACCACCTCGTTGCGTGCCAGGTCGAAGGGCAGCCGGAGCACCCGCGCGGGAAGGTCGGCGGTGGGGATCTCCCCCCGCCCGGCCGCGCGCGCCAGGATGGCGGCCATCGCGGGCCCGGTCGTGGAGCGTGCGATCCACGCGCGCACCGCGGCGGCGGCGTCCGGGTCACGGGCCGTTTCCGCGAGCAACCCGGCCAGCACCTCGCCGCGGACGGCGCCGAACCCGTTGACGGCCTCCCGCAGCAGATCGATCAGGTCCGGGCGCAGGCCGCCGGTGTCCGGCACCGCGGCGACGGGCGGCGCGGCGCGTTCCATGGCCGCGAGCGCGAGCTCGGCCCGCGTGGGCCAGCGCCGGCTGAGCACCGGGCGGCTGGTGCCGGCCACCGCCGCGACCGCTTCGAACGTCAGCCTGGCGTATCCGGCCTCGTGCAGGATCTGCCAGGTCGCGTCGAGGATGGCGTCGTCCAGTCGCTGTCCCCGTCGGCGCGTGGGCGTCATCGAACCAACTCCTTAAGATGCGCTTCGAATCTTATCTGTGCTAGCGTGCGAAGTGGGATTAGATACGTTGTGCATCTTATGGAGGGTGAGAAGATCATGACGGAACCCGCCACCGGCGGCCTGCCCGGCCTGCCGACCGTCAAGTCCTGCCCGTACCTCCCGGCCGACGGCCACGGCCCCGGCACTGTCACGAAGGTCCGGCTGCCCGACGGGCGCCAGGCCTGGGCGGTGACCGGATACGCCGAGGGCCGCGCCCTGCTGGCCGACCCCCGCCTGACCGGCGACCGCGCGCACCCCGGCTCCCCCCTGCCGCTTCCGTTCACACCCGGCCCGCGCACCCGGCCGATGTTGCTCGGCGCCGAAGGGCAGGAGCACCAGCGACAGCGCAGGGCGCTGATCTCCGCGTTCACCGTCAGGCGCGTCACGGCGCTGCGTCCCCGGCTCGAACACCTCGTGCACGAGCGGCTCGACGCCCTGCTGGCCGCCGGGCCGCCCGCCGACCTGGTGGCCGGCTTCGCCCTGCCGGTGCCCTCGCTGGCGATCTGCGAGCTCCTCGGCGTCCCGTACGAGGACCATGCCTTCTTCGAGCGGCAGGCCAGGCTCCGGCACGACGCCGAGCAGGCCCCGGCGGCCATGGCTGAACTCGGCCGCTACCTCGAGGACCTGGTGCGGGCCAAGCAGTCGGCCCCCGGCGACGGCCTGATCGACGCCCTGCTCGCCCATCAGGCCGAGCAGGGCGCGACCGACCTGGACGAGGTCACCGGGCTGGCGCTCGTCCTGCTGATCGCCGGCCACGTCACCACCTCCAGCATGATCTCGCTGGGCACACTCGCGCTGCTCGAACACCCCGAACAGCTCGCCGCCGTACGCGACGGCACGCCCGCGTGGCCCGGCGTCGTGGAGGAGCTCCTGCGGTACGTCGCCGGCGAGGGCACACTCCCCCGGGTCGCGATCGAGGACGTCGAGATCGGCGGGCAGCTCATCCGCGAGGGCGACGGCGTACTGATCGTCACCTCCGTCGCCAACCGCGACGAGGCGCTGCTCGACCGCCCCCTGGAGCTGGACGTGCGGCGGCCAGCCGGACGACACCTCACCTTCGGCCACGGCATCCACCAGTGCCTCGGACAGAACCTGGCCCGCGCCGAACTGGAGACGGCCTTCCGCGCCCTGTTCACCCGCATCCCCACGCTCACCCTGGCCGCACCGGCCGGCGAACTGACCACCACCCGCGGATCGGGCCTGGAGAGGCTGCCGGTCACCTGGTGACGGACTCCGCGGACCGGCTCGGACTACTCCCGGCGTCGTAGCCGACCGTCCACTGATCCCCCGGCGGTAGCGGCAGTTCACTCCGCCGGCAGGACGCCACCGGACGGCGGCGCGGCCATCATGACGGGCATGAGATCAGCAGTGAACGACCGGAAGCGGTCGGAGGTTCTCGATTCCGCGCTGGACGGCGTGCGCCGCGCGGGAGTGCCGGGCGTGTACGCCGAAGTGCGCGACGCCGGCCGGGTGTGGCGGGGTGCCGCCGGGGTCGCCGACGTGGAGACCGGCCGTCCCGTCGAGCCGGGGATGGTGCAGCGTGTGGGCAGCATCACCAAGACCTTCGTCGCGGCCGCCGTCCTGCAGCGGGCCGAGCGGGGCGACATCCAGCTCGACGCCCCGATCGGCCGCTACCTGCCCCGGCTGGTGCCGGGCGGGCGCGGGCAGCGGATCACCGTCCGGATGCTGCTCAACCACACCAGCGGCATCGCCGAGTATCTTCCCGCCGCGTTCCCGTCACTGGGCGGATTCCCCTCCCTGCCGGACATCTCGCCGGCGAGCCTGGACGGCAACCGGTTCACGTACTTCCCCCCGGCCGAGCTGATCAGGATGGGGCTCGCGGCGCCGCCGACGGGCGAGCCCGGCGGCTCGCCCGGCGTCTACTCCAACACCAACTACATGATCCTCGGCCGGCTTCTGGAGCACGTGACCGGTGCCACGGCCGAGGGGTACGTCACCCGGCACGTCATCGAACATGCCGGGCTGCGCAACACCGCCTTCCCCGGCGGGCCGCGGATCGAGGAACCGCACCCGCGGATCTACGAGTCGTTCTTCGGCATGATCGACCCGCCCCGCGACTACAGCGTGTACGACATGTCCTGGGTGCGGACGGCGGCCTCCCTGGTGTCCACCATGGAGGACCTCAACACCTTCTACGGCCTGCTGCTCTGCGGCGAGGTCGTGGGCCTGTCCCTCCTCGCGGAGATGCACCGCACGGTCCCGGTCCGCGCCCACACCGGGGAGATGATCGACTATGGCCTCGGCCTGCAGAGGGTCGAGATCCCGGGAGGCGGCACCTGCTGGGGCCACGGCGGCACGGTCTGGGGAGCCACGACGATGTCGCTGACCCGCGACGACGGCAGGCGGCAGATGTCCATCACGACGAACCTCGCGAGATGGAACAGGCCGGATTCGTCGGGCAGGCCCCGGCCCCATCCGATCGATGCCGCCCTGGCCGCCTTCAGCCGGCAGGTCATGGGTCCTCGCACCCGAGGTGGCAGCCGTGCGTGAACGTGCCCGCGCCGTCACCGCCGTGGCCGGACGTGGAGCCGGGCTCAGTCCGCGCGCCGGTACTGGAAGTCGTCGAAGTAGGCACGAAGCCGCTGGTTGTGCCTCTCCACGGCCCCGGGGTCGACGATCCAGAACGCGTACGTCTCCGCGAACAGCTCCCCCGCCGAGGTCCGCGCGTACGGGGTGAGGTCCTGGCCCACGTTCTCCTTGCTCACGAACGTGACGAAGTTCCGCAGGCACGGGGTGATGTCGCGCCCCTGCGGCGTCCTGTACTTCGCCCGCCAGCGAGCCTCGAGGATCTGCGCGTCGCACCACCGGACGACCTCGTCGCGGTAGGTCTGCCAGGTCGCCTGGGTCACCTTGGCCGTCACGTCGTTCTTGAGCTGCGCGAACGCGTTCTCCGGCTGGTAGACGCCCTGCTCGCCCGCCTCTATCCACTCCTGGACCTTCTCGATCGCGTCGAGCAGGGCGTTGTACTCGGCCTTGGCGGTGGCGCCCGAGAGCTTGGCGCCGAGCTTGTTCAGCGCGGTGTTGTCCGTGTTGAGCTGGAGGGCCTCGGTCACCACGTCCTCCGGGACGCGCGCGAACGGGCGGTACCGCTGCCCACCGGCGCCCTGGACGACCCGGGCCGCGTTGTTCCAGGAGTCGACCCGGCACGCGGCGCTCTCCACGGCATGGCCGACCTCGTGCAGGATGTCGCGCACGCTCGGCAGGCAGCCGCGCGAGGTGACGCCGCCGTAGAAGCCGATCCCGTCCTCCCGGAAGATCGCGTCCGCCAGTTTGAGGGTGCCGGGCGATCCGGCCCAGGGGCCTCTTTCGTAGCTGAACTTGCCCTTGTCGTGACCGTCCGCGCCGGCGAGTCCACCCACCCGCTGGATCTCGACGCCCTGCAGCGCGGGACGGTCGGCGACGGGGACGAGCCGCAGCGCTTCGTGCAGCTTGACCAGCTCCTCGACCGTCCACGGGCCGGTGATCCCGGCGAGGCCGTAGGTGTTCGTGAGCGATTGCGCCAGCTGGTTCAGGTCGCGGCTGACAGGCTCGACACCGGCCGGCAGGCCGCGCCCGACCAGGGTCGCGGTCGCGTGGCGGCCCTCGCCGTAGGCGAGGATCACCTGGCCGACGGTGGTGGCCGTGATGGGCAGGATCTGGTGGTTGGTCTGGGTGCGGTACGGCCGCGGGACGTACGAGGCGAGCAGCCACGTCAGGGCGTGGCGTTCCGGGTCGGTCAGCCGTCCGTCCGGGAAGGCGACGTCCGCCGTGGCGAGGCCGCTCTCCTTGACCATCAGCGCGGCGACGTCGGCGTTCAGCGGCTGCGGCAGCCGCAGATCCTCAAGTCTCACGAACGTGTAGTCGATCGGCATGGGGCTTCTCCTCCTGATCCCCGCACCCGGCGTCGGGTGCCCTGCCCTGTCCCGGAGCGGCCCTGGGCCGGTCCTGATACGACCGGACGCCTTTACAATGTAGATTCCTTCCGTCAGGGCAGATCGCGGACGACCCGGGTGCCGGCCAGGCGGTCACGCAGGGTGCGGGCCGCCGGGTCCGGCACCGCCCACAGGCCGTCCACCAGCAGCACGATCAGCCCGAACTCCGGCAGGCAGACGAGCACGGGGAACACGAGCGCCCGGACGGCCGCCCGGCGCCCGCCCGGCCAGTGTCCCGTGGTGTCGGAGACGACGCGGATGCGCATGAGCTGCTTGCCGAACGTCCGTCCGCTCAGGACGTACAGGAACATGGCGGCCACGGCGATCAGGGGCGTCGGCTCGTCGAGCCGCACCCAGTTCCGCAGCCCGAAGTCCAGACGACTCCACCTCGGTTCGAGGGCGGCCAGGAAGGTCACGAAGAACAGGTAGTCGAACGCGAAGGCCACCGCCCGGCGACCGGTGAGCCCGTCCGGGACGGGCCGCCCACCGGTCCCGGTGGCCGCCAGAACCAGCAGGGCGGAGAGCAGGAGGGCCGACTCGTATGGCCCGTACGCGTTCGCCACGGCCGCGAACCAGTCGTTGGTCAGCACGGGGATGGTCGAGCAGCCGTCGTCGGCGGTGTAGGACGGGCTGAGCGGCCCGGCGACCGCGAGCAGGGTGAGCAGGCCGGCCACGCGGCGGCCGATCATGCCACCGTCGCGCGTGCCGGCCGACATGAGCCATCCCGCCAGGACGGCGAGCGCGGGCACTCCCCACTGAAGGGCCGAGCAGGCCAGGCCGTAGGCGTCCGCCAGCGGCGGCGAGACCAGGTGCGCGAGTTCGCGGCCGTGGCCGGAGAAGGCGCCCACACAGCCGTGAATGGTGTACTCGCCGCCGTCCTCGGGCTGGTGCAGGTCCCACGTGGGGTAAGCGGCGGCGGCCAGGGAGAGCAGCCAGGCGAGCGGAGTGGATCGCGACACGAATGATCTCCGTTTTTCGCGACACCCTAGCGCTGACGGCCCGGAAGACTCTCGCGCGGCGGCCGGGCGGGTGGGGGCGCCGGGCGTGGCGGCCTCGGGGGTGTCGCGGGAGGCGCACGGGCCGTCGGGGAATGTTCGCGGGGTGGTCGCGGATGGCTCGCGATCAGGTCACGGGAACGGCTCCGGGGGCGTTCGTTGGCTAGCGTCACCGGCATGCCCCTCGCCTCGATTCCCAGCCCTGCCCAAGGGGTCTGGTATCTCGGATTCGTCCCGATCCGGGCCTACGCGTTGTGCTTCATCGTCGCCATCGGGTTCGGCATCTGGCTGAGCGAGCGCCGCTGGCGCGCCCGGGGCGGCGAGCGGGGCACGATCGGCGACATCGCGATGCCCGCGGTGATCTTCGGGCTGGTCGGCGGCCGTCTGTACCACGTCCTCGTCGACTGGCAGACCTACTTCGGCCCGCGCGCGATCAAGGAGCCGTACCAGGCGCTGTTCGTCTGGGAGGGCGGGCTCGGCATCTGGGGCGCGGTCGCCCTGGGCGGCGTGGGCGTGTGGCTGGCCTGCCGCCGCCGGGGGCTGCCCCTTGGGCCGGTGGCCGACACGATCGCGCCCGGCATCGCGTTCGGGCAGGCCATCGCCCGCTGGGGCAACTGGTTCAACCAGGAGCTGTACGGCAGCCCGACCACCCTGCCGTGGGGCCTGGAGATCGACCAGGCACACGGCGGCCTGCCGGGCACGCTCTACCACCCGACGTTCCTGTACGAGTCCTTGTGGGACGTGGCCCTCGGCTTCGCGCTGATCCTGGCCGGCCGGCGGCTGAGGCCGGACCGCGGCCGGCTGTTCGCCCTCTACGTCGCCGGTTACACCGCCGGACGCTTCTGGATCGAGGGGCTGCGGATCGACCCGGTCGGCGGCGTGGACCACGCGGTGACGCTCCTGGGCCTGCGGATCAACCAGTGGACCTCGATCGTGCTGTTCGCCGGCGCGCTGATCTTCCTCTGGGCGACCCGCCACAAGGAGAACGAACCGGCCCTGGAACACAGCCGCTGACGGCCGGGACGGCGTCAGCGGGCCGGGGCCGGGTCGAGCAGCCGTCGCAGGTCGGCGACCGGCTGGACCCCGGAGACCGGCGGACGGCCGTCGATCACCAGGCTGGGCACGCCGGTGACGCCGTGCTCGGCCGCGCGGCGCCGGTCGGCGCGCACCTGCTCGGCGTGCTCGTCGCCGGCCAGGACGGCGCGCACCTCCGCGTCGTCCAGCCCGGCCTGGCCGGCGAGGCGCCGCAGGACCTCCGCGTCGGCCACGTTGAGCCCTTCGGTGTGGTACGCGTACAGCAGAGCCTCCATCATCTCCTCGGCCCGTCCGCGGCCGGCGGCCAGCTTGACCAGCCGGTGGGCGTCGAAGGTGTTCACCGGCCGGGCCAGGTGCAGGTTCAGCTCCAGGCCCTCGGCCGCGCCCAGCTCCCGGATGTGGGCGACGCGGGCGGGAGCCTGCTCCCCCCACCAGCCCGCCATGGCCTCGGCGGCGGTCGGGCCGGGGGTCCGGCCCTCCTCGGGCGCGAGTTCGAGGCTGCGCCAGAGGATCTCGACGCCGTCGCGGGCCGGGTGCCCGGCCAGCGCGCGGGACAGGCGTCTCTTGCCGATGTAGCACCAGGGGCACAGCACGTCGGCGTAGATCTCAAGCTTCATGAACGTCCTGTCCGTCGGGAAAGCGGTCGGAAGACGGGGGGTGTCCGGGACATCGTGCAATCTCAACCGCGGTTGAGGTCAACCCGGCGGCGGGGAGGTCGCGCCGGGAGCCCCGGCGCGACCTCGGTGAGGGACAGGCTCAGCGGGTCGTGATCTCGCTGACGGACAGGTTGCCCCAGGTGTGGTTGGCGGCCTTGACGACCAGGCGCACCTGGGTGGTCGTGACCGGCGCGGGCAGCGGCACCGACCGGCGTTCCACCGTGGCGGTGTTGCTCGCCCAGCTGATCGCCGCGCCGGCCGTCTGGGTCACCCACGCCGAGCCGTTCCAGGTCTGGACGTCGAGGGAGGTGATGCCCTGGCCCTGGCCGAAGTGGGTGGCCAGCACGACCTCGCCGACCGTCCTGGGGTTGGGGAAGGTGAGCGTGACGGTGCCCGGATAGGTGACGCCGGAGGACGGGCTGGCCCAGGTCGTGTAGTCCCAGCCGTCGGTGAGGGCGGCGGGGGTGGTGCTCTGGCCGTTGCCGAAGGAGGTGGTCACGGTCGCGGCCGGCTCGGACAGGCCGGCGCCCGCCGTCCGCTGGGCGGCGCCGAGGTCGGGCATGCCCGAGGGCAGGGCCGTGCCGGAGACGTCGCGGCCGCCGTCGGAGGCGATCTCCAGGCCCTGCCGCAGGACCGGGGACGACGCCGCCGGGAGGTAGCCGGACAGGTCGGCGAGCGTGGTGGCGGTGCCGGGCGCGGTCAGCAGCGGGTTGCCGGACAGGGCCGCCCTGTCACCGCCGGGGACCGGCCCGGAGTAGTAGAGGTTGCGGTCGTACTGCACGGCGCCGCCGTCGTTGTAGGGCAGGTTGGCGCCGTTGTGGATGACGTTGTTGCGCAGCCGGATGTTGCTCACCGAGCTGCTCCACACCTTCACCAGGCTGAACGAGGCCCGGTCCGGATGGTTCTGGATGAACGGCGTCAGCGGCACCCAGACGGTGTTGTTGTAGGCGTCGATGTTCCTGGTGTTGGTGGAGAAGGCGAAGACCTGGTTGGCGTCGTTCTGGCTGACGTTGTAGCGGATGGTCGCCTCGGCCGGCCCGGTGCCGGTCGAGACGGCGATGAAGAAGCCGCCCTCGTTGTCGTGGCTGAAGTTGTACTGGACCAGGCTGCGGTGGACGGAGGCGTCGGCGTCGAAGGCGTTGCCGTCGCTGGCCAGGCCCCAGTACTTCGTCCCGGACACCTCGTTGAATTGGACGACGGTGTCGTCGGCCCCGGCCCACCAGATGCCGACGTTGCCGTGGTTCTGGGCGGTCCTGGCGACCCGGTTGCGTTCGATGAGCGCGCCCTGGGCCTGCATGACGGTGATGCCGCCCGCCGAGATGTCGTGCACGTCGTTGCCGCGGACGACGACGCCCGTGCTCGGCGTCCAGGGCCGGTAGTCGGCGGCGGGGATGCCCATGAGGTCGCTCCACAGCGACGTCCAGCCTTCGCGCTGCATCCACTGCGACCAGGTGACGATCCCGTACGAGCGGGAGTCGGCCACCTCGTTGCCCTCGATGAGCAGGTCCTGGTAGTAGGTGGCGGTGTTCTTGCCCAGCGCGCTGACGATGATCCCGCCCGCCGACGGGTTGGAGGACTGCGATCCGGAGGTGGCGCCCTGGATGGCGTGCACGTAGTTGCCGCGCACGGTGATCCGGGGGACGGCGCCGAGGTCGGTCGCGGTGACCGCGATGCCGATGCGCGGCGTGCTCCCCGAACCGGTGTTGGTCACCTCGAACCCGTCCAGGACGACGTCGTGCAGGTCAGCGAGCTTGACGGCCGCGTCCACGACGCCGCCGCCGGCGATCGACGGCCGGGCGCCGGTGCCGTAGGAGGTGAAGGTGACCGGGCTGCCGGCCGAGCCCGAGCCGCGCGGCGCGAGCCGGCCGGTCCACTGCCCGCCGGCCTTGAAGCGGACGGTGTCGCCGGGCTGGAAGGTCTGGGCGTTGACCTTGTCCAGGGTCCGCCAGGCGGTGGACGGGGAGTGCCCGTCGGCCGTGTCGTTCCCGGCGGGGTCGACGTAGTAGGAGGTGGCGGCGTAGGCGGGGGCGGGCGCGGCCACGAAGGTCAGGACCAGCGCAGCGCACGGTAAGAGAACTCGGAACACGGCAACTCCTTGGGAGGTGACGGTCGGGCGCCCGAGTTACTAATTAATCAAGGTTTAATATCTTGCCTGAAGAGGGTCAGGTCAAGAGGGAGATCCACGTCGTAGAGAAGCTCGTCCACGTGGTTGAGCGCGTGCCGTACGGCGCCGAGGACGACGGCCTGGTCGGCGAGGGTGGAGATCTCCAGGGCGGGCGGTTCGAGGCAGAGCGGGTCCAGGTGCCGGCGCAGCGGCTCCATGAGCACGTCGCCCGAGCGCGAGACGCCGCCGCCCACCACCACGAGGTCGGGGTCCACGGTCAGCACGATGGCGGCGATGCCCTCGGCCAGGTCGTGCGCGTACTGCTCGACCGCCCACCGGGCGGCGGGGTCGCCGTCCCTGGCCGCGGCGAAGACCAGCCCGGCCACCTCCTCCGGCGCGGCGCCGGGGGCGAAGCGCGCCAGGTGGTCGGGGGCGCGGTGCCAGCCGACCAGGTGCAGCGCGCCGATCTCCCCCGCCATGCCGCGCCCGCCGCGGTGCAGCTCGCCGCGCACCAGGATGCCGGCGCCGGTGCGCACGCCCGACAGCACGAACACCACGTCGTCCACCTCGCGGGCCACCCCGGCCCACCGTTCGGCCAGGGCGGCGAGGTTGCAGTCGTTCTCCACCAGGATCCGGCAGGGGTAGTCGCGGCCCACCTCGGCCGCCAGGTCCAGGCCCGTCCACTCGGGCAGCCCCACGCACAGGCGGACCGTCCCGGACGGGCTCACCACGCCGGTGGTGCCCACGGCCACCGACAACACCTGGTCGGCGGTGACGCCGCCGTCCCGCAGCGCGGCCGCCATCGTCGCGCGGACGGCCGCCAGCCGCTCGGCCCTGCCGTAGTCGGCCTGGACGCGGGTGAAGCCGAGGCCGACGGGGTCGCCCTCCAGGTCGGTCACCTGGGCCCGGACGCTGGAGGAGCCGATGTCGACGCCGACGACGTAGCCGGTCGTGGCCCGGAACCGGTAGAGGCGGGCCGGCCTGCCCATCTGGCCGGCCTCGGGGGCGACCTCCTCCAGCCATCCGTGTCCGTGCAGCTCCTCGACCAGGCCCTCCACGGTCGGCCTGGACAGCCCGGCGCGGCGGGCCAGGTCGGTGAGCGGGACGACGCCCGCAGCGCGGATCGCCCGCAGCGTCGCGATCATGTTGATCCGCCGCAAGCGATGTGCGTCGCTTCCTTGGAGCGCGACCTTCCGCATGGACCCCCCTTGACAGTGCTGCCTGGCGACCAATACAAACAGGGACTAATAAAAACAGCTTTAATTACTAAGTGGCAAACCGGAAGGACATCGATGTCGGAACCCGTCGTCACGCTCGCCGTCGCGGGCGCGGGGCTGCGGAGCACGCTGTACGCCCGCCGGGCCCTGACGACCGGCCGCGCGAGGATCGTGGCCGTCGCCGAGCCTGATCCGCGACGCCGCGCCGCCTTCGCCGCCGAGCACGGCATCGCGCCCGGCAACGTCTTCGCCGACTGGGCCGACCTCGTCGCGGCGGGCCGGCTGGCCGACGCCATGATCATCGGCACCCAGGACCGGATGCACGCCGAGCCCGCGGTCGCCGCGGCCGACCTCGGCTACCACATCCTGCTGGAGAAGCCGATGGCCCCGACCGAGGAGGAGGCCGGGCGCATCACCGAGGCCGCCGAGCGCAACGGGGTCATCCTGGCCGTCTGCCACGTCATGCGGTACACCCACTACACGCGGGCCCTCAAGTCGCTCGTCGACCAGGGCGCCGTCGGCCAGATCATGAACATCCAGCATCTGGAGCAGGTCGGCTGGTGGCACCAGGCGCACTCCTTCGTCCGCGGGAACTGGCGCAACGAGGCGGAGTCGGCTCCGCTGCTGCTGGCCAAGGCCTGCCACGACCTCGACTGGATGGCCTACATCAAGGGCAGTCTGCCGCACCGGGTCTCCTCCTTCGGCGATCTCCTCTATTTCCGCGAGGAGCAGGCCCCGGCCGGTGCCACGGCCAACTGCCTCGACTGCCCGGTGGAGGCCACCTGCCCGTACTCGGCCAAGCGGCTCTACCTGGGCTGCCTGGGCGACCCGGACAAGGAGTGGTGGCCGCTGTCGGCGGTCACCGCCGACCACACGGAGCGGGGCGTGCTGACCGCACTGCGCGAGGGCCCGTACGGCAGGTGCGTGTTCGCCTGCGACAACGACGTGGTCGACAGCCAGGTGGTGAACCTGGAGTTCGCCGACGGCGTCACCGCCTCGTTCACCGTCACCGCCTTCGCCGCCCTGGAGCACCGCAAGACCCGGATCTTCGGCACGCACGGCTCCATCGAGGGCGACGGCGTGCGCCTGCGCCTGCACGACTTCCTCACCGACCGGATCACCGAGATCGACACCCGGACCGGCGCAGAAGCCTCGATGGCCGGCGGCCACGGAGGCGGCGACGACGGCCTGATGGACGCCTTCCTCGACGCCGTGGCCTGCGGCGACCCGACGATGATCCGTTCCAGCGGTCACGAGAGTTTGGCCACGCACCGCGTGGTCTGGGCGGCCGAGCGCGCCCGCCTGTCCGGCACGGTGATCACTCTCGCCGAGCCCTCCCCCCTTGAAAGGTGACAACCATGACCAACGTCCTCTCCCGGACGGCCGCGCTGGTGGCGGTCGGCGCGCTCGCGTTCGGTGTGACCGCGTGCGGCAACAAGAACAGCGGCGGCCCGGCCGGGCAGGCCGAGCAGAAGTCCCTCGTCTACCGCTCCTCCTGGGGCGAGCAGGAGCCGCAGGCCAAGATCTTCAAGGCGATTCTGGACGACTTCGCCAAGCAGAACAACGTCAAGGTGGATGCCAAGTTCGTCGGCCGCAAGGGCACCGAGAACCTGCCCACCGAGATGGCCGCCGGCCAGGGCCCCGACCTGTTCGACGTCGCGACCGACAACCTGCCCGGCTGGCGGGCCCAGAACCTGGCCGCCCCGCTGGACGACCTGCTCACCAAGCAGGTGCCCGGCGAGGGCAAGACCGTCGGCGACGTGCTGCCCGAGTCGGTCAGGCAGGCCGCCTCCGACGACAAGGGGATGGGCTTCCTCCCGCACACCGTGATCTCCACCGCCGTCTGGTACGACGCCGCCAAGCGCCCCGAGCTGGCCGACAACCCGCCGCGCAGCTGGGCGGACCTGATCGCCTTCCTCGACAAGGAGAAGGCCGCGGGCCGGACCGCCATCGGCCAGGACGGCACCATCCCGTTCTACAACGTCTACTGGTTCTACTCGGCCCTGGTCCGCGCCAACGGCGCCGGCAGCCTGCTGGCGCTGTCGAAGGACGCCGCCGCCTGGGACAAGCCCGAGGTGCTCGCCGCCGCCAAGCAGGTCGAGCAGCTCACCAAGGGCGGCTACTTCCAGAAGGACCACATGGCCACGAAGTACCCGGCCGCGCAGGACGACTGGGCGCAGGGCAACTCGGCCCTGAACATCAACGGCACGTGGCTGGCCAGCGAGGTCAAGGCGAAGACCCCGGCCGGCGCCAAGATCCGTTCCTTCCAGCTCCCGGCC
The DNA here is from genome assembly GCF_040631115.1 of Nonomuraea sp. NPDC005692. Lineage (NCBI taxonomy): Bacteria > Bacillati > Actinomycetota > Actinomycetes > Streptosporangiales > Streptosporangiaceae > Nonomuraea > Nonomuraea sp. NPDC005692. The sequence goes on along the minus strand of NZ_JBEXYU010000018.1, from coordinate 127,582 downwards.
GGCGGCAAGGACTCCGTCGAGGTCGGCGCGCTCGGCTGGGGCGTCAACGTCAAGGGCAAGAACGTCGGGACAGCCAAGGAGTTCCTGGCCTTCGCGCTGCAGAGCAAGCACCTGAGCCGCATCTCCACCGAGGCGCTCAACATCCCCTCGCGGCCCGACATCCCCGCCCCCGACTTCCTCGCCGACGTGCAGAAGGCGATCGCCGAGGCGCCCGCCGTGCACAAGACCTACGACACCCTGGCCGCCGACAAGGCCTACTGGGTCGACCTCCTGCTGCCCCTGGACGACCAGCTCCTGGCGGGCAAGATCGACGCCGCCGAGTTCGTCGCGCAGGGCAAGAAGAAGACCGCCGACTACCTCGCGAACAAGGGCTGACATGGCATACGGCTCCCTCGTTGCGGAGACGGCGCTCCCGTCGCGGGATCCGTACCGCGGCAAGATCCTGCGGCCGGCGCGGGAACGGGCCTTCTGGCCCTTCCTGCTGCCCGCGCTCGCGCTCTACACGCTGCTGTTCGTGCTGCCCTCCTTCTACGGCGTGTGGGTCAGCCTGTACCGCTGGGCCGGTCCGGGCGCCGAGATGGAGTGGCGCGGCCTGCGCAACTACCAGGCGCTGCTGCGCAACGACGCGTTCCTGCAGTCGTTCGCCAACACGTTCCTCCTGGCGGTCGCCGGCGGCGCGCTGGTCTTCGGGATCACGTTCCTGTCGATGATGGCGCTGCGCCACCTGAAGGGACGGGCCTTCATCCGGTCCGTCGTCTTCCTGCCGATGATCATCTCGGCGATCGCGGTCGGCGCCGCGGTCGGCTTCCTGCTCAACCCCGGCGGCGTCGTCAACCAGGTGCTGGGCTGGGCGGGAATCGACGGGCTCCCCTGGCTCGGCCCCGACCTGGTCTTCCGGTGCGTCATCGGCGGGCTGGTCTGGTCCTCCACCGGCTTCTACATCGCGCTGATGATGTCGGCCGTGGACGGCATCCCGCCCCACCTGTACGAGGACGCGGTGCTCGGCGGCGCGACCAAGTGGGAGCAGTTCCGCCACATCACGCTGCCGCTCACCTGGGACGTGTTCGCGGTCGCCGCCGTGTTGTGGGTGGTCAACAGCCTCAAGGTGTTCGAGATCGTGATCGCCTTCACCACCGGCGGCACGCCCGGCGCCCCGCCGCTGCAGGCCAGGACCGTGGCCGTGCAGCAGTACACGGTGATCACCGGAGGCGGCGTGCCCGATCTGGGGTCCGGCGCCGCGATGGGGGTGGTGGTGACCCTGATCACCATCGTGCTGATCGTCCTGGTTCGCCGCATCACCCGCCGAGAGAGCGTGGAGCTGTCATGACGACCGTCCCGGTGAGGCGTCCCCTGGCCCGGCTGGTGGGCGACCTGCTGCTGCCCCGGCTGACCGCCCTCGCCCTGTGGGCGTGGGTGGCCTTCAACCTGGCCCTGGTCGCCTGGGTCGGTCTGCAGTCGCTGAAGTCCTCCGGCGAGGTGTGGCTGCACCCGTTCGCGCTGCCCGACTCCCCCGCCTGGGAGAACTACGACTCGGCCTGGCAGGCCGGCCAGTTCTCGATCGCCGCGCTCAACAGCGTCGTCCTGACCGCGCTCGGCTCGTTCCTCATCGTCGCGATCGCGGCGCCCGCCGCCTACGCGCTGTCGCGTTCGTCGCGGCGGATCGCCGGGCCGATCACCGGGTTCTTCGCCGTCGGGCTGAGCATCCCGCTGCAGACCATGGCGATCCCGATCGTGGTGGCCAAGCTGTCGGTCTACACGTTCATGGAGGACTGGGTCACCGGCTGGTGGGACAACCGCATCACGCTGCTGGTGTTCGAGGTCGTCCTGTCGCTGCCGTTCGCGGTGTTCGTCCTGACCGGCTACTTCCGGTCGCTGCCCAGGGAGGTCGAGGAGGCCGCCGAGCTCGACGGCGCCGGGCCGCTGACGGCGTTCGTGCGCGTGATCGCGCCGCTGGCCCGGCCGGGCCTGACCACCGTGCTCGTGCTCAACGTGATCGGCCTGTGGAACTCCACGCTGCTGGTCCTGCTCATCACCCCGCTGCCCGAGGAACGCACGCTCCCGGCGGCCCTGCTCAACCTGTACTCGACCATGCAGTACAGCTCCGACTGGGGCGGCCTGTTCGCCGGGATCGTGATCCTCATCTATCCGATGGTCATCCTCTACATCTGGCTCGGCCGGCGGGTCGTCGAAGGCATGACGGCCGGTATCGGCAAATGACCTGGAAAGGACGCCCGCTCTTGCGCGTCATCGTCACCGCTTTAACGCTGTTCGCCGGACTCCTGGCCGCCACCCCCGCGCAGGCCGCGACCGGCACCACCTACTACGTCGACGCCTCGGCCGGCGACGACGCCGCCGACGGATCGAGCCCGGACACCGCCTGGCGGAGCCTGGACAAGGCGAGCGAGCTGACGCTCGGCCCCGGCGACCGGCTGCTGTTCCGGGCCGGGCAGCGCTGGACCGGCCGGCTCACCCTGAAGGGCGCAGGCAGGCCCGGCGACCCGGCGACGGTCGGCGCCTACGGCCAGGGCGCCAAGCCGCTGATCGAGGGCGGCGGGCTCGACACCGCCGCCGTCACGATCGCCGACGTGCACGACTTCGTCGTGGACGGCCTCCAGGTGACCAACAGCGACGGCCGGGCCGTCTACCGCACCGGCGTCAACCTGTACGCCAAGGACTCCGGCAAGCTGGCCAACGTCACCCTGCGCAACCTCGACATCCACGACGTGGACGGCGCCGGCGGCCACAGCGTCGCCACGGCCGGGCTGCTGATCTCGATCAGGGGCAACCGGACGCCGACCTGGTTCGACCGGCTGGTCATCGAGGACAACGAGATCTCGAAGATCGGCTCCTACGGGATCATCATGTGGTCCACCTGGTCCCGCCGCAACGGCATGACCAGCCTCTACCCGGTCGAGACCGGCATCCCCGACAGCGAGGTGGTCACCTGGACGCCGAGCACGGGCGTCGTCATCCGCGGCAACCGCGTCCATGACGTGACCGGCGGCGGCATCACCCCGATGCACACCAAGGGCGCGCTCGTCGAGGGCAACAAGGTCGAGCGGGCGGTGACCGGCCGCACCAAGCCGACCGGCGGCAACGTCGGCATCTGGTGGCAGGGCAACGACGACCTCGTCGTCCAGCGCAACGAGGTCAGCGGCACCGGGTTCAACGGTCCGGGCTCGGACGGGCACGGCTTCGACTCCGACGCCGACAACAACCGCAGCATCGTGCAGTACAACTACAGCCACCACAACGACGGCGGGTTCTTCATCGCGGTGTCCTTCGCCGGCGCGCCCACCCGCGACACCGTGGTCCGCTACAACGTGAGCGAGAGCGACGGCTACGAGGTCTTCGGGCTGTCCACCGCCACCCACGGCACCGTCATCCACAACAACACCGTCTACGCCGACGGCCGGGTGGTCGAGGTCAAGCCGCCGCTGGCCGGGGCCGGCAAGTATCCCCTGGGCAAGGTCGTGCGCATCTACAACGACGCCGCGGGCGTCACGGTGCGCGACAACGTGTTCCTCAACGCGGCCGGCGCCGGGTTCGACGGCAAGAACGGCGCGATCTACGACCACAACCTCTACTGGGGCACCCCGCAGCCGCCGACCGGGCCCGACCACAAGGCGATCGTGGCCGACCCCCGGCTGGCCTCGCCCGGCTCCGGCGGCCTGGCCGGTTACCGTCCGCTCGACGGCTCGCCGGTGTTCGACGCGGGCGTGACCCTGCCCGCCGGCTCCGACCTGGCCGGCACGCCCGTCCCGGACGCGGCGCCCGACCTCGGGGCCTACCAGCGGGCCGTCCCGCTGCCCGAGGTGAGCAGCACGTTCACGCCCAAGGGCCACCTGGAGCGGCTGGCCGACCGTGACCCGGCCACCTTCTGGCAGAGCGTGCCCAGGCCGCGCTTCCCCGGCACCGTCGACCTGACCTACGCCCTGCCCCGCACCTTCAGCCGCGTCGAGGTGAGCGGCTCGCCGGACATCGTGTTCGACGTCCAGACCTCCGAGGACGGCCGCACCTGGCAGACCAGGGCGAGCGGCGCGAAGCAGGCGGTGACGCTCGCCGCGGAGGTCACCACGCGCCGGGTGCGGCTGGTCGTCACGGGCGAGGGCCGCCTCCGGATCGGTGAGGTGCGCCTGAGCGTGCCCGCCGCCACCGAGCCGTACCTGCCGCCCGGCGGCGTGCCGGTGGCCACCTCGTCGTTCGTGTCGGCGTCCGCGCTGGAGAACCTGATCGACGGCGACCCCGGCACGCCGTGGGCCTCGGCCTCGACCGGGGTGACCTTCCCCGGCGACATCACCGTCGACTACCGCACGCCGCGGACCGTCTCGGAGGTGACCCTGCACACCGCCTGGGCCAAGGGCCAGGGCATCACGGACGTGTCGCTGCAGACCTGGGACGGCGACTCCTGGGTCACCCGGGTGGACCACCACCTCATCGACTGGCCGTCCAGCAGCGCCACCGTCGAGACCAGCACGATGCGGCTGCCCGCGCCGGTCTCCACCCAGAAGATCCGGCTGATCGTCCACAAGGCGAACCTCGAATGGGGCAACCTCGCCCTCTACGAGATCGTCACCCGCTGACCAGATCAGGAGAATGAAGGCATGACTCAGGTGCTGTCGGGAGCGATGCATTACTTCCGGGTCCTTCCGGAGCAGTGGCGGCAGCGCCTGGCCATGCTGCGGGCCATGGGCCTGGACACCGTCGAGACGTACGTGGCCTGGAACCTGCACGAGCCACGGCCCGGCCACTTCGACTTCACCGGCCGGGCCGACCTGGGCCGCTTCCTGGACCTGGCGGCCGAGGAGGGGCTGCGGGCGATCGTGCGGCCGGGGCCCTACATCTGCGCCGAATGGGACAACGGCGGCCTGCCCTGGTGGCTGCTCGCCGACCGGGACGCCCCGCTGCGCTGCCACGACGAGACCTTCCTCGGCCACGTCGGGCGCTTCTTCGACGAGGTGATCCCGGTCGTCGCCGCCCGGCAGGTCACCCGGGGCGGCAACGTGAGCATGGTCCAGGTCGAGAACGAGTACGGCTCCTACGGCTCCGACCGGCGCTACCTGGCCTGGCTGGCCGACGGGCTGCGGGAGCGCGGCCTGGACGTCCCGCTGTTCACCTCCGACGGCGCGATCGACCACATGCTCTCCGGCGGCACCCTGCCGGGCGTGCGGGCGACGGTGAACTTCGGCTCCGACCCCGAAGGCTCCTTCGCCGAGCTGGCCCGCTTCCGGCCCGAGGACCCGCCGGCGTGCATGGAGTTCTGGAACGGCTGGTTCGACCACTGGGGCGACACCCACACCACCCGGGACGCCGCCGAGGTGGCCGGCATCCTGGAACGCATGCTCGCCGCGGGCGCGTCGGTCAACCTCTACATGGCCCACGGCGGCACCAACTTCGGCACCTGGGCCGGCGCCAACCTGGGCGGCGACCTGCAGGACGGGGAGTACCAGCCGACCGTCACCTCCTACGACTACGACGCCCCGATCGACGAGCGGGGCGCGCCGACCGAGAAGTTCTGGGCCTTCAGGAAGGTGCTGGCCGCCCACCGGCAAGGCCCGGTGCCCGAGCCGGAGCCGCTGCCGCCGACGCTGCCGCCGACGCTGCCGCCCGGCGCCGTCGAGCTGACGCAGTCGTTGCGGCTGTTCGACGCGCTCCCGCCGGTCGCGGGCCGCTCGGCGCGGCCGCCGACGTTCGAGGAGCTCGGGCTGGCCCACGGGCTGGTGCTCTACCGGGCCACCGTGCATGGGCCGCGGGGGCCGTACGAGCTGCACGTCGACGGCCTGGCCGACCGGGCCCACCTGTTCGTGGACGGCGAGCCGGTGGCGGTGCTCGAACGGGACCGGCTGACCGGCGTGCCCGTCGCGGTGCCCGGCCCGTCGGCGGTGGTGGAGCTGCTGGTCGAGTCGATGGGCCGGGTCAACTACGGCCCCCGGCTGGGCGACCGCAAGGGCATCGTCGGCGGCGTGCGGCACGAGCGGCAGTACGTGCACGGCTGGGAGGCCGTGCCCATCCCGCTGGACGACGTGTCCGGGCTGCCGTGGGGCCGTACGGGCGCGACGACCGGGCCGGTCTTCCACCGCGGCACGCTCACCGTGGCCGAGCCGCGCGACGCCTACCTCGCCCTGCCGGGCTGGACCAAGGGGTACGTGTGGGTCAACGGGTTCTGCCTGGGCCGCTACTGGGATCGGGGCCCCCAGCGCACCCTCTACCTGCCCTGGCCGCTGCTGCGCGCGGGCGGCAACGAGCTCGTCGTCCTCGAGCTGGACGGCTGCCAGGAGCCGGTCGTGGAGATCCGGGAGGAGGTCGGCCTTGGGTAACGCGTGCCCGGTCGTCGTCCCCCGCCTGCAGCGGTGGGACGGCGGCGCCGGCGTACTCCCCCGGGCCGCGCTGGCCAGGGTCGTGAGCGACGAGGCCGGCCTGCGTGACCGGCTCGTCCGGGAGATCGGGCAGGTCACCGGCCTGACCCTGGCCGCGGCCGGCGGGCCGGCGGGCGCCGGTGACGTCGTGCTGACCCTCGACCCGGCGCTGACGTGCGAGGCGGGCGGCGCCCGCTTCGCCGAGGAGGGTTACCTGCTCGCCGTCACCGGCGAGCAGGTCCGGATCTCCGCGCCCACGGCCACCGGCCTGTTCTACGGCACGCGCAGCCTGCTGCAGATCCTGCGCACCACCGCCGAGCTGCCGGTGGGCGCCGCCGCCGACTGGCCCGACTACCCGGTGCGCGGCTTCATGCTGGACGTGGGCCGCCGCTTCTTCACGCCGGGCTTCGTCCGCGAGCAGCTGGCCGTCATGGGCTGGTTCAAGCTCAACGAGCTGCAGCTCCACCTCAACGACAACGGCTTCCTGGCCCCTGACGGCACGTGGTCGGAGGTGCAGGCGGGCTTCCGGCTGGTGCCCGAGGACCCCGCGCTGGCCGGGCTGGCCTCGGCCGACGGCGCCTACGACCGGGCGGACTGGGACTCCTTCGAGGAGGCGGCGGCGGCCGAAGGCGTCACCCTCGTCCCCGAGATCGACGCGCCCGCCCACGCGCTGGCGTTCGTCCGGTTCCGTCCCTCGCTCGGGCTGGGCGACGACCATCTGGACCTGTCGAAGCCGGAGTCCACGCAGTTCGTCAAGGACCTGTTCACCGAGTTCGTCCCCTGGTTCCGCGGCCCGCACGCGCACTTCGGCGCCGACGAGTACCTGGCCGACGAACCGCGCTACAAGGAGTTCTTCAACGCGATGGCGGCCCACCTGCGGGCGCTGGGCAAACGTCCGCGCGCGTGGGGCAGCCTGACCAGGATGGCGGGCGGCGTCCCCGAGGGCTACGACCCGGACGTGGTGATCAACTGCTGGGCCACCGTCTGGTACGGCCCGCACGAGGCCAGGCGGGACGGCTACGCCTTCGTCAACACCAGCGACTCCCTGCTCTACATCGTCCCGGCCGCCACCTACTACCACCCCGACGGCCTGGACGGTGAGTACCTGTACGACCACTGGGCGCCGCACGTCTTCCCCGACGGCCAGAGCGTCGCCCCCGGCGATCCGCGGCTGCTGGGCGCCATGTCGGCGGTGTGGAACGACATCACCGCGGCGCCCTACACCGAGGACGACGTGCGCGACCTGGTCGAGCCGACCTTCGCCGTCCTGGCCCAGAAGATGTGGAGCGGCGCGGGGGGCATGCCGTACCACGCCTTCATGGACGCCGTACGGGAGGCCGGCGGGCCGGTGGGCCCGTAGTTCCGTCAAGGATGGACGGCCGGCACGATGCGCCAGTCGCGCTGGAAGACGAGGTTGTGCAGGTCGGCGGCGGCGATGGCGCGCAGGACGGGGACGAGCTCCGCCGCCTGCTCCGCGTCCGCGACGTTGAGCGGCCACTCCCCGACGGTGGCGCCCCGCAGGTGCGGATGGTGGAATCCGGCGCCGTAGTGGGCGGTCAGGGTGATCGGCGCGAGGCCCGCCGCCCGCTGCGCCGGCCAGGACAGCGACCAGACGGCGAAGCTGCCGCCGGTGGCGTCGGCCCGCGTGCCGGTGGCCTCGACGGCGCCGGCGCCCAGCAGCAGGTGGCGGTCGAACTCGGCCAGCACCTGCCGTGCGGGCGCGTCGAGGAGTTCGACGGCCCGCCGGAAGGCGTCCTGCTTGCCCTGGCGGGTGACGTGCCCGGCGTGGGTGCCGTCGCGCAGGTCGGCGAAGTGGCGGACGAGCGCCTCCAGGGGGGCGGGGGGAACGTTCATCGGTGGTCCTTTCGCTGGTCGGAGGGGGCCTGCTCGCGCAGGGCGCGGGCCAGCAGGGGAAGAAGGGGACGGTCGGGGCGCAGCACGTCGCCGTGGACGGCGCCCGGCGGGCGCAGCAGCCGCACCGGGACGCCGTCCGCGCGCAGCCGTCGCGCGTAGGACTCGACGTCGTCGTGCACGGGGTCGTCGCGGCCGACGGCGAGGACGGCGGGGGCGACCCCGGCCAGGGTGGGCGCCTCCCAGTGCGTCGTGTACAGGCGGGTGCCGTCGGCGTCGCGGACGGCGGCCGGCCGGTCGCCGCGCCAGGCGCGCCAGGCCCGGCGCAGCGGCTCCGCCTGCGGGAACGCCGACGGCGAGCGGCGGTAGGACGCCCCGGCGCAGGCGGGGTCGAACGGCGGATAGGCCAGCACCTGCGCGGCCAGCGGCAGGCCGCGGTCCCGGGCGGCCAGGGCGGCGCCGGCGGCGAGCGTGCCGCCCGCGCTGTCGCCGCCCACCGCGAGCGGGATCCCGGCCGCCTGGCCGTGGGCCCAGGCGAGGGCGGCGAGGACGTCCCGCACGGCGCCGGGGTGGCGGTGGCGCGGCGCGAGCCGGTAGTCGACGCTGATCACCGTCCAGCCGGACCAGGCGGCCAGGGCCGCGGTGGCGTCGTGCCATTCGGCGGCCGAGCCGCGCTGCCAGCTGCCGCCGTGCGCCCAGACCAGCAGCCCGGCGGGCGGCAGGCCCTGTGGCCGATGGACCCGGACCGGCACAGGAGGCGAGCCGGGAAGGACGAGACGTGACCACGACGGTTCCGGGCGTACGCCGGTCTCGGGAATCACCGCGCCGCTGGGCTGAGGATCCATGATGTGCTCCGCGAACGAGAGAGGGATGGCGGGTCAGGCGTGCGCGCGATCGCGCCGGCCGCGCAGGAAGAGCGCCGCGACCAGCACGCCGAGCAGGACGAGGGCGGTGTTGGCGGCGATCGCGACGGTGACGCCGTGCAGGACGGCCGCGCCGGTCACGGCCCCGGCCGTCGCGGCGGTGACGATCGCGGACATGATCGGGGTGCCCATGGTGATGCCGATCTGCTGGGACATCGAGGCCAGGCCGGTGGCCAGGCCCTGCTCCCGGTCGGGCAGGCCGGTGGTGGCGGTGACCATGAAGCCGACGATGACCAGCATGTTCCCCACGCCGCCCAGGAAGGTGGCGGGCAGCAGCAACCCCATCGAGCCCGAGGTGCCGCCGAGGAGCAGCAGGGCGCCGGTGCTGACGGCCTGCAGCAGCCCGCCGCCGACCAGCACGGTCACGGTCGAGGTGCGGGCGATCGCCTTCGGGGCGAGCAGGCCGCCGGCCACGGTGCCGAGACCGAGCACGCCGAACGACAGCCCGGCGGCCAGGGCGGTGAAGCCGAGGGTCTTCTGCAGGTAGAGGGTGAGCAGGTACACCAGGGACGTCTCGGTGACGAAGGCGAGCAGGCCGAGCAGGTTGCCCCAGGCCACGGTCGGCTTGCGCAGGACGTGCAGCGGCACGAGCGGCGCGGCGGCGCGGCGTTCGACCAGGTGGAACAGGCCGAGCAGGACGGCCCCGCCCAGCAGCCCGGTCAGGGCGAGCGGGTGGGTCCAGCCGTGCTCGCCGGCCTGCGTCAGGCCGTAGACGACGCCGAGCAGCCCGAGGGTCACGCTGAGCGCGCCGGGCAGGTCGAGCCGGGGACGGTCGGCGGGCCGGGACTCGGCGATGACGGCGGGCGCGACCAGAAGCACGGCGAGGGCGACGGGCACGTTGACGAAGAACGCCCAGCGCCAGGAGAGCAGGTCGGTCAGGACGCCGCCGAGCACGGCTCCGGCGGTGAACCCGGCGGACATGAGCGCTCCGTTGAGGCCCAGCGCCTTCTGCCGCAGCGGCCCTTCGGGGAAGGACGTGGTGAGCAGGGCGAGCCCGGCCGGGGTGGCGGCGGCGGTGGCCAGGCCCTGGGCGATGCGGGCCACGATGAGGATCTCGGGGGTGGGGGCGAGCCCGCCGGCGAGCGAGGCCACGCCGAGCAGCGCCAGGCTGCCGAGGAAGATGCGCTTGCGGCCGACCAGGTCGCCGATGCGGCCGAAGAAGAGGGTGAAGCCGGCCGCGCACAGGGCGAAGGCGGTGGCGATCCACTGGAGGCCGGACAGGGAGAAGCCGAGGTCGTCGCCGATGGCCGGCAGGGCCACGTTCAGGATCGAGAAGTCGACGGCCAGCATGAACTGGGCGACCAGGAGCACCGCGAGGACGAGACGCAGGCGGCCGGTCAGGTGCCGCGGCGGGGCCTGGGCGGCGGACGTGGGCAGGGGTGTGGTGGTGGTCATGGCAGGGCTTTCTCTCGGGCGTGCCGGTCGGCATGCCGCCATAAACGGTTCTTTAGTTCCGTTAAGATGAGAGAACAGTAGCACCAGAACCGTCACTAAGGGAACTACGGTTCCGATAAGCGTTCGAACGAGGAGGAGTCCGTATGGCCGCCGTCCCACCGCCGGGTGCCGTCCGTCCTGGTGGGCGCACCGCCCGCGTCCGCGAGGCCGTCCTGCGGGCTGCCGGCGACACCCTGGTCGAGAAGGGCTTCGCCGGGCTCGACCTCGCCGACATCGCCCACCTCGCGGAGGTCGGCAAGACCACCGTCTACCGCCGCTGGGGCACGCCCGGCGCGCTCGCCGCCGACCTGCTCAAGGACATGGCGGAGACCTCGCTGCCCCGCGCCCGCAACGGCGACGTGCACGCGGACCTGCGCGACAACGCCCGCCTGGTCGTGCGGACCCTCACCGACCCCCGGCAGGGCCGCCTGTTCAAGGCGTTGATCGCCGCCTCGCTCTGCGACGGGGAGGCCGCCCGGGCGCTGCACCGTTTCTACGCCGTGCGCATCGAGGAGTGGGCCGGCTGCGTCACCGACGCGATCGGGCGCGGCGAACTGCCGCCGGGCACCGACCCGCGCCGGGTGATCGCCGCCGTGTCCGCGCCCCTGTACTACGCCCTGCTCAACACCGGGGAGGCCCTGGACGAGGCGGCCGCCGACCGGGCCGCCGCGGCGGCGCTGGCGGCGGCCCGCGCCGGGGCCCTCTGAGGCCGGGCTCCGGCCTGATGCCGCCGTCCCGCGAGCCCGTCAGATCTTGAGCTCGGCGTAGACGGTGTCGAGGTAGCCGGCGAAGTCCGCGGTGTACTCCCGGTACCGCCTGCGCCAGCGCTCCAGGTCGGCGGCCGACACCGAGGAGCCGAGGACCTCCGTCAGGTGGGCGATGAGGAAGGTGTCGTCCTGGCCCGCCTCGAACCGCACCCGACTCTCGACGATCTCGAACCTGCGCATCAGGTCGAGGCGGAGCAGCTGGTAGAGGAAGGACTCGGCGGCGAACCTGAGGGACTCCGGCATCTCCTTCGAGATCGACTGCGGGCCGTGGTACCAGGAGAGGTAGATGGCGTCGTCGAAGATCTCGAACCGGTAGGTCGCGGTGTCCTCGATGTAGGCCAGGTCCACCGGGCAGATGTGCCGGTAGTCGAACAGCGCGACCGTGCTCATGATGAGCTCCTCGCGCAGCTCCTCCGACAGGGTGGAGTTGTCCTTGCCCGCCAGCCTGGCCCAGCTGGTCCGGTCGGTGGCGCGGCGCGAGATGGCCAGCTTGTCGCCGGGGTTGAGCATCGCGACCCGGACCTGGTGGGGGAAGTGGCGGGACCTGGTCAGCCGGGCCGACACGTAGCGGGCGCTCGGGCCGCAGAAGGCGTAGAACCCGGTGGCCTCCAGGCTCGCGGTCACGTCCTTGTTGAAGGCGTCCCCGTACGTGCCGTCCACCGGGTCGAAGGACGGGTAGACGGCCGTCGGCATGAAGCCCTTGTGCATCGAGGCCACCTCGGTGCGCAGCCCCGTGGCCAGGTCGTCCAGGTGCTGGGCGATGTTCTCCTCCATGCTGCGCTGCTGCACCTGGGAGCTCAGGACGGAGAACACGACGGCGAAGGCCACGGACGCGATCAGGTTGAGGCCGATCGAGGAGAGCACCGCCGCCCTGGTGAGGGCCGGGTCGAAGAACAGCATGAGCACCGCGGCGAGCAGCGTCACCGCGCAGGAGAGGCCGAACGCGTACCAGCTGAGGGTGTTGCGCAGCTTGCGAGGAGTCGTACGCATGCAGAGATCTCGCTTCGTCGCCGAGTGTCGCCACGATCCCCGATCCCGTTCCATGCTAACCGCGGCGGCGGCGTGGCGCGGGGCACCGGGGCGGCGCGACGGCCCAATATGATCATTCGCATCGCCGCCTTACTCCGGGCCGTCGCCCGCCACCGCTTCGGGCGTCCGGCCGTCGCCGCCGTCGCGCTCTACCTGACCGCTGCCGCCGTCGCCGCCTGGTACGACGGCGGGCGGTGGTTCGTCGCCGTCGCGGCGGCCGGCGTCCGGCCCGGGGGTGACGAGGCGCGGCTCCTGCCCGCGGCGGTCTGCGTGCTCAACGCGTGGGCGTTGTGGCAGATCCTGCGCGGGCCCGTCCGGGCGGGCGCCGCGGCGTTGCCGCGTGACGTGGTGTGGCTGCGGCGCCTGCTCTACGCGGACGTGGCCGGCGACCTGCTGCTCTGGGACCTCCTCGACGACCTCTCCAGCCTCGCGGAGTACGTCGCCCGCTGGGCCGTGTGGGCCGCCACCATGCTGCTGCTGGTGCGGACACTCGCCGGGGTCACGGCCCGGTTCCGGATGATCACGCTCGGGCTCGGCCTGGCCGGGGTCCTGGGCGCGGCGTCGCGGCCGTTCGCCGAGATCCCGCTGCTGGCGCTGTCGTTCCCGCTCGCGCTGGCCACCCTCGCGTGCAAAGCGTTGATCATCACCGGGCAGGGACGCGACAGCCGGTTCGGCGCCGTCACGATCGCCGTCGGCTGGACGGCCCTGCTGGTCCCGCAGGCCTACTCGCTCCTTCAGGCCGGACGGCTGACGTTCGACGGCCTGTCGCTCGTCGTGCACGCGCTCGACGGGCTGCTCGTCGTGTGGGCGGCGCGCACCGCGCACGAGCTCGCCGTGCCCGTCCCGGACGGCGCGGCGTCCGGGACCGGGCGGGCGCCACGGCTGCTCGCCGCCGCCGCGATCCTGCTCGTGCTGCCGATGGCGGTCGTCGGCGCGGAGCGGGACGCCCGGCTCACATACACGGCCGCGGACGAGGGCTGCCGAGGCCGGCTCCGGCCCGCGGCCGGCCTCGGCCCGGAGGAACGGCGGCGGTCGTTCCTCTGCCTGGCCAGGAGCGAGACCTTCGCCGCGGGCACGATGTTCCCCGGACGGCTGGCCGACCAGCGCGTCCTGGCCTACGGCGGGCAGCTGTGCGCGCTGCGCGGCGACCAGGAACGGCTCGCGCTGCACGAGCGGGCCGGCGGCATGGGGGACTCCATCGAGCTGGCCGCGGCCCTGGAGTACCTGTGCCCCGGCATCGTCGCCCGGCAGACCGCCGACGCCGACCGCCGCCAGGCCGAGCGCGACCTTCAGGAGGCCAGGTGGAAGGCCGAGGCGAACGCCCGGTGCGCCGACCCGTGGCCCCGGGTGCGGGCCAGGCGGCAGGGCACCGCCGCGTACATGTTGTTCGAGGGGGGCGGCTACGCCGTCTTCGACGACCGCGACGACAGCGCGGGCGACCCCGGCAACATCTATGACGCCGGCGAGGAGGCCGCCGACATCTTCGACGCCGTCGAGGACGGGTTCATCGACGCCGCGGGCAGCGGCGCCGCCATCGTGACCGCCGAGGAGAACGCGCCGATGTGCCTGACGGTCAAGGCGTTCGACCGCGCCCCGCCGCTGCGGCTCGCCGGCTGGGACCGGGTGGTCGAGGTGGGCGTGATCAGCCGCAGCGGCCGTCTGGTGGTGCCGGCCTACCCCAGGGGCGGCGACAGCGGGGCGGCCGGGCCGCTGCCCAGCATGGCCGTCGCCGGTCCGGGCCGCTACCGCCTGCGCGTGCACGCCCGCACGATGCCCTGGGACGAGGACGACCCCGACGCGCCGCTGGAGGAGCACCTGATCGTGGTCTATCCCGGCCGCTCGACGGAGAAGGTCGTCCACCGCCCGCGCGGCTGACCTCGCCGGGGTCCGGGCGTCCCAGGTGGGCGTCGGCGCCGTGTCGCAATCACGACATGGCAGACAAACGGCACGGGTGACACCTGGCGCGCCGCGCCTCTGATCACTCACTCTCGTGTGCACTGGTTGTTGCTACGAGAGGTTTCACCCCCATGCACTGGTCCGCCCATGTGACGGTGGCAGGAGTCACCACCGCCGCCCTGTTGAGCTCCCCGTTATCGGCAGCCTCGGCCGCGGCCGAGCCCGCCGGTGGGAGCGTCCACCGCGTCACGCTGATCACCGGGGACGTGGTGACCGTCAGGCAGGCCGAGCCGGGCAGGCACGCGGTGGAGGTGAAACCGGGGCCGGGCCGTGAGCGGATGGCGTTCACCACCACCGAGGAGAACGGCGAGCTACGGGTCCTGCCCAAGGACGTCGTGCCCTTCCTGGCGGCCAAGCGGCTGGACCCGGCCCTGTTCTCGGTCACCCGGCTGATCGCCCAGGGGTACGACGACGCGAAGGCGGACAAGCTGCCGCTGCTGTTCCTCTACGACGGCGCCGCGCCGAAGAGCGCGTCCGCGCCCGAGCTGGAGAGCGTCAACGGCCGGGTGGTCGCCGCCGACAAACGCACGATCGGCGGGTTGTGGAAGTCGCTCGACGGGCAGCGGGCCACGCTGTCGCAGGGCGTGTCGAAGATCTGGCTGGACGCCAAGGTCAAGGCCACCCTCGACCACAGCGTGCCGCAGGTGGGCGCGCCGGAGGCGTGGCAGGCCGGGTTCGACGGCAAGGGCGTCAAGGTCGCCGTCCTGGACACCGGCGTCGACGCCACCCACCCCGACCTGGCCGGACGCGTCAAGCAGAGCAAGGTGTTCACCGGCGAGCCGAGCGTCCAGGACGGCAACGGGCACGGCACCCACGTGGCCGCCACCATCGCCGGCGGCGACGGCAGGAAGGGCGTCGCCCCCGGCGCCGAGCTGATGGTCGGCAAGGTGCTCGGCGACGACGGCTCGGGCACCCTGTCCGGCGTCATCGAGGGCATGGAGTGGGCCGCCGCCGAAGGCGCGTCGGTGATCAACATGAGCCTCGGCGGCAGCGCGACCGACGGCACCGACCCGCTCAGCGAGGCCGTGAACACCCTCACCGAGCGCACCGGCGCCCTGTTCGTGGTCGCGGCGGGCAACGACGGCGCGGCCTACTCGATCGGCACGCCCGGCGCGGCGACCTCGGCACTGACCGTCGGCGCGGTCGACGGCAAGGACGTGCTGGCGGACTTCTCCAGCCGCGGCCCGCGCCTGGACGACGCGCCCAAGCCCGACCTCACCGCCCCCGGCGTGGCCATCGTCGCGGCCCGCGCGGCGGGCACCAGCATGGGCGAGCCGGTGGACGAGCGTTACACGGCCGCGTCCGGCACCTCGATGGCCACGCCGCACGTGGCGGGGGCCGCCGCGATCGTCAAGCAGCGCCACCCCGGCTGGACGGCCGGGCAGATCAAGGACGCGCTGGTCGGCTCGGCCAAGCCCATCGCCGGCCAGCAGATCGACGACGCCGGCGCCGGCCGCCTGGACGTGGCCCGCGCGGTGCGCCAGGGCGTGACCGCGACCGGCGTGGTCGACCTCGGCAAGCACCAGCAGGACCAGGGCCCGGCCACGGCCGGGGGCACCATCACCTACGCCAACGGCACGGCCGCCCCCGTCACGCTGGAGCTGGCCACCACCCTCGACAAGGCCGAGCTCAGCGCCAGGACCGTGACGGTCCCGGCGGGCGGCACCGCCGACGTCAGGGTCACGGTGGACCTGCCCGGTCTCACCTTCGGCCGGTACGGCGGGCTGGTCACCGCCACGGCGGGCGCGGAGCAGGTGCACACCACGCTGGCGCTGACCTGGAAGGGGCCGCAGCACAAGGTCCGCTTCACCGCCATCGACGCCGCCGGCGAGCAGACCGGCGCCGACACGCTGTCGATGTTCGGCGCGTCGCAGCAGGACGACCTGTTCACCTGGCTGCCCCAGGAAGGGCTGACCGTGGAGGTGTCCGAGGGCACCTACATGACGCAGTCGCTCAACCTGGGCAGCGGCTGGGGCCGGACGCACCCGCGTGACGGCATGGTCGTCATCCCCGAGCTCAAGGTCGACCGCGACCTGGACGTGGTGCTCGACTTCCGCAAGACCACCCCGGTGACCATCAGAACCAAGGAGCCCGCCGAGCAGGTGGGCATCTACACCTACTTCACCTATCGTGCGTTCGGCTCGCGCAAGATCTCCCAGGGCGTCATGAACTTCGACGTCATCGAGGGGCTCAACGTCTCACCGACCCAGCCCGTGCGGGACGGCTCGTTCGAGTTCGCCTCGCGCTGGCAGCTCGTCGCGCCCAAGCTCACCGCCCGCATGCCCGGCTCGGGCGAGCCGTACCCGATGGGGTTCCTGGGCCGGTCGCCGGGCGTGGACGGGCGGCACATGTGGCGGCTCGCCGACGGGGCGGCCGGGTCCAAGGGCAAGGCCGCGGTCGTCCGCAGCGAGGACATCGACTGGTCCGACCCGTCCGGGGCCGCGATCAAGGCGGGCGCGGTCGCGGTGATCCTGGTGCTGTCCCCCGACGACGCGTTCGGGCACGGCTGGAAGCCGGTCGGCGCGGACCTGCCGATCCCGGCGCTGGTGGTCGCCAATGACGACGGGCAGCGGATGCTGGAGCGGATGAAGAAGGGCAACGCCAGGCTGGAGGTCACGGGGCAGATGGACTCGCCCTACCTCTACGACGTCATGCAGGTCTCCGACGGCCGGGTGCCGGACAAGATCGTGCACGAGGTGAACGACGGCAACACCGCCCGGGCCGCCACGACCTACGCCGACAACGGGGGCTTCGGCTGGGCCAAGGAGCAGCGCTTCGGCTGGCGTCCCTGGCAGTCGTACTCGCTGGGCCAGCAGATGGAGACCCAGCGGATCGTGAAGACCCCGCTGCGCCGCACCGAGTACGTCAGCGCCAACGGCTCCTACTGGCAGCACCTCGTCAACCACCAGTACGTCTGGGACGAGATGGGCCGGCTGCTCGACGGCATGACCGAGCAGCCGCGCACCTACCAGCCCGGCACGCGGATCAGCGAGAGCTGGCACGCCCCGGTGGTCCGCCCGGCGATCCCCGGCTGGCTCAAGCCGTCCACCCGGGAGGGCGACACGATGGAGATCCGCATCCCCGAGTTCGTGGACTCCTCCGGGCACGTCTCCCGCGCGGGCGTCGACAACGACACCGCCTCGGCCCGGTTCTTCCGCGACGGCACGCTGGTGGCCGAGCGCGAGGCCGCCTGGGGCGCGTTCCCCGCGGCGCCGCAGGAGGCCGCCTACCGGCTGGAGCTGTCCACCAAGCGCACCTCGGAGGAGTGGACCACGGCCACCGCGACCGAGACGGCCTGGACATTCCGCTCCAAGCCGGGCGACCGGGTGCTGCCGCTGCTGCAGGTCGACTATGACGTACGCCCGGAGCGCCCCGGTCTGGTGGGCTTCGCCGTACGGCATCAGGAGGGCGTGACCGGCGCGCGCCCGAAGGACCTGAAGCTGGAGCTGTCCTACGACGACGGCGCGACGTGGCGCCGGCAGCCGGTGATCCCGCTCGGCGGCGGCCGCTACGACGCGATCGTCCTGCGCCCGCACCCGTCGCTGCGGGTCACCGCCACCGACTCGGCCGGCAACACGGTCCGGCAGACGGTGATCAGGGCCTACTGATCGGTCAGAGCCAGTTCTCGCGGGCGGCGTGCCAGGCCAGTTGCATCCGGGTCTGCGCACCCGCCCGCTCCATCAGGTAGGCGATCCTGCGCTGCACCGTCCGCTGGGAGATCTTGAGCTGGGTGGCGATCGACTTGTCCGGAACGCCGGCGACCAGCAGCGACAGCAGGTAGAGATGGTCGGCGTCGAGCGGGCTGCCGGGGTTGGTGAGGCTGACCGGGGTGGCCCGCTCCCACAGGCTCTCGAACAGGGCCTTGAGGGCGTCGAGCAGGCTGCTGGGCCGGATCAGCGCGGCGGTGAGCTGGGTCAGGCCGTGGGTGTGCTGGATGAGCGGGAGCACCCCGAGCTCGCCGTCCGCGATGATCATCCGTACCGGCAGGACGGGCAGCGCGCGGGCCTGCTCCCCCAGCGTGATGCCGTCGGCGAGGTTGACCAGCATGCCGGGTTCCTCCAGCAACGCCCCTTCGTAGATGACGCGGTAGCCGACGCCGCGCCGCAGGGCCGCGAGCTCCTCGCTGTTCTCCTGCGAGCTCATGGCCACGTGCCCGGCCCGGCAGAGGCTGAGCACCTCGTGGCGGGCGCCGTCCTGCAGCAGCCGGAGCTGCTCGCGCAGCGCCGCCCGGCTGGTGATCACCTCGATGAGCTGCGCGGCCTCGCGCCGCCGGGCGTGCGCCAGGTACTCCCCCGTGAGCTGCTCCATGGCATGCCGCGCGCGGTCGACCTCGGCCTGCCGCCGGTGCAGCCGGGCCGCGAGCGCGACGTCGGGGGCGACCGCCGTGAACCGGCCGGGCTCGCCCGGCACGGCGCGCGCCAGGCCCTTGGCCAGCAGCGAGCCGAGCGCCTGCCGCGCCACCTCGGCCGCCACGCCCAGCTCCTCGGCCAGGGCGTCGGACTCCACCTCGGTGGTCCTGACCAGCAGCCGGTAGGCGGCCTCCTCCTCCGCGCCCAGCCCCGCCGCGCTCAGCACGTGCCGCACACGGCCCGATCCAGATTCACCCGGCCATTGTAGAGAGCGGCCGCCGGGCCGGCGGCCGGGCCGGTGACGGCGCCTGTCAGGTCACCCGTTCGGTGCGCAGTTCGTGGCTGCCGTCGGGGAGCCGGGCCTCGTAGAAGAGCCGGTGGGTGCCGTCGGGGAGCGGGAGCACGTCGAGGTAGCGGACGCCGGCCACCGGCGGCCCGTCCACCGGCGTCAGCAGCGGCGCTTCGCCTGCCCCGGTCGCGCCGGCCGGTGTGGCCAGGCCGGTGCGTTCGCGCCAGTTCTCCGCCGCCGAGGCCCGCCCGTCGTAGCAGGCCCGGCCGTCGGGCAGGACGCTGGTCAGCCGGGCTCCGCGGGCGTCCCACGAGCCGGGCCGGCCGGTGAGGACGGTCCCGTGCCGGCGCCAGCTCAGCCCGTCGCGGCTGGTGGCGTACGCGGTGCTCATCCGGTCCTCCGCGCCGGGCGTCTCCAGCGGGTGGCAGCAGATCCAGGCCCGCCATCCGGTGCCGTCGTACCGGATCACCGGGTCCTTGACGCCGGTCCGGGCGTCGCCGGTGAGCACCGGCCGCACGTCCGCCCCGGCCAGGCCCTCCGGGGACGCGGCCTCGACGACGCCGATCCACCAGTGCCTGGTTCCCGGCGTGGCGCAGCTGACGTACAACCGCCACCGGCCGGAGGGCAGGCGTACCAGGGCGGGGCGCTCCACCATCGCGGCGCCGAAGCGGCCGCGCGGCAGCACGGCGACCGTGGTGAAACGCTCGCCGTCCGTGGAGCGGGCCACCGCGTTGTGGTCCTCGCCGCCGTCGCGTACGCGGTAGGCCAGGACGTACGTGCCGTCGGCGTCGAGCGTGGCGCTCGGCGCGCCGGCCCAGTGCCGCGGCCCGCGGCCGGGCGCCGGAACGGCGACGGCGTGGCGCCCGGTCCCGGAGCCGGGCAGCGGGAAGGACGGCACGAGCGGAGGACGGGAGTACGTGCTTGCGGTCATGGTCCGAGTCTGCGCGGGGGCGGGATCGTGCGGCAGTGGCAGCACTGCTCACCTACGGGAATTTCCTGCCATACTCGGTGACCGGGATCCGGCATCCATCACGAAAGGGCGACATGACGCCACGATCGGCACGACAGCCCGCTCCCGTCCGCGCGGGCAGAGCGGCGGAGAGGCCGGTCCCTCCCGGCCGCCACATCCCCGCGGCGGGCGCGTCCGCCGGGCGTGGACGGTCGTCGTGACCGCGGGCGTCGACGTTCCCGACGGGCGTGGCCGTACCGGCCTGGACCAGGCGGGACGCGACCTGACCGGCAACCCCCGGGTGCGGGTGCGCGACGTGCGGCTCCTGGCCTGCAACTGGTACGTGCTGCGCACCACCACCTTCGACTACCAGCACGCCGACGGCCGCTGGAGCATCCAGCAGCGGGAGACCTACGACCGCGGCAACGGCGCCACCGTGCTGCTGTACGACCCCGACCGCCGCACCGTCCTGCTGACCCGGCAGTTCCGCTACCCGGCCTACGTCAACGGCCACCCCGACGGGATGCTCCTGGAGACCGCGGCCGGGCTGCTGGACGACGAGGCGCCGGAGGAGGCGATCCGGCGCGAGGCCGCCGAGGAGACCGGCCACACCGTCGGCGAGGTCGAGCGGGTCTTCTCCGTCTACATGAGCCCGGGGTCGGTGACCGAACGCCTGCACTTCTACGCCGCGCCCTACAGCGCCGCGACCCGCACCTCCGCGGGCGGCGGGGTCGCCGCGGAAGGCGAGGACATCGAGGTCGTGGAGCTCGGCTTCGACCACGCCCTCGATCTGGTCGGGCGCGGTGGGATCGCCGACGCCAAGACCATCATGCTGCTGCAGTGGGCGGCGCTGAGCGGCCCCTTCTCCCCCGCCCGTACGCCGGACCGGCCCGTGACGCGGCCGTAGGGGCCGTCGCCGAGCTGTCGCGGCCCGGCGTCACGGAAGGCGGCGGAAGGCCCGGCGGTAGGCGGCGGGGGCGACGCCGCGGCGGGCGGCGAAGTGGTGGCGCAGGGTGTCGGCGCCGCCGAACCCGGCCCGGACGGCCACGGCGTCCACGCCCAGATCGGTGGTCTCCAGCAGCTCCTCGGCGAGCTGAAGGCGGCGTTCGAGCAGCCAGCGGTGCGGGGTGGTGCCCGTCAGGGTCTTGAACCGCCGGGCGAACGTGCGCGGCGACATGGCCGCGCGCGCCGCGAGCGCCTCCACCGTCAGCGGCCGGTCGAGGTGCGCCAGGATCCAGTCGAGCAGCTCCGCCAGTTCGTACGGGGTGCGCTGCGGCGGCATGGGCGCCTCGACGTACTGGGCCTGCCCGCCGGCGCGATGGGCCGGTACGACCAGGCGCCGGGCCAGGGCGTTGGCCGTGGCGGCGCCGTACTCCAGCCTGATGAGGTGCAGGCAGGCGTCGATCCCGGCCGCGGCTCCTGCGCTGCTGAGCACGGGGCCGTCCTCGACGTACAGGATGCCGGGCTCGACGGTGATCTCGGGATGACGGCGGGCGAGCAGGTCGGCGAACTGCCAGTGGGTGGTGGCGCGCCTGCCGTCGAGCAGCCCGGCGGCGGCCGGCAGGAACGCGCCCGTGCAGACGGTCAGCACCCTGGCGCCGCGCCCGACCGCGTCCCGCAGCGCCGCCAGCAGCGGGGCGGGGACGGGCGCGTCGAGCCGCGGCCAGGCCGGGACGGCCACCAGATCCGCGTCGGCGAGCCGGTCGAGCCCGTGCTCGACGTGGACGGCGAACCCCGAGGTCGTGGGGATGGCGCCGGGCTCCGCCGCGCAGACCGCGAAGTCGTGGACGGGCAGCCCGTCGTCGGTGCGGTCCAGCCCGAACACCTGGCAGACGATCCCGAGCTCGAACGCGGCGACCATGTCTCCGACCACGGCCACGACCCTGCGTATCACGCCCGCCAGTATGGCAGGAACTTCCCGAACCACGGCATTTCCGCCACGGTCAGTCGATGGCCCGCACCGGTGGAAGAGCCCGCCGGACCACCGGCGTCTTCGCGTTTGCGGCGCGCTTCTGCGGGCATGGCGTGCTGACCCAGGAGAACGTGAGTTCGAGGAGAGTCGGCATGAGTCACGGACCGGTGGAGAAGGACCCCGACGACTGGACGACCGGGGACGAGCCCATGACCGGCCCGCAGGAGTCCTACCTGCACACCCTGGCCAGGGAGGTGGGCAGGGAGGTGCCCGGCGGGCTGAGCAAGGCCGAGGCGTCCCGGTTGATCGACGAGCTGCAGGAGAACAGCGAGCGCCTGCGCGCGTCCGGCACTCCGCCGGAGGGCACCGGCTGATCCGGCGCGTCCCGGCTCTGCCCCGCGCAGGGGAGGCGTTTCCCCCTCGGGAGGGAGATCGCGGGCGGGCCGCGCGGCCTACCGTGGGCGGCCATGAGATCACTCACACGGCCCGCGCTGCTGGCCGCGGGCTGGGCGGCGGCAGCCGCCCTCGTGCTGGTGGCGCCCGGGAACCTGGTCATGCGGCTGGCGTTCGGCAAGCTCGACGACCCCGCGCTGGCCCGGCAGTCGCTGCTCGCCGCGCTGGGGGTGCTGCTGGCGCTGGCGGCCGTCCGCTTCGGGACGCGTACCGCCGCGCAGCCGCACCGGCGGCGGGCCGACGGGACGGTCCGGCCCGCCCTCTGGGCCAGGACGGCGACCTGGACGGCGGCCGTCCTGCCGGTGCTGGGCTTCTCGGTGCCGCACCTGCTGTGGGGGCTGGGCCTGCCGCTGGGCGTGGCGGAGGGCTCCCGCGCGGGCCTGGCCGAGCTGGGCGGCTCGGCGGTGTTCTGGGTGCTGCTCGTCGCCGGGCCGGTGGCCGGGGGCCTGCTCACCCTGGGGCTGATCGCCCGATGGGGACAGGTCGTCCCGCGCCGGGTGCCCCTGGCGGGGGGACGGCGAGTGCCGCGCGCGCTCGCGGTGGTCCCGGCGGCCGTGGTCGGCATGCTGGTCGGCCAGTACGGCGCGATGATGACGAACTGCCTCGCGTTCGGCGTCACCCGCACGTGCGCGCCCGGCGGCGGCACCGAGGTCCTCGACGGGAGCTGGGGCTTCGCCGGGACCTACCCCGTCTTCCTGCTCTGGGGGGCGTCACTGCTCGCCGCCGTGGCCGGTTACCTGCACACGACCGCGCGGACGCCGGTCAGTGGCTCATGACGTGCCGCCGCTTCGGGGGCTTGCCGTAGCCGAGCAGGCCCATCATGCCCTGCTCCTGGTGGTAGAGGTTGTGGCAGTGGAACATCCACTCGCCGGGGTTGTCGGCGTGCACGTCGATGCTGATCCGCTTGTACGGCATGACGTTCACGGTGTCCTTCCGCGGCCCGCCGCGCTCGGTCGTCCGGACCTGGAAGGTGTGGCCGTGCAGGTGCATCGGGTGCCACATGTGCGTGTCGTTGTGCATGACGATCCGGATCGTCTCGCCCCGGTCGACCCGCAGGCGCAGCGGGTCGTCGGAGAGGTGCCCGTTGAGCGGCCACTCGCTGCCGGCGGTGCCCTGGCGCCAGCCGAGCGTGACGGTGACGGTCCTGGACGGCGGGCGCAGCTGGTCGCGGCGGCGCGCCTGGAGGTCCTGGTAGGCGAGCTGCCGCCGCTGGAGCTCCGGCACGGCGCCGTCCGGTGACGGGGTGCGGGCGCCCGGCGTGGTGCGCACCACCGCGAACGCCCGCCCGGCCTTGCCCTCCGCCATCGCCATCAGCGGGAACGCCCCCGCCTCGAGCGTCACGACGAAGTCGTAGCGCTCCCCCATGCCGATCACGACCGTGTCCACGGTGACCGGCTTGACCGGGAAACCGTCGGTGTGGGTGATGGTCAGGCGGTGGCCGCCGAGCGCCACCCGGAAGGCGGTGTCGGCGGCCGCGTTGATCACCCGGAACCTGGCGCGCACGCGGGGACGGCTCACGAAGGTGGTGGGCTCGTCGGCGGTGCGGCCGTTGACCAGGTAGTACGGGTAGCGCACGTGACCGGACGTGCCGCCGAGGACGTGGCTGCTCAGGGTGTCGTCGTGCGGGGTGGTGTTCAGCGTGCGCAGCGTGTCGTCGGGCGTGCCGTTGACGCCGTCCTGCCAGTCGTCGAGCACGACCGTGAACTCCTGGTCGTACTCGAGCGGCTCCGCCGGGTCCTCCACGATCAGCGGGCCGTACAGGCCGCGGTCGCTCTGCATGCCCACGTGGGAGTGGTAGAAGTAGGTGCCGGGGTCGGGGACGGTGAACACGTAGTCGAACGTCCCGCCGGGCTGGGTCGGCCGCTGCGAGAGGCCGGGCGCGCCGTCCATGTCGGCGGCGATCCTGATGCCGTGCCAGTGCACGGTGGTCGGCGCGGGCAGGTCGTTGACGAGCCTGGTCCGCACGGTGCCGCCGGCCGTGGCCCGGATGGTCGGGCCGGGCAGCAGGCCGTCGTAGGCCCAGGTGGACACGGTCCGCCCGCCGAGGGACACGGTGGCGGGCGCGGCCCGCAACACCCTCCTGCCGGACTCCCAGGCGGCCCCTCCCCCCGGCGGCCGGGCGGACGGCCCGGCGGACGCTCCGGCGGCGGCCGCCGGAACGGTGCCCAGGGCGGCGAACATGCCGCTGACGAACAACCTGCGGGATACGGTCCCACGCGAATCAGTCACTACGGATCCCCCTCATCCATCTCGCAAAATAACGGAGAGTCACCGCGAAACGACGACGCCACGCGCGTCGGGGCGGTTCAAGATCGCCGTACTCGGGCCCAGGGACGATCCGCACCCGGACCCGGCGCCGACGCGACGCCGCGATCCCGGCATACTGGGCCGACAGATCATCACCTGAGGGAGATCATGCGTATGAGCACGCCGTCATCGCAGCCGGGAGCCGAGCGGGCCGGCGGGCCGTCCGTCCGGATCGGCGCGCTCGTCCCGCTCACCCCGCCCGGCTGGGTCGAGGCGGGCCGCCACCTGCTCGCCGGGCTGGAACTGGCGGTGCGGGACGTCAACGACGCCGGCGGCATCGGCGGACGGCCGCTGGAGCTGGTGGTCCGTGACACCGCGGCCGACCCTCGGAAGGCGGAGGCGGCCGTGGACGAGCTGGCCGGGCTCGGGGTGGCCGCGCTGGCCGGCGAGTACCACAGCGTGGTCGCCCGTGCCGCCGCCGCCCGCGCCGACGCCGTCGGCCTGCCGTTCCTCTGCTCCTCGGCGGTCCTCGACGCGCTCACCGACGAGCCCGCGAAGTGGGTCGCGCGCCTGGCCCCGGCGCAGTCGCGCGGCTGGCGGATCTACGCGGACTTCCTCCTCGGCGCGGGCCACGAGCGCGTCGCGGTGGCGACGCAGCCGAGCGTCTACTGGGCGTCGGGGCTCGGCATCCTGCGCGACCACCTCGCCGCCCGCGGCGGCACGGTCACCGAACTCGACATGACCGCCCGCACCCCCGAGGCCGTGTGCGACGAGCTCGCCCGCGACGGCGCGACGGCCCTGCTTCTCCTGGTCGGCCACCCGGAGCCGGCGGTGCCGATCGTCAGGGCCGTGCGCCGCGACCCGCGGCTGGCCGGGACCCTGATCGGCGCGCCGGCCGGGCAGCCGGAGTTCCCGGGGTGGGCCGAGTCGCTGGGCGACGACGGCGCCGCGATCCCGTTCCTGCGCTACCTGCCCGAAAGCCTGAGCCCCCTCGGCGTGCGGGCCGGGACGGCCCTTCGCGAGCGGCTGGCCGGAACGCCGTCGTTCGTCGCCTTCGAGGGCTACGACACGGTCACCGTCCTGGCCGAGGCGCTGCGTTCGCACGGGGTGGACCGGGCGGCCGTCGCCGGATCCTGGCCGCAGGTCGCGGTCGAGGGCACCCGGGGGCCGATCCGGTTCTCCCGCGCGCCGGGCATCAGCGTCTGGCAGTGGGCCTGGCCCCCGATCCAGGTCGCCGACCGCGACCCGGCGAACCCGGAACACTTCCGCACCCTGCACACCGCCTGACCCCCACCCGGCGCCTCAGGAGGGGTGGCGGGACACGTCGAGTCTCTCCGCCAGCCGCTCGAGGCCGGCCGACCGGTAGGTGGCGACGGCACCGGCGTTGGAGCTCGGGCAGCACACCAGCACGCTGGACGAACCCGCCTCCCGCAGCGCGCGCGCCGCGGCGACCGTGATCGCCCGGCCGTGCCCGCGCCCCCGGTGGGCCGGGTGCACCCCCATCGGCTCGATCAGCCCCGGCCTGCCCTCACCGGCCGACCACACCGCCACGGCCGCCACGGCCTCGCCCTGGTCGTCGCGGGCGAGCAGGCACCGCGCGCCGGTGTACGGGACGCCCGCCGCCATCGCGTGCCAGCGCTCCTCGGTGAAGGTCGAGCCGTCGAACGACGCCCGCAGGACCGCGGCCCACTCGTGCGCCTGCCCCGGCCCGACCGCCTCGACGTGCACGCCGGGATCCGGGACGGGTGCGCCGAGGTCGCGCCCGAGCACCGTCCACGGGTCGTCGGCCACCCAGCCGTCCTTCAGCAACAGCTCCCGGACCAGCGCGCCCGGCGGCGACTCGACGTACACCGGCCCCTCGGGCAGCACCCCGCGGCCGGGGACCGACACGTCGCCGGCCACCCGCCGGGCCAGCTCCTCGTCCTGCGACGCCCCCGGCGCGAACGCCAGCCGCAGCAGGTCGGCGCCGTCCAGCAGCCCGGCGGCGACGATCTGCCCGGCCCGGCTCCAGGTCACGGTGGCCTCCGCCGTGCGCCGCGCGCCGAACCGCCAGAACCATCCCACGTCACCCGGATGCAGTTGCACGGGCTCTCCGTCGTGCTGCCACTCCCCCAGCAGCCGCACCACGTCGCCGAGCCCGTCGATCCCCGGCCTGCCCGTCTCGATCGTCATCTCCCGATCACACACCATCCCGCCCGCGCACCGCACCTGGATTTCCCGCGGGTGAGGAGGACGGCTAGGGAACCCGCGGGGCCGCGAGCCGGTCGTCGGTCCAGGCCGCCGTGATCGTCGTGACGCCGGACTTGCCGAGTCCGGCAGCGCCAGCTTCCGGCCAGAGCGCCCGAGCGGGTCCTTGGCGACGCCGAGATCGTCCACGCCCTTGGTGGTCCTGAGCACCTGGTACGCGGCGGCCCTGACCTTGTCCGGCGCCGGGACCGCGTACAGCAGGGTGACGGCCTCCTCGGCGACGTACCGGTCGCGCTGGTCCAGCCAGTCCTGCTTGCGCGCCTTCGGGTCGGTGGTCGTGGCCTCGCCTCCTGCGACGCCTTGTCGATCCAGGCGTCGACGTCGGCGGCCAGGCGCGTCCGCAGCCCCTCGGCGTCCGCGGGCAGGGACTGCAGCTGCTGGAGGCTCACGTACTTCCCGTCGCCGAGCCGGAAGCCGGGCGGGCGCTTCTCGGCCACGAGGGTGCCCTTGCCGGGGCCGGTGGACAGGCGGATCTTCATGCCCTCCGTCCGGTACGCCCAGCTCGACGGCGAGCCGTCGGCACGCCAGGCCGCCTCGTCCTTCGCGGTCGCGGGCCTGGCGCCCAGGTCGCGGTACCCGTTCCAGCTCCTGCCCTCGGGCGACGACCAGTGGGTGCTGACGCTGCGCTGGGTCACGTGATAGCCGCTGCCGACCGTGCGGGGATGGACGCTGGTACGGATCGACTCGACCCGCCAGTACGCCCCCTTGGGCGCGTCGGCCGCGGCGGGGGCCGCGGTGGCGGCGAGGCCGGCGGCCAGCACCAGAGCGGTGGCGGCGAGGGCATGGGTGTGGCTCATCGGTTCTCCTTCAAGGGGTTGACGTCCGCCCAGCGGCTGTCCTTGATCGCGACGTACGTCAGGAGCAGGCCGTCGGCGACGGAACGGGTTTCGACGGAAAGCGGGCTGCCGGAGACCGGGTCGATCACCAACCGGGTCCTGGCCGCGCCGGGAAGGGCGGACGGGGCGAACTCGCCGGCGTCGTACTCGACCGCCTGACCGGCGCGGCCCAGCACGTCGGTCACCGGCCCGGCGGCGGTGACCCCGGGCAGGGAGGCGAGCAGCCGGTACGCGGCCGCCCTGGTCCGGCTCGTCACCGGCGCGAACAGCAGCAGCCGCGCCGCCGCGCCGACGGTCGCGCGGTCGTCGGAGCCGAGGGCGGCCAGGAAGACCTCGGCGGTCAGGTCGTCGGCGGCCTGCTGGTCGAGCCGGCGGCCCAGGTAGGCGTGGATCTCGCCGACGTACCGGTCGTAGAGCTCGCCGAACCGCTCGGGGCGGCGGCGCGAGAGTTCCAGCAGGGCCTCGTCGCTGATCGCCGCCGGCGGGCCGGTGCGGTTCCGAACCGTCGGATGAGCCGTCGAATGGGCAGTCACACCCCTTACTCCACCGGTGGGGCGATCTTCTTTCACGGCCGGGGTGGAGGCATCGCGCTCAGGGGCGGCCGGAACACGCGTCGCGCGCCGCGACATGGCGTCGCGGCGCGCGAATGGAGAGGTGGCGGAGGGCCGTTCTGCCGGCTCAGGCCACGTCGGGGTGGACGCGGAAGCGGTCCCAGACCCGGTGCAGGGGCAGCAGGGCCAGCACGTCGCGGAGCACGCCCTCGCCGTCCTGCCCGGTGACGACGCCCGGCGCCTGCGCCGGGATCCCCGCGGCCTGCAGCGCCTGCGCGGCCGCGCCCCAGCCGCCCACCGCCTTGGCGTGCCGGTACGCCTCGCCGACCAGGAGCAGCACGCGCGGGTCGACCGGGGTGCCGCCGTCGCCGGCCTTGGCGTCGCGGGCGCCGTACGCGTCGTCGCCCGGCGCCGGCGCCCCGGCCAGCAGCACGGCGTCGAACTCGACCGAGCGGGCCGTGGCGAAGGTGCGCTGGACGGCCAGCGTGCCGCCCAGTTTGCCGCCCTTGGGCGCGATGACGAGCGGCGTCATCCCGCCGTCGAGCACGGCCTGGCGGACGGCGCCCACGACGCCGAGGTCGCTGGTCTCGTCCGCGACGATGCCGATGATCCGGCCGTCCAGCGGCCACTGCCGGCCGACCTGCGACAGCGCCGGGCTCGGCGCCGGGTCGGCGAGCGGCACGGTGGGCTCCGGCGCGGGCAGCCCGAGGCCGTCGGCGACCTGCCGGCACAGGACCGGGTCGATGTTGGCCAGCACCCGGAGCTGGCGCTCCTTGACCGCCTGCTCGTAACACTTGCCCAGCTCGAAGGTGTAGGCGCTGATGAGGTGCTCGCGCTCGACCGGGGACAGGCTCAGCCAGAACAGCCGCGGCTGGCTGTAGTGGTCGGAGAAGGTCGCGGGCGCCTCGCGCACCTTGCGTCCGGCGACCTCCAGCGGCACCTCGACGTAGGCGCCCTGCCCGGCCCCGGCCCCGGCCTGGAAGGGGCAGCCGCCGTCCAGGGAGTTCGGCCGGTACGGCGCCACCCCGCGATGGACGGCCGTCTGGTGGAAGCCGTCACGCAGCATGTCATTGACCGGCGCGTGCGGCCGGTTGATGGGGATCTGCGCGAAGTTCGGGCCGCCCAGGCGGGTGATCTGCGTGTCGAGGTAGGAGAACAGCCGCGCCGCCAGCAGCGGGTCGTCGGTGATGTCGATGCCCGGCACGAGGTGCCCGACGTGGAAGGCGACCTGCTCGGTCTCGGCGAAGAAGTTCGACGGGTTGGCGTTGAGCGTCATCAGGCCGACCGGATGGACGGGGGCCAGTTCCTCGGGCACGATCTTCGTCGGGTCCAGCAGGTCGATGCCCTCGAACATCTGCTCGGGCGTGTCCGGGAAGACCTGGATGCCCAGCTCCCACTGCGGGTGCGCGCCGGCCTCGATGGCGTCGGCGAGGTCGCGCCGGTGGAAGTCGGGGTCGACGCCGCCGGCGATCTGGGCCTCCTCCCAGGTCAGGGAGTGCACGCCGAGCTTGGGCTTCCAGTGCCACTTGGCCAGCGTCGTCTCCCCCGCCGCGTTGACCAGGCGGAAGGTGTGCACGCCGAAGCCTTCCATCATGCGGAACGAGCGCGGGATGCCGCGGTCGGACATGTTCCACATCGTGTGGAAGGTGGCCTCGGTGTGCAGGGAGACGAAGTCCCAGAACGTGTCGTGCGCGCTCTGCGCCTGCGGGATCTCCCGGTCGGGATGCGGCTTGCCGGCGTGGATGACGTCGGGGAACTTGATGCCGTCCTGGATGAAGAAGACCGGGATGTTGTTGCCGACCAGGTCGAACACGCCCTCGGCGGTGTAGAACTTGGTGGCGAAGCCGCGCGTGTCGCGGACGGTGTCGGCCGAGCCGCGCGAGCCGAGCACGGTGGAGAAGCGGACGAAGACGTCGGTCTTGACGCCCTCGGCGAGGAAGGCCGCCTTGGTGATGTTCGAGGCGGTGCCGTACGCCTGGAAGACGCCGTGGGCGGCGGCGCCGCGGGCGTGCACCACCCGCTCGGGGATGCGCTCGTGGTCGAAGTGCATGACCTTCTCGCGCAGGTGGTGGTCCTGCAGCAGCACCGGGCCGCGCGGCCCGGCCTTCAGCGAGTGGTCGGTGTCGCGCAGCCGCACCCCCTGGGCGGTGGTCAGGTACTCGCCGGCCTGTGCCATCTGGTCCTGCGAGGCGCCGGTGGGCTGCCCGGTGGGCGAGACGGTCTCGGGCCCGGTCTGGTCCGGCTTGGGCGGCAGCGGTTCCCGCGGCTCGGTCGGCTCCTCAAGCTCGGGCGGCAGGCTGTTCGGCACGCCGGGGATCTCGGCCGGCTGCACGGCGTCACGGTCGGTGACGGCGCCGACGACCTTGTCCACGGCGGACTTGAGCGGGTGCGACTCGTTCATGCTCGGTTCCTTAGGAAGGGCCACAACGGATTGACCAGGTGTGGCGCCTCCCTACCCATGCCCAGCCTCATCACGCGAATAATCGCACTTCAGGGCGGTTCGTGACCGGGACGAGCATGGTTGGAGCGCTTCTGGAGCAGCGCAGGACACCGATCCCCTTTAGGCGCTCTTTGCCCTGCGTTGGGGTGTTTTTGGTTTGGCCGGGGCCGTCCGGGTAGCCGCAGGCGGCATCAATCCCACGAGGAGGGCACCCATGAGTGAATACCCGACGGGGACCGGACGGCCGGCGCCCGGCCAGGAGGGAACGCTCCATCAAGGCAAGGCCGCCGCGCAGGAGGTCGCCGGGACCGCCAGGGACGCCACCGTCCAGGTGGCCGGCGAGGCCAGGGCGCAGACCCGCCGCGCCGTCGACGAGCTGCGCGACCGGGTGCGCGCCCAGTCCGACCAGCAGAGCCGGCGTGCCGCGCAGAGCCTGCGCGAGTGGTCGGAGGACCTGGCGGCCATGCACGAGCAGGCCAAGCCCGACTCGCCGGTGACCAACGTCGTACGCCAGGCCGCCGACCAGGGCCGGCGCGCGGCCGACTACCTCGACAGGAACGGCCTGACCGGGGTGGTCAGCGAGGTGCAGAGCTTCGCCCGCCGCCGCCCGGCCGCGTTCCTGGCCGGCGCCCTGGCCGCCGGTTTCCTGGTGGGCCGCATCATCAAGGCCTCCGGCGACAGCTCCGGGACGGCGTCCCAGCCCGCGACCCCGGCGCCGCCCGCCGACCCCACCCTGCCGAGCGCCGCCCAGCCCGGCACGGCGCCGCCGCAACCGCTCCACCGGCCGCTCGGCGACCCACTCGGGCAGGACGACACCCGCCCGGTGCCGCCGCTCACCACGCCACCGGCCGCTCCCGCCGCCCCCGCGGCGCCCGCCTACGGCACCGGGAGTGACCTGCCATGACCGCGCAACCCGAGGAACCGACGCTCGGCCAGCTGGTCGGCGAGATCGGCGAGGACATCTCCAAACTGTTCCGCCAGGAGGTGGAGCTGGCCAAGATCGAGCTCCGCCAGGAGGCCACCAAGGCGGGCAAGGCGGCCGGGATGCTCGGCGGCGCCGGCTTCGCCGGCTACATGATCGCGCTGCTGGTGACCCTGGCCGTCATGTTCGGCCTGGGCGAGGTCATGGGCCTGGGCTGGGCCGCGCTCGTTCTCGCGGTCGTCTGGGCGGCCATCGGCGGCGTCCTGTACGTCAACGGCCGCAACCGGCTGCGCGAGATCAACCCGAGACCCGAGCAGACCATCGAGACGCTCAAGGAGGACGCGCAATGGGCACGCGACCTGAGGAAGTGAGAAACGAGATCGCCGTCACGAGGGCCGAACTCGCGGCCGACGTGGACCGGCTGGCCGACCGGACGAGCCCGGCGCGGATCGCGCGCCGCCGTACCGAACGGGTGCGGGAGGCGGCACGATCGTGGCGGGAGCGGGTGATGGGAACCCCCTCCCATGGCGTGTCCCACACGGCGTCCCATGCCGCCGACCGGACGCGGCACGGCGTCGCCGCCACCGCCGGGTCGGTGAGCGAGGGGGCGCACCAGGCCGGTCAGGCGGTGCGGGAGGGCGCCCACCAGGCGGCCGGCACCGTGCGGCACGGCGCCCACGTGGCGGCCGAGACCGTCCGGGCCGCGCCGGAGCAGGCCAGGCGGGGCACCCAGGGCAACCCCCTGGCGGCCGGCCTGATCGCCTTCGGCGCCGGTCTGCTGGCCGCCACGCTCATCCCCGCCACCGAGGCGGAGGAGCAGGCCGTCGGCCAGCTCCGCGAGCAGGTCGGCGACGTGCTGGAACCGGTCGTGGAAGCCGGCCGCGAGTCGGCGCAGCAGCTCGGCCAGGACGCCAAGGAGCTGGCGGGGCAGGCCGTCCAGCAGGTCAAGGACAGCGCGTCGGAGGCGGCCGCCGCCACCGCCGACCAGGCCCGCGAGCAGGCCCGCCAGGTGGGCGGTCACCACTCCGGCTGACGCGCGACCGCACGCGCCCGGGCCCTCACAGCCGCGTCAGGCCGTGAGGGCCTGCGCCGTTGTCGGGCGAGTCACCCCGGGGCCGCGGTGTCCCCGGCCTCCCCGGTGTCCGGGGGCTCGAAGGACAGCGGCAGGCACAGGCCGATCTGCGCGTAGATCTCCAGCTGGTCGTAGTAGAGGCGCTGGCTGGCGACGAGCCCGTCGCGCAGGTCCCAGAACCAGCAGGCCCGCACGGTGATCTGGCGGCCGGTCGCGGCCAGCACCTCGCCCCCGACCGTCAGGTAGGGGCCGGCGTGCGTCCCGGTCGCCGTCAGCTCGGTGGCGATCGTGTCCCCCAGGGCGACGGTGTCCCACAGCGTGAAGTGCAGGTCGGGAAAGCCATCCCAGATCTGGGTGAAATAGGAGGCGATCTCCTCAGGGTCGCCCGCCTCCATCTCGGGGCTCACCACGACCGCGTCCGGCGCGTAACACCGCGACACCGCCTCGACGTCGTGCGCGTTGGCCGCGCCGAGCAGCCGGTGCACGATGTCGTCCGTCGGCGGCGGCACCTCTTCCATGCCAGGGACCGTACCCAGAGCAGGGCAGCGCACGGCCAAACGGTCGTCAGCAGCGGCTCATGGATGGGTGGCCGCCATCGGGCCCGCGGGCGGGCGGAGGGTGCGCAGCTCGCCGAGGAGGTCGCGGATCAGCGCGGAGCCGGCCAGCTCGCGGGTGGTCACGTAGCCCACCCGGCGGCGGGGGGCGCCCTCGCCGAGTTCGGCCATGGCGACCTTGGCCGGGGCGTCCACCGTGGACAGGCGGGGCACGATCGCCGCGCCGAGCCCGTGCCCGACCATCGACATGACGACGCCGTCGTCCTCGACCGTGATGTCGCCGGGCGGGATCCACTCCTGCGCGGCCAGCCAGCGGCGGGTCTCGCCCGAGCAGTTCTCGTGCCAGTCGATCATGGGGAGCGACCGCGGGTCCGGATGCCCCAGCGGATGGGCCAGCACGTACGGCTCCTCGTACAGCTCCTTGCAGACCAGGCCGTCCACGTACATCGGCAGGGTGAGGACGCCCACGTCGGCCCGGCCGTCGGCCACCTCGCCGGCGATGCCCCTGCCCAGGTCCGGCACGATGCGCACGTCCACGGTGACCTTGGGGTGCCGCTGCCCGAACCGGACCAGCACGCGCGGCAGCAGGTGGAAGGCGGCGCTGCGGAAGGCGGCCAGCCGGATGGTCCCGATGGCCTCGCCGCGGGCGGCGGTGCGCGTGTCGGCCCGCATGACGTCCATGAGCCGCAGGATGTGCCGGGCGTGCCCGACCGCGGCCTGCCCCGCCGCGGTGGCCCGCGCGCCGGCGCGGCCCCGCTGGAACAGCACGGCTCCCATCTTCCGCTCGGCGGCGCGCAGGGCGTGCGAGACGGCCGACTGGGTCAGCCCCAGCCGTACGCCGGCCGCCGTGACGCTGCCCTCGCCGTCGACGGCGACCAGGACGCGGAGTTCCGCGGGGGTGAGATCGTCCACGGCGACGACAACGCATGAAGACCCTTCATGCGTTCCGCGTCGGCCGGATCCGGGCTACGCGATCAGCAGGCGGAGGCCCAGCTCCGCCTCGTCGAGATCGAGCAGGTCCCCGTTGCGTCCGGCCCACCGGCCGGAGGCGAGGTCGTCACGCAGGTCGCGCACCGCGCGCCGCTCGACGTCCGGCCCCAGCCTGGCCCAGACCGACATCCCGCGACGGACGTCCTCCTCCAGGTACGCCTCCGGCCGGCGCCAGAAGGCCTCGAAGAGGCCGTCGGCGCAGTCCCACGGGACGGGCACCGGTTCCAGCCGGGCCCCGATCGCCGCCGCCAGCTCGGTCACCGAGGGCCGGCCCGCCACGAGGCCGGCCACCTCGGGCAGGTAGTCGCGGGAGAGCCAGAACCGGTCGCGCCAGCCGGCGTCGCTGGTGTCGTGGGTGAACACCACCACGCGCCGGGCGACCCGCCGCATCTCGCGCAGGCCGGCGAGCACGTCCGGCCAGTGGTGGACGGAGGAGACGGCCATCGCGGCGTCGAAGGACCCGTCGTCGAACGGCAGGCGCTCGGCGGACCCCGCCAGGCACGGCGCCGCCCCCGCGGGGCGCTGCGAGCGCATGAGCGCCGACGGCTCCACCGCCAGGACGTAACGGTCGGGCGGCTCGTAGGACCCGGTGCCCGCGCCGACGTTCAGCACGGTCCCGGCGTCGCCGAGCGCGGCCGAGATCCGCGCGGCGATGCGCGGGTCGGTGCGCCGCGTCGTGGTGTAGGCCGCTCCGATGGTGTCGTACAACGGCGCTCCGGACATGCGGCACCGCCTTCCCGGCCGTCACCCGTCCGAGGGGAGGCCGCTTGATCGTTGTCTTCGGATCGATCGGCAGGTGAAACCTCATCACGGCCGCGGTATGACCGGTCGTGCCCCTCACAACCGCCGGACGCGCAACACGGCGGTCAGCATCGGCAGGGTGAACTCGCCCTCGGCGGTCTCGGGCCGGCCGGCGAGGTAGGCGCGGATCCGGCCGAGCCGGTCCGCGCGTTCCCGTTCGGGCATGACCAGCATGCCCGCCCTGGTCGCGAGCGTCTCGGCGAGGGAGTCCGCGGTGCGGCGCTGGCCGTGCGGGAACTGCGCCTGCTCCGGCGTCCCGAACCGGGCGGGCGCGCCCGACCTGGGCAGGTGCATCCCGGCCGTCGCGGCGCGCCAGGCGGCGGGCGTGTCACGCGGGCCGACCGCCTCGCCGCCGCCGGCCCGCGCGAGCCCGGCCACCCAGTCGACGCCGTCGTCGAGCACGTTCCACAGGCCGGCCAGCACGCCGCCGGGCGCCAAGACCCTGGCGATCTCGGGCCCCGCGACGGCCATGTCGAACCAGTGCATCGCGTTGCCGGCCAGCACCGCGTCGACGGACGCGGCCGGCAGCGGGATCGCCTCTGCGCTGCCCGGCAGGGCGCGGACGTCCGGCAGCGAGCGGCGCAGCTCGGCCAGCATCGCCGGGTCGGGCTCGACCGCGACGACCTCGACGCCCAGCTCGACCAGCGTCGCGGTCAGCTTGCCGGTGCCGGCGCCGAGGTCGAGCACCCGCCGCCCCGGCGCCGCCTCCAGCGCCCAGCGCGCCGCGGCGTGCGCGTAGTCCGGCCGGTGCTCGGCGTACGCCGCCGCCGCGGCTCCGAATGACGAGCTGTGACGCAGCCGTTCGTCCCGCTCCATGCGATCTTCCCTCCCGCCCCGCCGCCCGGCGAGGCCCTGAGTCACCCGCATCCTAAGATCACGGATCCCGGGACGCGCGGCGGCCGGCAGCCTCACGACGGCGCTGGACTTTCCCGTAGGGCTGTCACAGCGCGAACCTATGCTCGTCGCCATGTCGATATCCGCCACCCCCGCATCCCTGTCCTATGCCGACGCCGACGCCCGTCTGAGCGGCGCGTTGTCCGCCGCGTTCGAGAGTGACGCAGAGTCGTCCGACTATGACAGCGTGCTGTTCTTCGACGGCGATCTCGCGGTCGACGGGGACTTCCTGGACGCCGTCAGTGCCCTGCGAAGCGGGGACGACGAGGACGACGTCGAGCTGATCGTGATCACCGGCGATCTGACGGTCAACGGCCCGATCGCGCTCTATGAGGACCAGCCCGGACTCTACGTCGGCGGTCGCACCGAGGCCGAGACCCTGGAGGCCGGCGACTGCGAGATCTACATCCACGACGGCGCCTTCACGCACCTCGTCTACGGCTGTTACAACCACGGCCGGCTACGGACCGGGACCGTCGAGACCCCTTGGGTGATCGACTTCGGACACGCCATGGACGTGCACGCCGTCGGCGGGCGCTGGGTGGACAACTTCGGCGACGCCAAAAACGCCGACTACACCAGGCCGGGCATCGTCGAGGCGTTCGTGCCCGAGGTCGTCGACGCGGAGGACCGCTGTCTGGACATCGATGCGTTCCTGGACCGGCTGCGGGCCGGGCTGCCGGTCCTGCGGCCCGGAGCCCGGACGGCGGCCGAGTCGGCCGAAGCCGACGTGTCCCGGTCCCGGGCCGACCGGGTGGAGCACCTCGACCTGACCGGTCGCAACCTCAAGGAGTTTCCCGCCGAGGTGCTCCGGATGCCGTGGCTTCGTACCCTGATCCTGGACGGCAACCCGATCGGCGAGCTGCCCGAGGCGCTCGGGACGCTCACCCGGCTGGAGCACCTGTCGGTGCGCAATTGCGAGCTGACCGCCCTGCCGGAATCGATCGGCGACCTGGCCGCGCTCCGGATGCTGTGCGTCGCCGGCAACCGGGACACGGACCTGGACACGGTCGAGTTCACGCTGCCGGCCGCCATCGGCCGGCTCACCGCTCTGGAGGAACTCGACATCTCCTACCTGTCCGCCTCCGTCGACACGGAGTCGGGGTCGGATTGGGACCTGCCGGAGGTGACGCGGTTCGTCCTGCCGGACGCCTTCGGCGACCTGGTCGCGCTGCGCAAGCTGGTCGCCGACGGGACCGACGTCGTGTTCCCCGACTCCGCGCACGGGCTGGCCGCCGTCGAGGAGGTGTCCATGACCGGCGGGAGCCATTACTTCCTGCGGACCTTCCCCGAGGCCGTCACCACCTTCCCGAACCTGCGCCGGCTCGACCTGAGCGGCAACTTCTTCGACACCGTCCCCGACAGCCTGCTGCGGTTGACCCGCCTCGAAGAGCTCGACCTCGGCGACAGCCTCGGTCTGCTGCGCGACCCGCTGCCCGACCTCGGCCGCCTGCCCGCGCTGCGGGTCCTCGGCTTCGGCGGAGACAGCCGCCGCACCAGCACACCCCTGCCGTCGCACGATTTCCTGCGGGAGCTGTTCGCCATGGAGCTGCCCAGGTTGGAGGAGCTCCGGATCAGCTGGTGGCAGCGGAACACCAAGCGCCTCAAGCTCAAGCCCGAGCACTTCGCCGGGATCGGGACGTTTCGTCGGCTGCGGATCGTCGACCTGAGGTTCAATCAGCTCAACGACCTGCCGGCGGATTTCGACACGCTCCCCGATCTGGCGGTGGCCAACTTGTACGGCAACCTGTTCCCAGGGCCGGTCCGCGACCGGATCACCGCCGCACACCCGACCGCCCAGCTCGACTTCGAGTAGGCGTTCGAGGTCGGCGTGGCCGCCGTGACAGCGGAGCCGGTCGCCGGGGATCACAGCCACTCACCGATCGCCGCGATCTGCAAGGGGACCTAACAAAGTACTACTAGGACCGGGCGGGATCGGTGGTGCCGGTGTAGGCGGGGACGGGGAGCGGGCGGTCGAGGAGGAAGGCGCGGATCAGGCCGCGGTAGAGGTCGGGACGGCCGTTGGCGATCGAGTGCCCGGCGCCGGGGACGTACACCAGGGTCGAGTCCGGCAGGGTGCGCCGGTAGTCGTAGGTGACCTCCCACTTCAGGTAGTCGCACTGCCCGCGCATGATGAGCACCGGCACCCGTACCCCGCGCAACCCGGGCCGCGGGTCGGCGACGGCGGCGGCGTCCTCGGCGGTGACCTGGTTGCTGTAGAAGCCGGGCAGGTTCCCGTGCACGGGGGCGGGTTTCGCGTCCGCGCAGCCCGTGGCGTCCTTGGCCACC
The DNA here is from genome assembly GCF_040631115.1 of Nonomuraea sp. NPDC005692. Lineage (NCBI taxonomy): Bacteria > Bacillati > Actinomycetota > Actinomycetes > Streptosporangiales > Streptosporangiaceae > Nonomuraea > Nonomuraea sp. NPDC005692. The sequence goes on along the minus strand of NZ_JBEXYU010000018.1, from coordinate 89,471 downwards.
AGCAGCAGCGCGCGCATCCGGGCGTCGGCCTCGGCGTCGGGCACCAGCGCCCGCGCCGCGGCCGGGTTCACCCCCACGAGCAGCGACTGGACCAGCATGCGCGGGGAGCTCGTCAGCGCGTCGGCGCGGGCCTGGAGGGGGGCGGGCAGGCCGTCCCACGGGCTGCCGACGCCGCCGGGGAAGGCGGGCTCCCAGATCGCGCCCGGCGAGGTGAGCACGGCCTTGGCCACCCGGTCGGGGTGGGCGGCGAGGTAGGCGGCCGACAGGGTGCCGCCCCACGACCTGCCGACCAGGACGATCTTCGGGGCGCCGATGGCCTGCCGGACGGCCTCCAGGTCGGCGACGTGGCGGGCGACCGTGTACCCGGCCGGGTCGGCCAGCCGGGTCGAGCGGCCGGCGCCGACCTGGTCGTAGGCGTAGACGTCGAACCCGGCGGCGGCCAGTTCCTCGCTGCCCTCCGGCAGCCCCTCCCCGGGCGTGCCCGGCCCGCCGTGCAGGAAGATCACGGGTGGGCGGCCGGCCGTGCCGGATCCGGCGAGCTTGACGTAGGCGAGCCGGGAGCCCGTCGGGAGCTGCCAGTACGCGACCCCGGCGGGCGTCGCGGCCGGCGGCGGGACGGGAAAGGGCCGGAAGGCCGCCAGTCCGGCGAGGGCGGTGACCGCCACGGTGTTCACCACCACGTAGGCGAGGACCAGCCGGGGCAGCCCCAGCAGCCGGAGCGCGGGACGTCCGAGCAACCAGGTGACGGCCGCGACGGCGAGCACCCCCGCCCCCGCGAACAGCGGCACGGCGGCCGTCACGGCCGCCACGAGCAGGAAGACCAGAGCCCCGGCGGCGACCGCGGCGATCTCGGCGCCCACCAGCAGGATCGCGCCTGACACACGTTTCATGTGCCACAACGTTAGGAAGGCGCGGGCCGCGTCTCCTCCTGCCGGCGATCGAACCGTGCCCCCGCCGCGCGGCGGGGGTCATCCGGCCCCGGGGCGGATCAGGCCGGACTCGTAGGCGTGGATGGTCGCGTGCAGCCGGTCGCGCACGCCCAGCTTGGCCAGGATCGCCGCCACGTGGTCCTTGACCGTGGCGGGGCTGAGCGCCAGGACGGCGGCGATCTCGGCGTTGGACAGCCCGCGCGCGACGTGCCCGAGCACCTCGCGCTCGCGGGCGGTGAGCCCGTCGGGCCGCGCGGGCGGGCCGGGGTCGGCCGCCGCGGCGAAGCGTTCGAGCAGCCGCCGGGTGATCACCGGGTCGAGCAGCGCGTCGCCGCGCGCGATCACCCGCACCGCGTCCACGACCCGGGCGGGCTCGGCGTCCTTGAGCAGGAACCCGGACGCGCCCGCGCGCAGCGCGCCGAACACGTACTCCTCCAGGCCGAACGTGGTCAGCACGACGATCCGCGTGCCCGGCGTGCCGGCGGTGATCCGGGCGGTGGCGGCGAGCCCGTCGAGGCCGGGCATCCTGACGTCCATGAGCGCCACGTCGGGGCGCAGCTCGGCGGCGAGCGCCACGGCGGACTCACCGTCGGCGGCCTGCCCGACCACGTCGAGGTCGGGTTCGGCGGCCAGCACCGCGGCGATCCCGACCCGGACCACCGCCTGGTCGTCGACGACGATCACCCTGATCATCCGGGCAACCATACCCGCACGTCGTCCGGGCCGCCGGTGGCGAGCGTCCCGCCGTACCCGTCGGCCAGGGTGTGCAGCCTCCGGTGGGCGCGCCGGGCCGCCGTCCCCTCGACGAGCACGCCGTCGGGCAGGTAGGACACGGTGATCCGGTCCCCGGCCAGTTCCTCGACGGCCCTGAACACGCCCACCTCCAGCTCGGGGGCCAGGCCGTCCGGGTCGCCGACATGGCGCACGCCCGCCTGCCGCCGGGCGGCCAGCACCTCCATCCCGGCGAGGGTCGGCGGCGGGCCGTCGGCTCCGGCGGGGCGGCGCAGCTCGTCCAGCAGCCGCCGGAGCGTGTCGATCCCGGCGCGGGCGGCGTCGCGCACCGCCGCCAGATCGCCCTTGCCGGCCGCCGTGACCACCGCGTCCGCGTGCCGGGCCGCCGTGCGGCGCAGCCCCTCGACGATCCGTTCGCGTTCGCCGCGCGCCACGTCCGCCAGCCGGCCGGCCAGCAGGTCGCGTTCGGCCGTCGCGGCCGCCCGACGGCGCGCCCGCGCCCGCGCGACCAGGACGCCCGCCGCCCACGCCGGAGCCGACAGGAGCGCCACGGCCGTCGCGAGCACCGCCCACGCGGCCGTCCGGTCGCCGGTGATGCCCGGTCCGAGGGCCAGCGCGAGGCCGCCCACCAGGCCGACGGCGAGGACCGCGAGCACACCCCGGCGTCTGGGGTGATGGGCGCCGAAGGCGTAGAGCTGGGCCAGCTCCACCCACCACGCCCAGAGGAACAGGTCGCCCGCGGGGGTCGGGGTCAGGCCCGCCATCGCCACCGGATGAATCGACAGCATCGCGGCGAGGCTCCACGCGGGCCGCCGCACTCGCCACCACAGGGGCAGGGCGTGCAGGACGAAGAGGGGGCCGAGCACGAGGAACTCCCGCGGCGCCGGCGTGCCCCCGGGCAGCAGGCCGGCCCCCATCGTCAACGCGATGGCGAGCCCGGCCAGCGCCGCGTCCCACGCCCGCCGCCCGCGCCACCACGCCCGCCGGAACGGGGGCGGCCCGGCGGGGGCGGGGAAGGCGGCCCGGACGGTCCAGCCGCCGGCGTCCGGGCCCGTCGTGAGCGTGCCGCCGCCGGCCGCCACGGTCGTGGCCAGCCCGGACAGGCCGTGGCCGGTGCCCAGGTCGTCGTGCTCGCGCGTGCCTCCGGTGTCGCGCACCTCGACGGTCAGCCGGCCAGGTTCGGCGAGGACGGCGACGTCCAGCCGGGCTCCGCCCGCGTACCGTGCGGCGTTGGTGAGGCCCTCCCGGACCACCCGGTAGGCGGCCGCCGCGACCTCGGGCGGCGCGGCGGCGGCCGTCCTGCGGTAGCCGACCCGGCCGGGGTCCGCGCCGGCCACGGGCCAGCCGGCGACCAGGGCGTCGATCGCCGGCAGGTCGCAGACGGCGTCCCGCGCGCCCGCCAGTTCCGCGCGGGCCAGCCGGGCGGCGTCACCGGCGTGGCGCAGGGCGGACTCCCGCATCGCCGGATCGGCCACGTGCAGCGCGGACGCCGCGGCCACCGCGATGCCGGTGAGGCGGTGGGCGGCGGTGTCGTGCAGCTCGGCGGCCATCCTCAGGCGCACGGCGTCCGCCACGGCCGCGGCCGCCTGCGAGCGCGCCGCCCGGTGCGCGGCCAGGGCGGCCCGCCGCGTCCGGCCCCGCCGGTGCGCCCGCCCGAACGCCCAGACGACCGCGCCCACGCCGCCCGCCAGCAGCGCCACGCCCGCCAGCGCCCGCGGCGGCCATCCGCGGGCCGCCGCGACGACCGTCGCCGCCGTCACCAGGGCCGCGGCGACCGTGATCGTGATCCCGGCGGTGCTGCGGACGGCCGCGCCGTACAGGAGGGCCACGCCGACGAGCACGCACCACGGCAGAACGGAGCTCACGGCGCCAGGCTAGCTTCCGTGCACCGGCCGCGCCCATGCCCGCCTTCGTTGGCTACCGTCGGGACATGACCCTCTACTGCCTGGCCTGCCTGCAGCAGAAACGCTCCACCGAGGCGTACACGATCATGCGTGGCTACGCCCTCTGCTTCGACCACGTCGAGCAGATCCTGGCCGACCGGCGGATGAGCCACCCGTCGCTGGACGGGTCGGCGTTCCGCCGGGACCTCGCGCGGATCATCGGCCGCGACTAGCGGCTCACCTTGTACCGCAGGTGCAGCACCCCTTCCCCCTGGACGACCATGTGGGGGTCCGCCAGGAGGTGCTGCCCGGCGACGCGGCCGAAGTAGGGCTTGCCCGAGCCGAACACCACCGGCACGACGTCCATCGCCACCTCGTCCACCAGACCCGCCGCGAGCAGCTGGCCGCCGACGTCGCCGGCGTTCACGCTGACGACCCGGTCCCCGGCGAGCTCCTGGGCCCGGGCGACCGCGGCCGTCACGTCGGCGGCGAAATGGTAGGACGCCTCGGGGTGCCAGCCCTCGGGCTTGGGCCGGTGGGACACCACGACCACATGGTCACCCGCGGGCGGCCGCCCTTCCCAGCCGTTCACCAGGTCGAACAGGGTGCGGCCCATGATGATCACGCCGACCGACTCCCAGATCGGCCGGACGTACTCCGCCGACGCCTTGGAGACCCTGAAGCGGCCGCCGGCGCCGGAATGGTCGTAGTCCTGGTCGTCGCCCGGCGTGATCGGGGTGTCGCCGTTCCAGTACCAGTCGTGCAGGGGGCCGACGTCGTCGTTGCCCTCGGCGATGAAGCCGTCCACCGACACCGCGCTGTTCATGATCACTGCGCCCACAGGGTCTCCTCGGTCCTCGTCAGAAGCTCGCCTGTGATCCTGCCGCCCCGGAGGGCTGCCGGGCTTGTAGAAAATCAATCGGCGGGCATCGGGCCGTCGTCCGGCGGGAAGCCCGGCTCGGCCGGGAACCGGCGCCGCAGGGCCAGGTACTCGGTCGGGGTGTGGCCGGTGAAGTCCTTGAACTCCCTGCTGAAGTGGGCCTGGTCGAAGTAGCCCGCCGTGTGGGCGAGCGCCGGCAAGTCGACCGGGCGCAGCGCGTCCACGGACAGGATCAGCCGGGCGAATCGGTAGATCCGGGCCACCCGCTTGGGGGTGACGCCGACATGGGACTTGAACTGGGCGGCCAGGTGGTTGCCGCTCACCCCGGCGTCGTCGGCCAGCGCGCCGACCGGGACCGCGCCGTACGTGGCCGCCAGGCGCCCACCCGCGTGCCGGACCAGGTCGAGGTTGCGCGAGGCCGTCCCCGCGAACCGCGCCCGCAGCTCCTCCTCCACCACCCGCAGGACGCCGGCGGCCGAGGTGAGCTCGCCGGCCCGGTCGCGGATCCGGTCCAGGGACCGCTGCCAGAGGGCGTCGGCCGGCACCCATCGGTCGCGCAGCTCGCCCGCCGGCACACCGACGAACGGCGACATCCCCCACGGCTTGAAGTGCACCCCGACCAGCCGCACCCGCTCGGGGTACTCGTAGCAGAACCGCCTGGTCCACATCCCCATGAACCAGCCGTCGGCGAACACCGCCGGTGGCACGGAAGGGTCGGAGTCCCACAGGCGGGCGGGGTCGCCCAGGTTGACGAACAGGTGCCCCGACGGCATCGGCGGGACGTTCATCAGCCGGTGCCGCGGCACCCCGGTCAGGCAGTAGATGTCGTCGATGAACCGGTCGAGCGGCGGCGCGGGCACCCGTCCGACGTACTCCATGGGACCAGTGTGGCCGAGGTGATCGTGTCCCTGCACCGGATCTTCACCTCGGGTGCGCATCGGCCGCACACCGGTCTGCTTCGATGTCGGCGTGACCGATCGGAGCAGGCCCACGACCAGGGCCGGGGACGTCCGCTGGGCCGGGTCGGCGCTGCTCTCCTTGCCCGTCCAGTTGCTCGCGCGGTTGCCGTGGGTGGCCGGGCGGCTGTGGCCGCAGCTGCTCCTGACGGTGCTCGCCCTCGCCGTCACGGTCGCCGGGCCGGTCGCGCTGACCCTGTACGACCTGGCCACCCAAGGCACCCCTGACGACTGCGTCCTGCCCTGGTGGCCTGCGTGGCTGCCCTCGTAGGGACGGCCGCCGGGGCTCGCCGGGCCGGGCCGCGCGCCTACAGTAGGGGCTTGTGCTCTACGGCAGATCTGCGGAAATCAGCGTTCTCGACGAGGTGATCGCGCGCGCCCGCGACGGCGCCGGCGGCGCGGTGGTGTTGCGCGGCGAGGCGGGGGCGGGCAAGACGGCCCTGCTCGACGCGGCGGCCGCGCGCGGCGGCGCGATGCGGGTGTTGCGGCTCACCGGCGTCGAGTCGGAGTCCGACCTGGCGTTCGCGGCGCTGCACCAGCTTCTGTGGCCGGTGACCGGCTCGCCCGACACGCTCGACGCGCTGCCCGAGCCGCAGCGCCTCGCCGTCCGCGCGGCCCTGGGGCTGGCGGCCGGGGGCGCCGGTGACCGGTTCCTGCTGGCGGCCGGCGTGCTCTCGCTGCTGGTCGAGGCCGCCGCGCCGGACGGGCTGGTCTGCGTGGTGGACGACTTCCAGTGGGTCGACCGGGCCTCGGCCGACGCGCTGCTGTTCGCCGCCAGGCGGCTCTCCACGGAACGCATCGCGATGCTGCTCGCCGTACGCGGGGACGCCGCGGTCAAGGGCGTGCCGCTGACGGTGGAGGTGCGCGGCCTGGCCGAGACCGCCGCCGACGAGCTGCTGGAGTCCCGCCACGGCGCGCTGCCCGTCCAGGTGCGGCGCGAGCTCGTCACGCTGACCGGCGCGAACCCGCTCGCCCTGCGCGAGATCGCCGCCCGCCTGACGCCCGCCCAGCTCGCCGGACGCGAACCGCTGCCCGACCCGCTGCCCGGGGGCGCCCGGCTGTTCGGCGACCGGGTGGCCGCGTTGTCCGCCGCCGCCCGGCTGGCCGCCCTGGTCGCCGCCGTGGAGGGCGACCTCGACGTGGCCCTGCGCGCCACCGCCCGGCTGCTCGCCGAACGCGCGGCGCCGGCCTCCGCGGAGGCGGGGGCTTCCGCGGAGGCGGGGGCCGAGGTGACGGCGGAGGCCGGGCGGGTGGCGCTGGCCGAGCTGGAGGAGGGTGGGCTGGTGGAGGTGTCGGGCACCGGCGTGCGCTTCCGCCACCCGCTGATCCGTTCGGCGGTGCACGAGGCGGCCGCTGCGGCCGAGGTGCGCCGGGTGCACGCCGTCCTGGCGGAGCTGACCGCGGACGACCGCCGCGCCTGGCACCTGGCCGGGGCCGCCCTGGGCCAGGACGAGGAGGTCGCCGCCGCCCTGGTGGCCGCCGCCGGACGGGCCCGCGACCGCGGCGGGTACGGCGCCGCCGCCACCGCCCTGGCCAGAGCCGCCGAGCTGACCCCCGAGCCACGCGCACGGGCCGTCCGGCTGAAGGACGCCGCCGTAGCGGCCTGGCTCGGCGGCCGTCCGGGGCTGGCGGAGTCGCTGCTGGCCGAGGCGCGCGAACGGGCCGGCGGCGACGTCGCCGTGACCATGGAGATCGCCCAGCTCCGCGGCCGGTTCGAGCTGAACTCGGGCAACGCCGCCGAGGCCGTGCGGATCCTGGCGGCGGGCGAGAGCCTGGACATGCTGGCCGACGCCTCCGAGGCGGCCGCGTACGTCGGCGACACCGCGATGATCGTCGAGCTCGGCCGGCGGGCCGCCGCGCATCCGGAGGGTTTCCTGCGGGACACGGTGGCCGGCATCGGCCTGACCCTGGGCGGCGACGCCGCCGGGCCCGGTCTGCTGCGCCGGGCGCTGGCGCGGGCCGGTGAGCTGGAGGACCCGGCGGGCCACCTGTGGGCGGCGGCCGCGGCCAGCCAGCTCGGCGAGACGGACCTGGCCGCCGAGCTGAGCGACCGGGCCGGGCAGGTGGCCAGGGTGTCGGGGATGGCGGGCCAGCTGCCGGTCGTGCTGGAGTTCGTGGCGACCGCCGAACGCCTGGCCGGGCGGCTGGCGCGCAGCCAGGCCCTCTCGGAGGAGGGCCTGGAGCTGGCCCGCGAGGCCGGCTACGAGAACACGGTGGCCGCGCACCTGGCCAACCTGGCCGTGGTGGCGGCGCTGCGCGGCGAGGAGGAGGACTGCGAGCGGCAGGCCCGCGCGGCGCTGGCCATCGCCGTCCCCCACCGGGTGGGGCTGCGCGCGGGGGTGGCGGCGTACGCGCGGGCGATGCTCGACCTGTGCCTGGGCCGGTACGCGGCGGCACGCGACCGGTTCGCGGCCATCGCCGCGGCCGGACCGGGCACCGGGCATCCGGCGGTCGTCTGGCGGACGACCCCCGACCGCGTCGAGGCCGCCGTCGGAGCGGGCGACGAGGCGGGCGCGCGGGCGGCGCTGGAGACGTACGAACGCTGGTCGCGGCACGCGGCGACGCCGGAGTCACGCGCGTTGCTGGCACGCTGCCGGGGCCTGGCCGAATCGCGCGAGGACGCCTTCGACGAGGCGCTGCGGCTGCACACCAACCCCTTCGAGGCGGCCAGGACGGCCCTGCTGCTGGGCGAGCGGTTGCGCCGCGGGCAACGTCCTGGCGAGGCGCGGGCGCATCTGCGGATGGCGTGGGAGACGTTCGAACGGGCGGGCGCGCGGCCGTGGGCGCGGCGCGCGCAGGAGGAGCTGCGGGCGGCGGGCGAGAGCGGGCAGGCGCCGGCCGCGGCCGTGCTCGACGCGCTGACCCCGCAGGAGTTGCGCATCGCGGGCCTGGTCGCCGACGGGTTGTCGAGCAAGCAGATCGCCGCCCAGCTCTTCCTGAGCCCGCGGACGGTCGAGTACCACCTGTACAAGATCTATCCGAAGCTGGGCATCGGCTCCCGTACGGATCTGGCGCGGCTAGTAGTTCTACAGAAGGCGCCCGTGGCCGGGCCGGGCAAGCTGTGAGGCATGCAAAACGTGAACATCTGGAGTGAAGAGTTCGGCGCCGCCACCGACGAGCCGATCCTGTTGATCATGGGTTCGATGTCGCAGGGCGTCCTGTGGCCGGACGAGTTCGTCGGGCTGCTGACCGCGGGCGGCCGCCGGGTGGTCCGGTACGACCACCGTGACACCGGCATGTCGGACACGGTCGACTTCGCGGCGCACCCGTACACGTGGGACGACATCAAGGACGACGTCTACCGGGTGATGGACGCGCACGGCCTGGACAGCGCGCATCTGGTCTGTCACTCGGCGGGCGGGCTGCTGGGGCAGTTCGTCGCGGTGGAGCGGCCGGAGCGGGTGCGCTCCCTGACGGTCATCGGCTCCTCGCCGCTGGGCGGGGGCGAGGGGCAGGTCATCATGCGGGCGCTGCTGGGGCAGCCGCAGCCGGAGGGCAGCCTGCCGGTGCCCGCGCCGGAGTTCGTGGCCTTCTACCAGGCCCTGATCGCGGCGCCGGCGCCGCGGGACCGGCGGGAGGCGATCGAGGGCATGATCGCCGAGCAGCGCCTGCTGCACGGGACCGGGCTGCCGTTCGACGAGGACGCGGCGCGCCGGTTGCAGGAGCGCATCTACGACCGGGCGCGCGACCTGTCGGCGACGGTCAACCACCGGCTGGCGGCGGGCGCCAAGCCGGATTTCGAGCCGGTGGGCGTGCTGCACCAGGTCAAGGCGCCGACGCTGGTGATCGAGGGCACGCACGAGGTGGCCAAGCCGGGTCATGGCGTGCTCATCGCCGAGGAGGTGCCGGGGGCCCGGTTGATGATCGTGGAGGGCATGGGGCACACGCTGCCGCCGGAGGTGCACGAGGAGCTGGCCGCCGCCGTCCTCGCGCACACGGCCCCTCGCGATCGCTGACTGGCGGGCTCGTCGATCATGCCCGATGCTGGGCCGGTGATCAGCATCCCGCCGCGTACGGCCACCGACGTGGTGGCCCGCGGGCTGGAGCTGTCGGAGGTCGGCGGGGTGCTGCACTACGAGTTCGTCCCGGGGGTGCGGGATGAGGAGACGGACGGCAAGGGGCCGTTCTGGTACTGGAGGCTGTCCGCCGAGGACGACCTCGGCACCGAGTACTCCGGCGACAACATCGGCGGCTTCGACGGGAAGGGCGGCAGGGCCGCGCACGGGAGCCGCTACCTCGGCGGGGTGGTCCCGCGCTCGGCCCGCCGGTTGAGCATCGGCTTCGAACCGGCCTGGGGGTGGACGCCGCCGGGGCCGTGGTGCCGGCGGCTGGAGGTCGCGCTGCCGGACGGTCCCGTCACGGAGGTGTGGACCGGCCCGTACGAGGGCGATTGACGACCGTTCCGCGGCCCGTCGGCCCGTCGGCGGACGGGTTTCGGATGCCCTGAACTGCTCGTTTTCCGTCCGTAAAGAGATTTAGTACGGTAGGCCTCCACCTTACAGCTGTGGCAGGAATCGGCCGCCGGTACGAGAGGTACGCCGTTTGAGCGACGAGTTCGGGCTGACCGTCGAAGCGTTGGCCAAGGAGTACAACCGGCAGGCCCGCGAGCTGCGCACGGCGTACGGCAAGTTGTCGGAGCTGGTGGCGACCGCGGAGAGCCGCGACGGCCTGGTCAGCGTGACGGTGGGGCCGCGCGGTCAGGTGCAGGACATCGCGCTGGACCCCCGGGTGTACCGCAAGCTCGCGCCGTCGCAGCTGGCCCGCTCGATCATGGAGCAGATCGGCGCCGCCACCGAGCAGGTGGCCGGCCGGACGAAGGAGCTCATGACGCCGTTCATGCCGAAGGGGCTGCCTCTGGAGGAGGTGCTGGGCGAGGGGGCGGGCATCGAGTCGTTCCTGCCGAAGCCCGTGCGGCTTGCGCCGGAGGACGGCGCGGCGCATGAGTGACGCCCGCGGCCAGGGATACAAGGCGGTCTTCAGCGGCCTGCGGCAGCGTTCGGCGCAGGCCGACTCCAGCGCCGACGCCCTGTGGGACCTGCGCACCGCGTTGGGCACCGTCTTCTACCGCGAGGGCAACCCGCTGGGCGACGACCAGTACGGCATCGAGCTGGAGAAGAACCGGTACAGGATCGAGGACGGCATCTTCACCGCCTTCGACGCCTACATCCAGGCGGTGGAGGACGTGCGGGACGGCCTCCGGGACAACGCGAGGAACTACGAGGACGCCGAAGGCTACGGCGACCCCGGCGGCGAGGACTACCGGTATCCGGACCCGGACGGCGGGAACGCTGGGTATCCGCCGCTCGACGGCCAGGTCCCGCCTCCCGCGGACGCTCCGCCCGGGGGGGTCCCCCCGCAGACCGACGTCCCGCCTCCCGCGGACGCGCCGCGCGGGGACATGCCGCCGCCGGGCGACGACCCGTCCATGCCGATGCCGCCGGGGGTGTGAGCTTCGTTGGGGTTCGACGGTTTCCTCGTCCCTGACTGGGCGAAGCCCTTCATCGGCTACGCCGTCGGCATGGACTGGCCCGAAGGCGACGAGGACGGCTGTTTCCGGCTCGCCGACGCGTGCGTGGCCACCGCGAAGGGCGTGCTGGAGGCGCGGGGCGTGGCGGTCTACACCGGGCTGGGCGACGACTGGGACGGCGACGCGCTGCGGGAGTTCCTCAAGCACGTCCAGGAGGGGCCCGATCAGCTGCTGGCCGAGCTCATCAAGGAGCTCGTCACGGCCGCCCTCCACTACAACGATCTCGGCGTCCAGGTCCAGTACACCAAACGGATGATCGAGGTCTCGGTCTGGTTCCTGATCCTGCAGCTCATCTGGCTGCTGGCGGCGGCGGCCGGCCCCTGGGGACCGGCCGCCATGGCCGTGGCCGGCTCCCGCATCCAGCTGACCCGGCTGGTCATCGGCCAGCTCGGCAAGCGGCTGCTGATCAACATCGGGCTGTTCGGCGGCCTGATGGGCGGCATGGACTTCGGGGTGCAGGCCACGCAGTCCCGGCGCGATCACATCGACTGGGAGCAGGTCTGGACGTCCGCCGGCACGGGCGCCCTCCTGGGCGCCTTCCTGACGGGCTTCACCGGGATCCTGCCCGCCCGGTCGATGCTCGGGCTGATGGGCCGTTCGGGCCTGGCCAGCATGGCCACGGACGGGATCGCGCAGTACGCCGGCGGGCAGCCGTTCGACCTGGAGAGGCTGCTCAAGAGCTTCACCTCCGGCGTGGTGGGCGGCGCGGACGCGCACTGGGCGAGCTGGAGCCCGGGAGCGCACGTCAAGCCCGACGCCGGCCCGCCGGTGAACTCCGGTGTGAAGTCCGGCGTGGACTCCGGGGTGAAGCCCGGCGCGCACTCCGGTTCGGCCGCCACGCCTCCTCCCGAGTGGATGGGCGGCCTGTACCAGTCCTACGAGTACCAGTCCCACTCGTCGTCGCACTCGTCCTCTTCGTACAACTCCTCGCACGCCTCCTCCCTGGACGACATCTCCTCGTCGTCGTACACCTCCTCGTACTACGGGGACGGTTCGGCGGGGCTTCCTTCCGGGCACTTCCCGGAGAACACCACGCTGGCCGGCGCGGGCGCCAAGCAGGACCCGTCCTTCGGTAGCGGGCACAACTTCGACGCCCTCCTCAACGACGCGCGGACCGGGGACGGGCCGGCCGCCTCCCACGCGGGCGAGGGCGTCCCACCCGCCGGCGCCAAGCCGCAGGGACCGTTCCGGATCCTGGAGAACCCCGGCAAGTCGGGCGACGGTCACGCGAGCGGGGGTCAGTGGGGCAAGTACGGCGCGGCAGGCGTGCTGATCCGGGGCATCGACCAGCACGGCGAGCCGCGCTACCTGCTCACGCGGCAGAGCGAGTTCGGCTCCAGCCCCGGCAAGTGGCAGTTGCCCGGCGGCGCGCTGGGCAGCCTGGAGAGCCCCGCGCACGGAGCCGCCCGGCAGATCAGCGAGGGCCTGGGCGTCAACCAGGTCTACCTGGACAGGCTGCAGCTCAAGGGCGAGCACGCCGTGCACGCAGGGGACAGCGGCTGGGCGTACACCAACCTGGCCGCCGACGGGCCGATGTTCGCGCCGAAGCTCAGCACGTTCGAGACCGGCGGCGCCAAGTGGTTCACGTTGAACGAGCTCACCTCGATGGCGAACGGCGACCAGCTGCACCCCGCCCTGGCCAGGGCCCTGCCGGACGTCCTCGGCCTCTACCACCAGGACGCCGGCCCGGCCGCCGGCCCGCCGAAGGACCACTACACCGCGCCGGACACGGCCGGCCGGATCAAGCCCCCGGTGGACTTCGGCGCGCACTCCGGCGACCTGCCCTCCTCCGCTCTGGCCCACGGCAAGGGCAGCGCGCCGCCCGCGTACTCGGGGCTGGTCGGCGACGGGCCGAGCCCGTCGCTGGGGCAGACGATCCGCCGTACCGAATCGGGCCTGTACTACACCGCGCCCGCGCCACACGTCCCCTTGGACGCGCCCTTCGGCTCCCGCTTGGTCTCGCCCACGTTCGGCCAGGCCGTCTGGTCGGACGTCGCGGCCGGGCTGTCCGAAGCCGAGCGCGCGGCGGGGCAGTCCTACTCCGGCATCGGCTACATCGGGATGAACGATTACCTGCGGAACGGCGACTCGTCCGTCGAGGGCGTGACGGCCGAGGACATCGCCGCGAACAAGGCACGTCTCATCGAACAGATCGAGACGCTCCAGGCGGTGACGAAACGCCGGACGGTCCCCGAGGCGATCGACGTGTTCCGGACGCTGCGGCTGACCCCGAATCTGTTCACCGTGCCCGTCCACGAGCTGCCGGGAACCGTGCAACGCGACCCCGCCTTCTTCTCGACGAACCTCGGCGACAGCAATATCTTCTCCGGGGACGTGCTGCTGCACCTGCGCGTCGCCGAGGGCACCCCCGCCTTCTACCTGGACCTGATCAGCCATCACCGCGAGAACGAGCTGCTCCTCGGCCCCGGCACGTCCTGGTTCGCCGAGGACGTGCAGCGGAAGGACAGCCGATGGCTCGTCTACGGCTGGGTGCTGCCGCCGGAGGCCGACGGATGACGGGAAGGACGAAGAAGTGTCGCTGAAGGACCAGCCCGAGTTCCGGACCCTCCACGCCCCGGACGCCTACCCCCGCACGACGACGTCCGCGGTCCGCTACGTCCCGGTGCTCAAGGACGACACCGTGATCGGCTACCTGTGGGCCGCCGCCACGGACGACGCGGCCCAGTACGTGCCGCGCGAGCAGGCCGGCGACGCCGCCTTCGACGCCGCCGTGGTCTGGACCCGGCGTCTGCGCTGGGCCAAGGCCAACGACGTCACCCCGCTGCGGGCGCTGCGGCACTGGGCGGGCGAGGCCGAGGACGCGCGCGCCGGCCAGGTTCCGGTGCGTCAGCCGTTCGAGCTGCCTTCCCTGCGCGCGCTGGAGGAGCTGGCCGCGGCCGCGTGACGCCCGGCGTCCCGCCGTGCCGCCGCTCGTGGGCTGGGGTCACCGGGTGGGCGCCTCCGCGGGAGCGCCGACGGCCAGGACGCGGCGCGCCAGCGTCACGTAGAAGTCCGTCCCCGTCCGCAGGACGGCGTCGTTGAAGTCGTACTCCCTGCTGTGCAGCGGGTCGCCGCCCCGGCCGGGTTCGGTGCCGTTGCCGAGGAAGGCGAAGCAGGCCGGTACGGCCGCGGCGAAGACGCCGAAGTCCTCGCTCGGCATGACGGGCGCGCAGTCGGGGTCGACGCCGTCCTCGCCGGCGACCGCGACGGCCGCCTCGACCGCCGCGGCGACGCACGCGGGGTCGTTGACGGTGGGGGCGAACTCGTGGGTGTAGGTGACGGCGCACGTCGCGCCGTGGGCGGCGCCGATGCCCTCGCAGAGCCGCCGCACGCGGTCCTCGATCAGCTCGGCGACGGCGGGGTCGAAGCTGCGTGTGTCCCCTCTGATGACGACCTCGCCGGGGATGGCGTTGCGCGCGCCGTCGGTGCTGATGTCGGTGCAGGACACCACGGCGGGCAGCGCGGGGTCGACGTTGCGGGCGACGACCGTCTGCAGGGCCAGGACGATCTCCGCGCCCACCACGATCGGGTCGACCACCATGTGCGGGCGGGCGGCGTGCCCGCCGCGGCCCCGGATGCGGATCTCGAAGTTGTCCTCGCCGGCCATGATGCTCCCGGCTCGGGTCAGGAAGTGGCCGGCGGGGGCGCCGGGCCAGTTGTGCAGGCCGTACATGGCCTGGACCGGGAAGCGGACGAGCAGGTCGTCGTCGAGCATGGCCCGCGCGCCGCGGCCGGGCTCCTCGGCCGGCTGGAAGACGAACCGGACGGTCCCCTCGAAGCCGCCCTCGGCGGCCAGGACGGCGGCGGCGCCGAGCAGCATCGCCATGTGCCCGTCGTGGCCGCAGGCGTGCATGAAGCCGGGGTTGCGGGAGACGTGGGCGTGCGTGCCCGGCTCGTCGAGCGGCAGGCAGTCCATGTCGGCCCGCAGCCCGATGGCCCGGCCGGTGCCGCCCCTGGTCAGGGAGGCGACGACGCCGGTGCCGCCGACGCCGGTGACGACGTCGAGGCCGGCCGCCGCCAGCGCCTCGGCCAGGTAGGCGCTCGTCGCGTGCTCGGCGAAGGCCGGCTCGGGCCGCCGGTGCAGGTCGTGCCGCCAGGCGCGCAGCCGGGTGTCGAGGTCGGTCACGAGCGGGTCCTTCCGTGCCGGTGGAGGCACCATGATGGACGCGTCCGGCCGCCCGATCAATGCGGGAAGGGCCGCAGGTGCTCGTCGAGCCAGTGCAGCACCTTGGAGACGAGGCTGACGCGGTTGGCGCGGTTGCGGATCTCGTGGCCTTCGTCCTCGAAGAGCAGCAGGTCGCAGGGCACCCCGCGGGCGCGGGCCGCCCCGAACGCCTGCCGGGCCTCGTGCACCGGCACGTTGGTGTCCTGCGTCCCGTGCACGACCAGCAGCGGCGCGGCCAGCCGGTCGAAGGCGCGCAGCGGGGACAGGGCGTGCAGCAGGTCGCGGTCGGCCTCCGGGTGCCCGTACTCCGACACCGCCGCGGCGGCGATCCACGGTTCGGTACGGGCGTAGAAGGTCGCGAAATCGGCGATGCCGCTCATGTTCACGCCCGCGCGGAACAGGCGGGGATGGGTGACGAGGGCGGCCAGGGTCAGGTAGCCGCCGTACGACCAGCCCATGCAGGCGAGCCTGGACGGGTCCGCCGCGCCCGTCCGCACCAGCTCGGCGGCGCAGTCGGCGACGTCCTCGACGGCCCGGAAGCGCAGCGCCAGGTCGTCGGCCTGGCGGAAGGCCCGCCCGTACCCGCCCGAACCGCGCACGTTGGGCGCGAGCACCCCGATCCCGGCGGCCAGGAGGTTCTGGTAGAGCGGGTTGAAGGTGGGGCGTTCCTGGTCCTCCGGCCCTCCGTGCAGCGACACCACGAACGGCGCGGGCCCATGGACGTGCGCGGGCCGGTAGAGCCACGCGGCCAGCTCCAGCCCGTCACGGGCCGGGAAGCGCAGCAGCTCGGCGCCGGTCGCGGCCGGCAGCCGCCCGGCCCCGGCGGCGTACCGGTACGTCCCTGTGGTCAGGTCGCACAGCAGCACGTGCGAGGGCTCCTCGGGGCTCTCGGCGGCGAGCACCGCCGTGCCGCCGTCCCAGGCGACGCGGACCGAGGTGACCACGTCGGCGGGTGGCGGCGGAAGCGACCGGACGTGCGCGGCGGGGAGCTCCACGACGTCCAGCGCCGAGCGGCCGTGCTCGTTCCACAGCAGGACGCCGCGGCGGCCGTCGGCGCTGAGCGCGAACCGGTCCAGCTCGGCGTCCGGCCGCTCGGCCAGCACGACGGGATAGGCGTTGCGCCGCACCGCCAGCAGCGCGGCCCGGTCGCGGCCCGCGTCCGACACCAGGTACGCGACCTCGCCGTCGGGCGACAGGGCCCCCTGGTCGGTCGAGCCGGGCAGGCCGGGCAGCAGGTCGCGCTCGCCGCCCGGCGGATGACCGGGGACGGCGTCGGCCGCGTACATCCGGCGCAGGCCGCGCGGCCCGCGCCGGAGCAGCATGCGCGCGTGGTCGCGGCTGACCGCGGCCGGCCACAGCAGCTCGCCCGCGGCGATGACCTGGCGCGCGCCGGTGACGGCGTCGGCCAGCTCGGCCCGGGTCAGGCCGGCGGCGGAGGTCTCGGCCACCAGGACCGACTCGCCCCGGCCGGTCCAGCGCACGAGCGCGGCCGACCCGTGCGGCGGGACGGCGAGCGGCCGCAGCTCGCCGCCGTGCGGGCGCACGGTCCACACCTGCGTGTGCTCGCCGCCGCCCGGCGCCACCAGGACCGCCAGGTGCTCCCCCGTGGGCGCCCAGCTCACGTCCACGACCGGGTGATGGCCGGTGTCGACCGGCCACGCGTCGAGGTCCGCGCCGAGCGGCTGGACCCACACCCGGGGCACGCCGTCCTGGTCGCTGACGAAGGCCACGGCGCTGTTGTCGGGCGCCAGCGCGGGCCGGCGGCAGCTCCAGGCGCGCAGTGCGGCGCCCGACGGCAGGTGCGACAGGTCGCCGAGGATGTCCGGCATCACATCTGGTGGGCCTGGAGCCACAGTTCGAGCAGGCCGATCTGCCAGAGGGTGTTGACGCCGGTCGTCGCCCTGTCGGACTCGGGGTCGGCCAGCAGCCGCCGCACGAACTCCGGCCGGAACAGGCCCCGCGCGCGGGCGGCCCGGCTGGTGAGGGCGTCCCGGACGAGGTCGAGCAGGGCCCCTTCGACGTGCCGGACGGCGGGCACCGGGAAGTAGCCCTTGGGCCGGTCGATGATCTGCGCGGGCAGCAACCGGCGGGCGGCGTCCTTGAGCACGCCCTTGCCGCCGTGGGCCAGCTTGAGCCCGTCGGGGCAGGCGGCGGCCAGCTCGACCAGGTCGTGGTCGAGGAACGGCGTGCGGGCCTCCAGCCCGTGGGCCATGGTCATGTTGTCGACGCGTTTGACCGGGTCGTCGATGAGCATGGCCGTGGTCTCCAGGCGCAGCACGGCGTCGAGCGCGGTGTCGGCGCCAGGACGCGCCACGTGCTCCCGGACGAAGTCGCCGCTGACGTCCCGCTCCAGCAGGTAGCCGGGCGCCAGGACGCCGGACAGCTCGTGGTGCGGGCGGTCGGCGAACTCCCTGAGGTAGACCTCGGCCGCCCGCTCGCGCGGCACGCCCGCCAGCGGCGGGAACCAGCTGTAACCGGCGAACACCTCGTCGGCCCCCTGGCCCGACTGCACGACCTTCACGTGCCGGGCGACCTCCTGCGACAGCAGGTAGAAGGCGACGCAGTCGTGGCTGGCCATCGGCTCGCTCATGGCGCCCACCGCCCGTTCCAGCCCGTCGAGCAGGCGCTCGTCGGGGATCCGGATGCGGTGGTGGTCGGTGCCGAACCAGCCGGCGACCAGGTCGGAGTAGGCGAACTCGTCCCCCTTCTCGCCGCCGGCCGGCTCGAAGCCGATGCTGAACGTGGTCAGGCCGCTCTGCCCCTCCTCGGCCAGCAGCGCCACGATGAGGCTGGAGTCGAGACCGCCGGAGAGCAGCACGCCGACCGGCACGTCGGAGACCATCCGGCGGCGTACCGCCGTGCGCAGGGCGTCCAGGGTGGCCCGGCGCCACTCCTGCTCGCTCAGCCCCGCGTGCTCGGGCAGGGCGGAGCGGGTGTAGGGCGGCTCCCAGTAGCGGTGGTCGGTGCTCGTGCCGTCCGCCTCGACGACCCGGACGGTGGCCGCCGGCAGCTTGCGCGCGCCGGCGAGGATCGTGCGCTCGCCGGGCACGAGCGAGTGGAAGGTCATGTAGTGGTGCAGCGCCACCCGGTCGATGCCGGTGTCCAGGCCCCCGCCCGCGGCCAGCGCGGGCAGGGTCGAGGCGAAGCGCAGGCGGCGGGCGTCGTGGCTGACGTACATGGGCTTGATGCCGAGCCGGTCGCGGCCGAGCACCAGCCGGCCGCTGTCACGCTCGTGGATCGCGAAGGCGAACATGCCCTTGAAGTGGCCGACGCAGTCGGCGCCCCACCGGTGGTACGCCTTGAGCAGCACCTCGGTGTCGGAGGTGGAGTAGAACCGGTAGCCCGCGCCGCGCAACTCCTCGCGCAGCTCGCGATAGTTGTACAGGCAGCCGTTGAACACCACCGCCAGGCCGAGCCCGGCGTCCACCATCGGCTGGGCCGCCTTCTCCGACAGGTCGATGATCTTGAGCCGCCGGTGGCCCATCGCGACGGCCCCCTGCGCCCACAGGCCGGAGCCGTCCGGCCCGCGGTCGTGCATCGCGTCGGTCATCCGGCCCACCGCGCCGATGTCGGCTTCCTCGCCGTCGAACCTGAACTCGCCGCTCAGCCCGCACATGTCGCCACCCCCGCCTCGCGACCGCCGGCCATCAGGCCGCCGGCCGGTACGAAGGGAGGTCGTGGTCCCCCGTCGGCCGGTCCCACTCGCACGTGCGGGTCTCGCTGAGCACCAGGTCGACCACGTCCGCCAGACTGCCCCGCTCGGCGTACGCCGCCCGCTGGCGGGCCGCCGACGTGCCCGTCTGCAGGACCTGCCGGGTCAGCCTCGTCACCAGCTCCCAGTCACCGGCCGCCTCCAGTTGCGGGCGCAGGCTCGTCACCAGGTTCTCGACCACCTCCTTGGCCGGGCGCGGCAGGCCCTCCACCGGATCGACCAGGTCACCCTCCAGCCCCCACCGGGCCGCCTGCCAGGTCGCCGCGCGCGCCGCCTCCACCTGCACCTCCGGCCCAGGACCGCGACGCGCCGCGGCCACCTCCCTGGCCACCAGCGCCCGGAACAGCCCGGCGATCAGCACGACGTCCTCCACCCGAGGGCACGCGTCACAGATCCGCAGCTCCACCGTCGGCACGTGTTGCGAGGGCCGGACGTCGAAATAGAGCATCCCCGCGTCGCTGATCACCCCGGACCGGATCAGGCCCCGCACCATTTCCTGGTACTCGGCCGCCGAGTCGAACTTGCCGATCGGCCCCGTCGTCGGCCACCGCTGCCAGACCAGCGTGCGATAGCTGGCATAACCGGTGTCGGCGCCGTCCCAGAACGGCGAGCTGGCGCTGAGTGCCAGCAACGGCGCCAGCCAGGGCGTCAGCCGGTGCGCCACTGCGACCGCCAGGTCCGGGTCGGGCACCTCCGCGTGCACGTGCGTGCCGCAGATGAGCTGCTCACGGGTCAGCACCTGGAAGTCGCTGAGCATCTTCTCGTAACGCTGGTCGGGGAACACCTTCACCTCGTCGAGGTCGGCGAGCTGCGGCGTGCCGACCGCCGCGATCCCCAGCCCCAGCTCGTCGGCGGTGGAGATCAGCTTGCGCCGCAGGCGGCACACGTCGCGGGCCAGGTCGTCCAGGGCCAGGAACGGCGCGCTGTTGGCCTCGACCATCGACCGCTGCAGCTCGTGCGTGAAGCTCTCCTCGGGCAGCGCGCTCAGCAGCGCCCCCGCCCGCGCGGTCACCCGGCGTGTGGTCGCGTCGACGATGTGGTACTCCTCCTCCACACCGACCCGGATCGCTCCCCCGGACCCCTCCACGGTCACCACTCCCATCACTAGGCACTCGAAGCCACCCCCTTCTCCCCCGAAAACGGGCTTCAGCACCTGTTGACCTCCACAAATGAAGGTCAGGCCGCGAATGCGGCCCGTCGGATGCTCAGTGGGCGGGCCGGTGCGGGCCGGCGTGGATGTGGGTGCGCATGCCCTGGGGGTCGAACAGGATGAGCAGCTCGACGGTGCCGCCGTCGGCGCTGCCCAGCCAGTGGGGCATGGACGTGTCGAACTCGGCCGCCTCGCCGACCGGCAGCGTGAGGTCGCGGTCGCCGAGGACGAGCCGCAGGCGCCCGGTGAGGACGTAGAGCCATTCGAAGCCGTCGTGGGTCTGCGGGGTCGGTTCGAGCGGTCCTGGCCGCGCGGGGATGATCATCTTGAACGCGTGGACCCCGCCCGGCCGCCGGGACAGCGGCACGAAGGTCATCCCGAACCGGGTGATCGGCTTGAGGTGGATCCGGGGGTCGCCGGTGCGCGGGGCGCCGACCAGGTCGTCGAGCGGGACGTCGTAGACGCGGGCCAGCGGGAGCAGCAGCTCCAGCGTCGCCCGGCGCTGACCGCTCTCCAGCCGGGACAGCGTGCTCTCCGAGACGCCGGTCGTGGTCGCGAGCTCGGCGAGGGTGATGCCGCGGTGACGGCGCAGGGCCCGAAGGCGCGGGCCCACCGCGCCCAGCACCTCGTCCATGTCGTCGTGCACGACGGCCATCTTGCCATAACCGCAAGTTTTCGTGCCAGATCGGCGGGCGGCTGGTCGGATTGCTCCCACACCCACGGAAGGAGCACCTATGAGCACGTTCTGGGACGACGTGTACGCCGCCCGTCCCCCGGCGGCCGATCCGCGGCCGAACGTCCGCCTCACCGAGGTGGTCGCGGACCTCCCGCCGGGCGACGCGCTGGACCTGGGATGCGGCGCGGGCGGCGACGCCCTGTGGCTGGCCCGGCGGGGCTGGCGGGTCACCGCCGCCGACGTCTCGGCCGTGGCGGTCGAGCGGCTGGCCGCCCTGGCCCGCGGGCACGGGCTGGCCGACCGGCTCACCCCCGTACGGCATGACCTGGGCACGTCCTTCCCCGCCGGGGAGTTCGACCTGATCTGCGCCCACTACCTGCACACCCCGGGCGACCTGGACCGGGCGAGCGTCCTGCGCGCGGCCGCCCGCGCCGTGCGCCCCGGCGGCCGGTTGCTGGTGGTCGACCACGGCTCGACCGCGCCCTGGTCGTGGAACCAGGACCCCGGCGTACGGCACCCGGGCCCGCGCGAGGTGGCCGCGGACCTCGCGCTGGACGCGGCGGCCTGGACGACCGAGCGCGCCGACGCACCCCGCCGGACCGCCACCGGGCCGGACGGGCGCACCGCCGAGGTCACCGACCACGTCCTCGTGCTCCGCCGCACCGCCTGACCACCACGAAGACGACCACGAAAGGAGACGACCGTGCGCCGCCGCGACACCCCGCCGCCCCGCACCGGAGGCAGCGAGATCGAGACCCTGCGCGGCTTCCTCGATCACCTACGCTCCTCGATCGCCACGAAGGTCGAGGACGCCCCCGAACCGCAGGTGAGGACCGCCGCCGTGCCCTCGGGCACGAACCTGCTCGGCCTGCTCAACCACGTCACCCACGTCGAACGAGCGATCTTCCTCGGCGCGGAGGTCACCGCCTGGCCCGCGACCTTCCACGCCGACCCGGCGGACGGCGTGGCCGAGGTCGTCGCCCGCTACCGGGAGGCGGTCGAGCAGGCGAACGCCGTGCTCGACACCTGCTCCGACCTCGGTGCGCCGGTCCCCCGCCCACGGCCGGGCCGGCCCGCGCCCAGCGTGCGCTGGGCGCTCACCCACATGATCGAGGAGACCGGCCGGCACGCGGGCCACGCCGACATCCTCCGCGAACTCATCGACGGCAGCACCGGCCGTTGACGCCGCCACTCTTCTCAGGACGGGACCACATGACCACCGCTCCACGGCCGTCGCCGGGCCGCCTCGCCCGATCCGCGCGCACGGCGGCGACCGTCGCGCTCGCCCTCCTGCTCCCGCTGGCCGCCGCCTGCTCGACACCGGCCGCCGCTCCCCCGCCCGCCGCCTCCCACACCACGGCCACCCAGGACGACCCGCGGTTCAGCAAGACGTTCCGGCACGAGTTCGCCGAGGTGGACGGCGTGCGCATGCACTACGTGAAGGGCGGGACCGGCACGCCGGTGGTGCTGATCCACGGCTGGCCCCAGACCTGGTACGGCTGGTGGCCGATCATGCCGGACCTGGCCCGGCACCACACCGTCTACGCCGTGGACCTGCCGGGGCTGGGCGACAGCGAAGGCTCGCCCACCGGCTACGACAAGGCCACGCTGGCGCGGTACGTGCACCAGCTGATCGCCGGGCGGCTCGGGATCCGGGACGCCGCCGTCGTCGGCCACGACTTCGGCGCCGCGGTGGCGTTCCAGTACGCGAGCCGGTTCCCCGCCGACACCGCCCGCCTCGGCTACCTGGACCTGCCGCTGCCCGGCCCGGCCGTCGACGCGGCCACCTACCGGTCGCTGAGCTGGCACATCGCCTTCCACTCCCAGCGCCGGGTGCCCGAGGCGGTGGTGGGCGACGACGTCCGCGAGTACCTGGCGCTGTTCTACCCCCAGGTCTCCTACGGCGGAACGGCGTTCGGCGGCACCTCGGAGCGCTCCCCGTTCACCGACGCCGAGATCACCGAGTACGCCCGGACCTACAGCCGGCCGCAGGCCCTGTCGGGCGGCTTCGAGCTCTACCGCACCCTGGACCAGGACGTGCGCGACACGACGGCGGCGCCGCCGGTACGCGTCCCGGCGCTGCTCATGACCGCCCAGGGGCAGCTCGACGCGATCCGGGCCACGGTGTCACCGCGCCTGACCAGGATCGTCCGCGCGGTGGACGTCCCGCGCGCCGGGCACTGGCTCGTCGAGGAGAATCCCGGTTTCGTCACCGCGGAGCTGGAGCGGTTCCTCGACGGCTGACCCGGCCGACGACCAGGACGGCGGGTCCACCCGCGCCAGCTTGGACCAGCCGGTCCAGCCTCGTCGGCGCAGCAGCTCGATCAGCCGGCGGGCGGGCGGGACGGCGTCGAACGCCAGGGCGTCCATCAGGCGGACGAACTGCGGCTCCACGTCGAGGTCGTCGACGTAGCCCTCACCCTGCTCGCCGGTCAGCCGGGTGAGGCAGGCGGCCAGCTCGCCGGCCAGCTCGGCCAGCCGCGGGTCGTCGGCGGACAGCGTGAGCGCCTTGCCCAGGATGCGGAAGAAGCCGACGAAGTCGGGGTCGGCGAGCTGCTCCCGTTTGCGGGCCATCCATTCCGGCACGCGTCCGGGCGAGTGCGCGGCCAGCAGGATCCAGCCGTCGCGTTCGGCCTGGACGATGTGCTCGTCCACGCCGAGGGCCCGCAGCCGGTCGAGGTAGCCGACCACCTCCGGCGGCAGCGCCAGGCCGTCCCCGGCGGCCAGCCGGGCGATGCGCTCCCGGTGGCGCTGCCGCCGCCGGATCTCGGCGCGCAGCCGCCGGTCGATGTCGGCGAGCGCGGCGGCGAACTCCTCCTCTCCGGCGCGCAGCAGCTCCCGCACCCGCGCGAGCGGCACCCCGGCCTCGGCGAGGGTCCGGATCCTGATCAGCTCGACCACGGCGGCGGCGTCGTACCTGCGGTAGCCGTGGCGGTCGCGCCCGGGCTCCGGCAGCAGCCCCTTGGCGTGGTAGTGCCGCACCGCTCGCACGGTCACCCCCGCGTACGAGGCCAGTTCGCCGATCGTCAGCATGGGTCCAGCCTTCCAGGGGTCGTCAAGAAGCCGCCGTCCGGATGATCCGGGCGATCTCGGGGGCGTGCGTGAAGACCAGCCCGTGGTCGGCGTCGAGCCAGGTCGTGGCGATGCGCGGCTGCCGCCGGACGAGCCGCTCGATCCCGGCCCGCCAGTTCCGGTTGAACCGCGCGGCCGGCTCGCCGCCCTCGCCCGCCATCGAGGTGGACATGATCATGCTGATCGGCCGGTCGATCATGCCGTACCGGGACAGGATCCCGGACCGGACCACGTCGATCTCGACGTTCAGGTCGAGGATCTGCCGCGCGGTGAGCAGCACCTGGCGCGGGGTGCCGCGCCGGCTCAGCTGCTGCGCCGCCAGCTGCTCCCACATCGCGCGGAACTCCGGCAGGACGTCCTCGGTGAGGAACGGCTCGGGCACCGGGTTCGCCCCGTCGATCAGCACGAGCCCGGCGACGCTCCCGGGATGCCCGGCGGCGTGGTGCACGGCCAGGTCGGCCCCCAGCGAGTACCCCACGAGCACGGGGGCCTCGTCGAGGCCGAGCCGGCCCACCCGGGCCATCACGGCGTCCAGGTCGCCGAGGAACGCCTCGAAGGAGTACCGGTCCGCGGCCGGGGTGCGGCCGTGGCCGCGCAGGTCGAAGGTCACCACGTCGTGGTCGCGCCGCAGCAGCCCGATCAGCTCGCGCAGGTCGGCCTGGGTCGAGTTCAGCCCGGGGCACAACACCAGCGGGCGTCCCCGTCCGCCGCGGGACAGCGGGATCGCGAGGCCGTCGTGGTGGGCCGTCAGCTCGCCGGACGGCGGGCGGTTCGTACTGGTGGGAGAGGTCATGCCCCCATGCTGGGACATTGACCCTGCGTCAGGGGAAGAGCGCCGGACGCGGCCCGGGGGCGCGAGTTCTCCCGGTTCGGCATGATCCTGCTAACCTGATCGCCGTTTCTGCCGGAGTGCGGGAGCCGAGCCGCTCGGCCTGCGCCGCCATGGAGTCTGGGGCCGACTGACGATGAGCGCGGAAGAGGATTTCCTGCAGGTCGGCGCCGAGCTGGCCGACCTGGGGGTGCAGGTCTCCAGGATGATGGGGAGGCCGGCGCTCAAGGATCAGGCGGGCAAGGTGTTCGCCAGCCTGCAGCGTGACGGCGCGATGGTGTTCCGGCTGGTCAGGGACACCTCTGAGCACGCGGCCGCGCTGGAGCTGGCCGGGGCGTGCCTGTTCGATCCCTCGGGAAAGGGCAGGGTGGTCAAGGACTGGGTGGTCGTGCCGCACTCCTCGGCCGAGAAGTGGACGGATCTGGCCGAGGCCGCCCTCAGCCGGCCCCGCTGACCGGCGGGCGCCCCTACGACGGGTGCGTCCGGCGCCTCGACTCCCAGGCCCAACCGGCCGTGAGCACCAGGACGGACGTGATCACGATCAACGGGATCACCCAGATCCGGTCGCCACGCTCGACGCCGGCCATGGCCAGGAACACGGCGATGCCGTCGAAGGCGAGCGCCACGGCTGCGGCCCCGGCGAGGAACCCCGCGGCTCCTCCGGCGACCGCGACGGTCGTACCGGTGACCGGCGCCAGGAACCGGGCGACCCGGGCGCACAGCAGGCCGGCCAGGCCGGCGTCGACGACGAGGACGGCGGCGAGGGCGGCGCCCCAACGGTGTCCCGTCGCCAGCGAGCTCATGTAATGCCAGGGGTCGCCGGCTTCGACGAGGCCGAGCACCTTCGTGAGACCGAGCACCGCCAGTACGGCGACGGCCGCCGTCATCACCGTGACGGCCCTGCGCTGCCACCCCCGCCGGGGGACCTCGGCGGGCGGCAGGACCTTGGTGCGGTCCCCGGCGTCGACCCGGCCCGGCTGCTGCCCGCCGAGCAGGGCCGGCGCCTCCTCGGCGGTCGGCCGGCCGTGCGGCTCCTTGTCGAGCAGCCGGGTGATGAGCGGCGCGAGCCGGCCGGCCCGACGTGGCGGCGGGGGCTCCTCCAGCAGGACGGCGGTCAGCGTCGCCGGCTGGGTGTCGCGGCGGAACGGCGAGACGCCCTCGACGGCCTGGTAGAGGGTCACGCCGAGGGAGAACAGGTCACCGGCCGGGAGCCCGTCGGCGCCGCGAAGCCGTTCGGGGGCCGTGTACTCGGGTGAGCCGACGAGCATCCCGGCGGTCGTCAGGGCGGTGTCGGCGGTGTGGACGGCGATGCCGAAGTCGGTGAGCAGCACCTTGCCGTCCGTGGCGAGCATGACGTTGGCCGGTTTGACGTCGCGGTGCACGATCCCGGCCCGGTGCGCCGCGCCGAGCGCCGCCAGCAGCCCGGCGGCCAGCTGTGCGACGCGGTCCACCGGCAACGGCCCGTGCGTGTCGAGGTGCTCCTGCAGTGACCGGCCCTCGACCAGCTCCATCACGATCCAGGGCAGCCCGTCCTGGACGACGTCGTGGACGGCGACGACGTTCTCGTGCGCCCGCAGCCGGACGGCGTTGCGCGCCTCGCGCGCGGTGCGCTCCAGCCGCCTGTCCTGCTCCGCCTGCGGCAGGCCGGGCGGCAGCCGCAGTTCCTTGATCGCCACCTCGACGTCCAGGACCTGGTCGTGGGCGCGCCAGACCTGCCCGAACCCGCCGGCGCCGAGGAGGGCGACCAGCCGGTAACGTCCGCCGACCAGGTGACCAGGCTGCGCCGATGTCATGACCATCCGCCCTCTTGCCCTGTATGACGGTGATCACAATAGCCACTGGACGGGGTGGCCGGCGGGTCACCTGACGATCAGAGTTCGCCGGGGTCGAGGCGGGCGCGCAGGGCGCTGGGCGTCTCGGCGAGATGCTTGCGGACCGTCCGGGTCAGGTGCGCGTGGTCGGCGAAGCCGTACATGGTGGCCAGCTCGGCGAGCTGGGCGCCGCCGTCGGCCAGGTGCTCCAGCACGGCCCGCACCCTCAGCTCGTTGCGGTACTCGCTGATCGTGCGCCCGGTGACGTGGCGGAAGATCCGGCCGACATGCTTGGGCGAGGCGCCGACCAGCCGCGCCAGGTCCTCGACTCCGTCGTTGAGATGACCGCAGGAGAGCGCTTCCTGCACGGCGACGGTCATGCGGCGGTGGATCACCCGCGTCGTGGGCGGCATGCCGGGGCCGGGCCGCTCGGTCCGGGGCGGGAGGGCCGCCAGCAGGCTTTGCACCCGTTCACCCACCTCCAGGCGGTCGGCGCCCTTCCTGCAGGCGGACAGCAGCTCGCGATGGCGCAGGTCGAGCAGGGCGGTGATCGCCAGCATCCAGCCCGGGGCGCCCTGGACGCCCGCGACGTGCTCGTCGTAGGCGTCGGGGGTCAACGCGATCCAGGTGTAGCGGATCTCGCCCGCCGACGGATAGGCGAAGCGTTCCTCCAGCCCCTCGCTGGTCACGTAGCCGCCGGCCGCGTCGAGGAAGGAGTCCTGCCCCGACGCGTGCCGGCGGAAGCCGCCCATCCGCATCAGCACCACGGCGTGGCCGACGTCCGGAGCCCACGGCGACCAGCCCTTGACCTGCCCTCCACTGCGCATGTCATGGACGGACACGCCCAAGCCGGGATCCTTGCCGAGCTCCTGTCGCCACATGACATCCAGACTCGCCGCCCGATCGCCCTCACCGGCGTCGAGATCATCGCGATTCGGCAACACCTGGGCCGGTCGCGCGATCGCCTGCGGAGCGCGACGCCGGCGGTGGGGCTCCGGCGGCGGACGACCGGCGTCAGCGAATCGGCTGGATCAGCTGGGTGCGCCAGGTCTCGGGGGCCGGCCAGCTCGCCGGATCGGGCTGCGTGTCGAGGTCGAACCAGTGGTAGATCTCCCACGCCCCGCCGTCGGGCTCGCGGTCGTGCTCCTTCAGCCATGCGTCCAGCAGGGCGTAGGTCTCGCCCAGACTGTCGTGCGATCCGAGGTGCCAGGTGGCGACGGCCGTGCCGCCCGGCAGTTCGGCGGCGGCGACGCGTCCCGCGCTGACCGGGCGTCCGGCCACGGGCACGCCGACCTCCACGTCCGTCTCGCCGTCGGTGAAGGTGTGGTACCTGACGAAAGGCTGTCCATCCACTCTCACGCCGGACTCCTGGGTGTACTTCCACAGTTCCGCGAACCCCTCACCCTGAGCCTCCGCCAGGCGGGCGATCGCGACCGTCGTCCTGATGCTCACCGTGGTCCGGGGACCGCGGTGGAGGATCTCGAACGTGGGCCCGTGCGGCTGTTGCGTCATCGTCGTCCTTTCCTGGCCGGCTGGTCGCGTCTCATCCTGTCCGAACCGGTCGGGGCGAGGCTTGAACATCGGTGCGCGACTGCTCTCCGTATGCTGTACGGTACGTTGTACGACTTGAGGAGGAGCAGCATGTACCAGCCGAGCGCCGAGGAACTGAAGAACATCGACGACTGGTTCGCCGCCTACGACGCGCTGGCCGAGGAGGGCGCGATCGAGCGGCTCGCCGACCTGGCGGTCTTCCCGATGAACGTGGCCACCGACGTGCCCGACGGCCACGCGAGCGTCCGCCAGTGGACGCGGGCCGAGTACGTCGAGGGCATGAAGCAGGCCATGGGCGGCGGCACCGCCGGGCTCGACCTGCGCTCGACGCGCACCCCGCGCTTCGTCAGCCGGAACCTGGTGGTCGTGGAGACCGAGGCGACGATGACGATCGAGGGCGAGGAGCACCGCATGCACTACGCCGACCTGCTGGTGCGCACCGAGGACGGGTGGGCGTTCCAGACCATGGTCCAGGGCGGCTGGGGGCACGGCTGGCCGTCCGCCAGGCGCGGCTGACCCCGCCGTCCCCGGTCAGGGTGCGGCTCCGGCGGCCTGACCGGGCGTTACCGGACGCCGCCGCGGGTCATCCGCGCGGCGGCGTCGCGGAGCACCCCGGGGGCCAGCCGGCGATGGATCGCCGACAGGGGCGGCCACACGACGCGCCCGAGGCGCCGGTCGTAGCGCAGGAGGGTGGTCAGCGACACCCGCCCGTCCGCCGCCCGTACGACGAGGTTGGCGGTCAGGAACCAGGACGCGGTCTCCAGCCGGATCCAGTCGTCGCCACGTGCCGTGATCCGCCACCCGGCCACGGTGGCGGGCGATCGGCCGGGGACGAGCCGGAGCCCCAGGAGACCCCGCCAGATGAACTGTTCCGCCGTGCTGGGCACGTCGCCGAACATCGCCCGCGCCCACCGCTCCGCCGTCGCCCCGGCATCCGCGGCGTCCGTGGCGAGGGCGTCCGTGGCGAGGGCGAAGTGGTCGGCGTAGTCGATGACGGGCAAGGAGCTCAGCGCGCGGGCGGACGGCGGGAGGTCGCCCGTCCCGACGGCGGACTCCAGGACGCCCGTGCCGCGCTCCCGCCAGGCGCGCTCCAGCCGCCGGACGAAGGCCGGCAGGACGAGGGTCCGGCGGAACGGCGTGATGGCGGCCATGTAGCACCGCCCCAGCAGGCCGTTGGGGCGCACGAGGACCGCCATGCGGAGCTCGCGCCCGCCGCCGGCGGCCGGCGCCCACGCCAGGTGCATCACCGCGTGCACGGTGCGGTTCGCCAGCTCCAGCGCGCATTCGTCGTCCAGCGCGTAGACCGGGGAGAAGGGCGCCAGGCCGGCGTCGGAGCCGCGCGGGGCCCGGCGCAGGTCGGCGGGCAGACGGTCGCACAACGACGGGACGCGCCTTCCGACGCCCGCCGACGGCCTGTCCCAGCCGAGCAGGGCGCCCAGCTTCCAGCGCGCCGCGAGCAGCAGCCGCAGCGGCAGGGGACCGCCGCTGGAGTCGCGCAGCGCGGCGAGCACGGCGGAGAAGTCCTCCCGTCCGGCACCGGGGGTGCGGATCAGCCAGACGTCCTCCAGCTCGAAACCTGCGGCGATGTCGTGGATGCGCCAGGGCCGGCCGGTGTGGGCGGCGTTCGCCAGCCTCATGATCCCTCCAGATCTATACGCTGCCGTATATACTGAGGTTAACCACGGTTATACGGTGGCGTATATATGTATTCCGAGTGAGGTGGCACACACTGTGGGCGCGGTCCGTACGACACGTGAGGGGTGGATCGAGGAGGGGTTGCGGGCGCTGGCCGCCGGCGGCCCCGACGCGGTGCGCGTGGAGGCGCTGGCCAAGCGGCTCGGCGTCACCAAGGGCGGGTTCTACGGATACTTCGCCGACCGGGAGGCGCTGCTCAATGCGATGCTGGACACCTGGGAGCGGGAGAGCACCGACGAGGTGATCGAGCGCGTCGAACGCGAGGGCGGCGACCCGAAGACCAAGATCAGGCGCGCGGGCGTGCTCACCTTCTCCGACGACCGCCTGCTGCCCATCGACCTCGCCGTCCGCGACTGGGCCAGGCGCGACGAGGCGGTCGCCGAACGCCTGCGGCGGGTGGACAACCGGCGCATGGCGCTGCTGCGCGAGATGATCGGCAGCTTCTGCTCCGACCCCGAGGAGGTCGAGGCACGCAGCCTGCTCGCCTTCTGCGTGGCGATCGGCGAACACTTCCTGGCCGCCGACCACGGTGGCCGCACCCGGGCGCAGGTGCTCGCGCGGGCGGCCGGTCTGCTGCTCGACAAGGCGGGAGACTAGCCAGGCCCCGCGGACGTGCGCTCGGCCACGACAAAGGGGCCGAATCTCTGCGCACCTTGTGACAGGCGGACCAAAATGGCCCATATGACGACCATGCCCGAGAACCGCGTCGCGGACTCACCCGAGAGCAACGCCTACGACGCGATCGCCGAAGGTTACACGGCCGAGAACGAGACCAGCCTCGTGAACGCGTACTACGAGCGGCCCGCGATGCTGGAGCTCGCCGGGGAGGTGACCGGCCGGCGCATCCTCGACGCCGGCTGCGGCTCGGGCCCCCTGTTCGCCGAGCTGCGCGATCGAGGCGCCGTCGTCACCGGCTTCGACGCGAGCGCCGGGATGCTGGAGATGGCCCGGCGGAGGCTGGGCGCCGACGCGGACCTGCGGGTCGCCGACCTGGCCGGCCCGCTGCCCTTCCCCGACGACACCTTCGACGACGTCATCGCGTCGCTGGTGCTGCACTACCTGAAGGACTGGGGGCCGGCGCTGGCCGAACTGCGCCGCGTGCTGCGGCCCGGCGGCCGGCTCCTCGTCTCGGTCGATCACCCCTTCGCCATCACCCTCACGCAGCACAAGGCCGGGGAGAGGCCCGGTTACTTCGGGATCCGCAACCGGGTCGAGGAATGGACCATGGGCGGGCAGACCGGCCGGCTCAGCTTCTGGGACCGGCCGCTGCACGCGATGACCGAGGCCTTCACCACGGCGGGCTTCCGCATCAGCGTCATCAGCGAACCGCCGTACGCGCCGGAGGCCCGCGAGCTGTTCCCCGAGGAGCTCCGCGAGATCACCGGCGCCAGGTTCCTGAGCTTCCTGTTCTTCGTCCTGGAAGCCGGCTGAAGCGGCCCGGCGTCAGGACGTCACGCGGGCGGCCGGCGGACGGTGACCACGTGGGTGGTGCGCGCCGACTCCACGGTCGAGTTGCCCACCAGGTTGACGGTGTAGGTGTGTTCACCGGCCGTGGTCGGCGTGTCGGCGAAGCTGAACGACCCGTCGGCGGCGGGGACCGGCTTCGCCACGTTCCTCGCGGTGACGGTGCCGTCCGGGCCGACGACCCGCAGCGAGACGGTCATGATCGTCCGCGGGAAGGTGATGCCGTCGGCGCCGAAGGTGCCGCTGAACGCCAGGCGCGTGCCGACGTCGCCCGTCGCCGGTCCGGTCACGGTGAGCGTCGGCTCGTACAGGCCCGCCGTGACGGTCACCGAGGAGCCGCTCCCCCGGAACCATGAGTTGCCCGGCCAGTACAGCTGGTACTTGAACGCCCCGGTGGACGGCGGCGCGTCGGTGAACCGGTAGGTCCCGTCCGCCGCCGTGGTGACCTCCGTGAACGGCCTGGAGGTGCCGTCGGGGAGCCAGCGGTACAGCTCGAGCGTCTGCACGCCGAGCGGCAGCCCGCTGCTCAGCGTGAGCCGTCCGGTGAAGGGCGACTCCTTGAGCGCGGTCACCTTGGCGGGAGCGGTCAGGGTGAGCGTGGAGGAGTGGTAGGGCGAGGGCGGCAGCCGCCAGAGGTGCATACGGCCGGTGCCGGGCTCCTTCAGGACCGCGAAGGTGACCGTGCCGTAGAACTCGACGCTGCCCGCCACCACGGCCTTCCCCTGGTGGGCGGCCGTGTAGACGACCTCCGCGGTGGTCGCGTCGTACACCACGAGCTCGGCCGCGTCGCCCGCCGGGGAGTTCCAGCCGCCCACGACGTAGGCGTCGTCCGGGCTGGCCCCGACGGTGGCGGGGATCCCCTGGTCGCCGAATCCGTTGCGGTCGTAGGCGCGGCCCCGCGTCAGGGCCGTCGTGTCCCAGGCGTCGAACCGGCGGGTGTCGTCCAGCGCCGACAGCGCCGTCGCCCCGTGCTCGGCGAGTGCGAGATCCCGCAGGGCCGGCAGCCCGTTCGCGTCCCCGGTGATCTTCCCGCGCGACGTCAGGGGCGTGGTGCCGATGTCGTACACCTCGACCGTGGCGGGGCTGACCCCGGACTCCCCGGCCACCAGCGTGTTCCCGGCGACGGCGACGAGCGGAGCGCGGGTCGTGGCCGGTCCGACCCGGACGAGCACAGGCGTCGCCGCCGACGTGACGAGGCCGAGGACGCCTCCCCCGCCCGCTCCGCCGCACCCGAACCCGATCCACAGCCGGTCGTACTCCTGCGCCAGGCTCGACGGGCACGGGTAGGCGGCGAGGTCGATGCGCCTGATGACGGCGAGCGTGGTGCTGTCGATCTCGATCACTTCGTTCGAGTCGCGCAGCGCCGCGTACACCCTCCTGCCGTCCTCCGGCGAGGCCAGGGCGACGGCGCCGGACAGGCCGGGGATCGTGCCGACGACCTTGCCGTCGGTGGAGGTGACCACGATCCGGTCGCCGGCGGCGACGAAGACCTTCCTGTTGCGCGCCACCACGTCGCCGCCCTCCCCGGCGACGCCGAGGTCGGAGACGGTCGCGGCGGTCGCGGCGGCGGGCGTCTGGGTGACGAGCAGGGCCGCTGCCACGATCTTCGCTAATCGAACACATATTCGCATAGCGGGGTGATGCCGTCCAGCGCACCGGGCCATGGAGGCCGTCCAAGCAGTCGCTTGACTTACGGGAGCGCGCGTCGGTTACTGGACATGACCGAGGAGAGCGCTGGTGCGTCAGGCCGGAAGTCGATGAGCGCCGTCGTGCCCCGACGAGCGGAAGGAACACCGTCATGTCGGCCATCCCGGATCAGGACATGTCCGGCGCGTTGCCCGAGTTCCCCGGTGTCAGGGCGGCGGCGTGCCCGTTCGACCCGCCGCCGGCCCTGCGGGCGCTCCGGCAGCACACGCCGCTGACCCGGGCACGGCTGCGCGACGGCGGCACCGTGTGGCTGGTCACCGGCTACGCCGAGCAGAAGGCGGTGCTCAGCCATCCGCAGGTCAGCTCCGACGTCACCCGGCCCGGCTACCCGCTGCCGATCACGGCGCCCGACCGGCCCGACAACACGATCAGCTTCGTCTTCATGGACGACCCCGAGCACCACCGGCTGCGCCGCATGGTGCAGGGGGCGTTCACCGTCAAACGGGTCGAGACCATGCGCCCGGCCGTGCAGCGCATCGTCGACCGCCTCATCCACGACCTGCTGGCCGGGCCGAGACCGGTGGACCTGGTGGAGGCGTTCGCGCTGCCGGTGCCGTCGCTGGTGATCTGCGAGCTGCTCGGCGTCCCGTACGCCGACCACGGCTTCTTCCAGGACAACAGCCAGATCATCGTCAGGCGGGACGTGTCGGTCGAGGACCGGACGGCCGCGGGCGGGCGTCTGAGGCAGTACCTGGACGGGCTGGTCGGCGACAAGCTCGTCCGCCCCGGCGACGACCTGCTGTCCCAGGTGGCCGCCCGGGTCACGGCGGGCGAGCTGACCAGGCAGGAGGCGGCCCAGATGGGCGTGCTGCTGCTGGTGGCCGGCCACGAGACCACCGCCAACATGATCGCCCTCGGCACCCTCGCGCTGCTCCGCCATCCCGGCCAGCTCGCCCTGCTGCGCGGGAGCGACGACCCGGCGCTGATCGCGGGCGCGGTGGAGGAGCTGCTGCGCTACCTGAACATCACCCACGGCGGACGCCGCCGGGTGGCCAAGGAGGACATCGAGGTCGGCGGCCAGATCATCCGCGCGGGCGAGGGCATCATCGTGGCCAACGACATCGGCAACCGCGACCCCGAGATCTTCCCCGCCCCGGACGAGCTGGACGTGCGCCGCGACGCCCGCCGGCACGTGGCCTTCGGCTTCGGCGTCCACCAGTGCCTGGGCCAGCCCCTGGCACGGCTGGAGCTGCAGGTCGCCTACGGCACGCTCTACAGGCGCGTCCCCACCCTCGCCCTGGCCACCGAATTCGAGAAGATCCCCTTCAAGCACGACGGCCAGGTGTACGGGGTGTACGAGCTCCCCGTGACCTGGTGAGGCCGGCGGTCATCCGGTGGCCTGGCAGGTGGTGCCGGGCGGCGGGAGCCGCAGGCTCGTCAGGTAGCGGTTGACGTGGGCGGTGACGCAGCCGGTCCTGCCGTAGAGGTAGAGCATGTGGCCGTGCCCCTCGTACCGGACGCTGGACGAGCCCGGCACGGGGCGGATGACCTCCGCCACCTCGTCGTGGTCCGTCCAGCTGCCGACCCCCAGGAACGGCGTCAGGCCGCGGACGGGCAGCGGCGCCGGCGGATTGGTGACCGGCGCCGGCCAGCCGGCGCAGGCCAGCGGCCACCACGCCCGCTGCCCGGCGAAGTCCGGCGACAGCTCCTGCGCCCTGCGGAGCGCCTCGTGATAGGCGGCGTAGCTGCCGTATCCCGCGCCGTCCAGGCACTGGGTCATGTTCTGCCCGGCGAGCGAGGGAACCTTCGGGCTGCCCGACGCCTGCCGCACGTAGTCGGCGAACCCCGAGGCGTCGCCGTCGGCGGCCTTGTCGATCGCGGCGGCGAGCTGCACCCAGCGCGGCACGTCGGGTTCCTGGCCCGGTGAGGTGAAGCTGGGGGCGGCGGCGACCTTCAGGTCGAACCCGGTGTAGGCGGCCCCGGACGGATCGTTCCGCACCGGCACCGGTGAGCGGTCCGCGCCGGTCACCAGGCCGCGCCACACCTCGCCCGCGTCCCGGCCGTGCAGGGCGCAGGCCGTGGCCGTGCGGCACCAGGCGGCGAAGCGCCGCAGCTGCCGCTCGGCCCGCGCGTACATGCGGGGCTCGCCGGCCGTGGTGTCCTCGGCGTGGCCGGCGGCGCCGTCCATGACCATGGCGCGGACGCGGGAGGGGAACAGGCGGGCGTAGGCCGCCGCGGGGCGTCCGCCGTAGGAGTTGGCGAGGAAGCTCAGCCGGTCCTCGCCCAGGGCGACGCGGACCGCCTCGATGTCCCGGGCGACGGAGGCCGAGTCCATGTGGTCGAAGAGCTCCGGGTCGGCGGCGCGGCACCGCTGCGCGTGTTCCCGGTTCGTCCGGGCGAGGGCGGCGTACTCGGCGCGGTCGCGCGGCAGGGTGATCCACGGGCCGGTGGCCAGGCACTCGTACGGCAGTGCGCCGCCGGGCTTGACCGTGTTGCGCGGGGCGAAGCTGACCACGTCGAAGCGGTCACGCAACGCCGCGAGCTTCCCCTGGAACTGCTTCAGGTCGTCGATGCCCGACGCGCCGGGGCCGCCGGGGACGGAGAAGACCGTGCCGATCCGGCGTCGGCCGCCGGAGGCGGGCAGGAGGCCGAGCGGGACGACGATCTTCCGTCCGCCCGGCCTGCTCCAGTCGACGGGCACCTGGACGGAGGCGCACCGCATGTCCCGGGGTGCGTCCTTGTCCGCGCACGGCCGCCAGACCGGCGCGGACGGTCCGGCGTGCGTCGAGTCGCCGGCGGCGGGCACCGCCACCAGGCCCGTCAGGAGCGTCGCGGCGGCGCCCACGGCCAGGACCCTGCCCTTGCCCCCCTTCGACGCGGTGACCGCCGCGCCCGCCGTCAGCGCGGCGGCGAGGTAGGCGAGGAGCAGCGCGGCCGCCGCCGCCGGGGGCAGCAGGCCGCCGCCCACCCCGGCGATCTGGGCGGGCAGGTTCTCGATCATGTACGACCCGGCCCGCGCCCGCAGCGGCGACGGCAGGGCCTGGGCGACGACCGGGAGCACCAGGAAGATCATGACAAGTGCGACCAGGCTTCCGGGGGTGGACCGCAGCGCCGCGCCCACCCCCAGCCCGATCAGCGCCGCGGCCGCCATGGACAGCCCGGCGGCCACCACCGAGGTGAGCACCCCGGGATCGGAGAGCGGTGTGCCCAGGGTCTGCCCGTCGAGCAGCACCTGACCGGCGCGCTCGCCGAGCACGGCCTGGGCGGCCAGGTGCATGGCGAACGCCAGCAGCTGACCGGCGACCAGGGTGACGGCGGCCAGTCCGGGGACCTTGGCGAACAGGAACAGCTGCCGCCGCGGCACCGCCACCAGGCTCGTCCTGATCATCCCGGTGGCGTACTCGGAGGTGATGGTGAGGGCGCCCAGCGCGCCGAACACGAAGTAGGCGACCGGCAGTCCGGTGCCCAGGCCGTTGCCGTTGCCGGTGAAGCGCAGCCGCTCCTCGGCCGTCTGGTGGTCGAACCCCCGTGCCATCAGGTACGCCACCCCGGCGCAGGCCAGCACGGCGAGCAGGGAGACGGCCAGCAGGTAGGCGTTCGAGCGCAGGGAGCGCAGCTTGAGCCACTCGGCGGCGACGGCGTCCGTCGTCCGGGCCGTCATCGGGCCGCCTCCGCGGTGACGGGGCGGGCGCCGTACTCGACGCTGTCCTCGGTGAGCTCCAGGAACGCCTCCTCCAGCGACGCGCTGCGCGGGGTCAGCTCCCGCAGCGCGATCCCGGCCCGCAGCGCCAGGTCGCCGATCCCGGCAACGTCCAGCCCCCGTACGGACAGGCCGCCGGTCCCGGGCGGGTCGTCCGCGGGCGGGTCCGCGGGCTGGGCGGTGACGGTCGCGCCGTGCGCGCGCAGGATCTCCGCCAGCCGTTCCGGCTGTGTCGCGCGCACCAGGACGTCGCGCTGGAAACGGGCGGCGAGGGCGTCCGTGGTCGTGTCGGCGATCAGCCGGCCGCGTCCGACGACGACGACGTGGTCCGCGGTGAGCGCCAGCTCGTTCATCAGGTGGCTGGACAGCAGGACGGCGCGGTCCTGGGCGGCGAGCGAGCGCAGCAGGTCGCGGATCCAGCGGATGCCCTCGGGGTCCAGCCCGTTCAGCGGCTCGTCGAACATCAGCGCCTTGGGGTCGCCCAGCAGCGCCGCCGCGATGCCCAGCCGCTGCTTCATGCCGAGGGAGAACCCGCCGATCCGCCGGTCCGCGACGTCCTCCAGCCCGACCTGGCCGAGGACCGCGGCCACCCGCCGCGGGCCGATGCCGTTGCTGCGTGCCAGGCAGCCGAGATGGGCGCGGGCCGTGCGGCCGCCGTGCACCGCTCCGGCGTCGAGCAGCGCCCCCAGCGTGCGCATGGGCCGGCGCAGCGACGCGTAGGGGCGCCCGTCCACCAGCGCCGCGCCGGCGGCGGGCACCTCCAGCCCGAGCACCGCCCGCATGGTCGTGGACTTCCCGGCGCCGTTCGGGCCCAGGAATCCGGTCACCAGGCCCGGTCTCACGGTGAAGCTCAGGTCGTCCACGGCGAGTGTGCGGCCGTAGCGCATGGTCAGTCCTCTTACCTCGATCACGTCTCCCCCTCGTCGGCTGGTCTCGTCGAGCCTCGCGGGCCGCGGCCTCGGCCTCCATGGGGGCGCGCCCACCGGCGGGGTGGGAGAACGCCACCCCGGGTGGTGGGGCCGGCCCCACCGCCTTCTCCTCGCCGACCGGGCAGACTGCATCTGTGATGGGGAGACGACCCCGGCCCGGCGGGCCGGCGTGGCGGGCGGTGACCGGCCTGGCGGCGTACGCGCTGAACGCGGTGACCGGCCTGGCGCTGAACGCCGTCACCGGCGTGGCCGCGCTGGCGCTGCTCGTCCTGGTGCCGGTCTGTGCCGTCCTGGTGCCGGTGGCCGGTCTCGGGCGGGCGCCGCTCGGCCGGCTGCTCGGGGCCGCCCGCCGCCTGGCCGGGTTCCAGCGCCGCTGGGCGGGCCGGACGCTCGGCCTGGACGGCGACGCGAACGGCGACAGGAACAGCACCGTGGACGGCTCCGGCGATCCGGGCAGGTGGCGGGAGCTGGCCTGGCTGGCCGTGCACGGCGTCACCGGGCCCGCCCCCGTGGTGGCGGTGTGGGCGATGTTGTCCGCCCTGGACTACGTCTTCCTCCGGCTGCGGCCGGCCGAGACGAGCCTGCTCAACACGTTCGCCCTGAGCATGTCCACCGTGGCCATCGCCGTGGTGGTCCTCATGGCCGTCCCGCTGTTCCGTACCGGCCAGGCGCGGCTGGCGCGGCGGCTGCTGGACGCCCGGCCCACGCCGGACACGCGGATCCGGGAGCTGACCGCGTCCCGGGCCGCGCTGGTCGACGCGCGCGCGGCCGAGCTGCGCCGCATCGAACGCGACCTGCACGACGGCGCGCAGGCCAAGCTGATCGCCATCCGCATGCAGCTGGGGCTGGCCCGCGGCTCCGGCGACCCGGACGAGACCCTGCGGATGATCGACGAGGCGCGGGAGATCGCCGGCCAGGCGCTGAGCGACCTGCGCGACCTGGTGCGCGGCATCCATCCCCCCGTGCTGACCGATCGCGGCCTGTCCGGCGCCATCGAGGCGTCCGCGCTGCTCTGCCCGATGCCGGTCGAGATCGACATCGACCTGCCCGGCCGCCCGCAGCCGCCGGTGGAGTCCGCCGTGTACTTCGCCGCGGCCGAGGCGCTGACCAACGTGGCCAAGCACAGCGGCGCCTCCCGTGCCTGGGTGCGGCTGCGGCACACGGCCGGCGTGCTCCGGCTGACCGTGGGCGACGACGGCCGGGGCCCGGTCCGGCGCGACCGGGGCACCGGCGTGCGCGGCATCGAGGAGCGGCTGTCGGCCTTCGACGGCTCGCTCACCGTCAGCAGCCTTCCCGGCGGCCCGACCGAACTGACCATGGAGGTCCCGTGCGCGTTGTCATAGCCGAAGATCTCGCGCTGTTGCGGGACGGGCTGGTCCGCCTGCTGTCGGCGCACGGCTGCACCGTCGTGGAGGCGGTGGACAACGGGCCCATGCTGCTGGCGGCGCTGGTCCGGCACCGTCCTGACGTGTCCGTGATCGACGTGCGGCTGCCGCCCGGCTTCACCGACGAGGGCCTGCGCGCCGCGCTGGAGGCACGCGCCCGGGTGCCGGGGCTGCCCGTGCTGATCCTGTCGCAGTACGTGGAGCAGCTGTACGCCAGGGAGTTGTTGTCCGACCGCTCCGGCGGGGTCGGTTACCTGCTGAAGGACCGGGTGGGCGACGTCGACCGGTTCGTCGACGCGGTGCGCCAGGTCGCCGCGGGCGGCACCGCGATGGACCCGGAGGTCGTCGCCCAGTTGCTGACCCGCCGCGACCGGGACGAACCGCTGGCCGCGCTGACGCCCCGCGAGCGGGAGGTGCTGACGCTCATGGCGGAGGGCCTGTCCAACCTGGCCATCGCCGCGCACTTCCAGGTCACCGACAAGGCGGTCGGCAAGCACACGAACAACATCTTCGCCAAGCTCGGCCTTCCTCCGTCCGACGACCACAACCGGCGCGTCATGGCGGTGCTGACCTACCTGCAGGCCGTGCCCGTCCCGCCGGGATCAACGCCGCGGACCGCCCGTGAGAGGATTTCCCCGCAAGACGGGTGAATCCGGGACGGAAAGGCAGTAATGTTCGCGATCTCCCTGGGCGATGACGGCGCGGAGCTGCGTCCGCTGGAGCCCTGGCGGGCCGAGGAGTTCCTGAGCCACATGGACCGCGGACGCGAGTTCATCGGCCGGTTCATCTCCCTGCCCGACCTCGTCACCGACGTGGGGTCCGCCAGGTCGGTGCTGCAGGCGTACGCGGACAAGGCCGCGGCCGACACCGGTCGCATCTACGGCATCTGGGCCGGCGGCAGGCTGGTCGGCGGCGTGCTGTTCCGGACGATGGACGTCCGGCACGGCACCGCCGAGGCGGGCTGCTGGCTGGAGCCGTCGGCGGCGGGCAGGGGCCTGGTGACCAGGGCCGTCCGCGTGATCATCGACTGGGCCGTCGAGGAACGCGGCATCCACCGCGTGGAGTGGCAGGCCGCGGCGGGCAACACCGCCAGCATCGCCGTGGCCCGGCGGCTCGGGATGAGCAAGGACGGCGTCCTGCGCGAGAGCTACCCCCTCCGGGGCGTACGGCACGACGTCGAGGTCTGGTCCGTGCTCGCCCCGGAATGGCGGGCCGGCCGCCGGAAGGACTGAACCGCGTCCGGATCCGCGGCTACCCGGCTTCGTCCAGTTGCCTGGTGGTCTGGTCGATCCGGCGGATGCGGCCGTCCGGGGCCAGGCGCCCGAACATGAAGATCTCCGCCGCGAAGGTCCTGCCCTTGCGCAGCTTGGTGCGCAGGGTCCAGCGGGCGGCGATCCGGTCGCCCGAGACCAGCGTCTCGTGGATCTCGACACCGGCCCGGTCGCCGGCGGCCATCGCCTCTGTGTCGACGTTCCGCCGGACGGGGCGGACATGGTCGATCATGCGCTGCCGGTCGATCACCAGCCCGTCGTTGCAGTACTCGAAGTCCGGCACGAAGTAGCGGTCGATGATCGTGGCGGGCTCCTCGGCGGAGACGGCCATGTCCCGGGTGTAGGTGGTCAGGAAGTCGGCGAGGTCGCGCTCGCAGGTGATGCCCATGAAGCGTCCTTGTGGGAGTGGGGGTGGCTGCCGTCCCGATCCTCGCCGCCGGCGCCCGCCGCCGTCGTCGTACGGCCGGAGACGGTCGGCGCTACTCCCGCCGTCGTACGTCCCCGCGCGGCTACGGCGCCGGGACCACACGACCGCCCGTCAGGGCCGGGCCGTCACGTCGTTCACGGGGCTGCGGGGCGCCTGCCCGGTCAGCACCCGTACGGCCTCCTCCGCGGCGAACCGCCGCACCGTCTCGACCGCCTGCTCGGAGTAGTAGGCGGCGTGCGGGGTGACGATCACGCCGGGCAGCGTGAACAGCGGGTTGTCCGGACGCCAGTCGCGCTGCTTGGCCGGCTCCTCCTCCAGGTCGTCCAGGGCCGCGCCGGCGATCCACCCCTCGGCGATCGCCTGGTAGAGCGCCTCGTCCTGCACGATCGGGCCGCGCGCGGTGTTGACGAGGACCGCGTCCGGCTTCATCCTGCGCAGCGTCGCGCGGTCGAAGGCGTGGTGCGTCCCCGAGGTGAGCGGCGCCTGGATCACCAGGTAGTCGGCGCCCGCCACCAGCTCGTCGAACGACACCGGCCGCACGTGGTGCGACAGGAGCTCGGCGTCGTCCATGAAGGGGTCGTGCGCCCAGACCTCGACGCCGAAGGGCCGCGCGCGGGCGGCGATGAGCTGGGCGATGGCGCCGAAGGACAGCAGCCCGAACACCCGGCCCCGCAGTCGCCGGATCGGTTCGCCGGTCTGCCAGCGCCACACGCCGCGCCGGGTGGCGCGGTCGTACTCGCAGATCTTGCGGGCGGCGGCCAGCCAGAGCGCGACGGCGTGGTCGGCGACCTCCTCGGCGCACCACTCGTTCGGCGCGTTGGTGACCTGGATGCCGCGCCTGGTCGCGGCCTCGACGTCGACGATGTCCACGCCCGTGCCGTAGCGGGCGATCACCCGGCAGCGGGTGAGGGCGTCGACGGCTCGGGAGCCGATCCGGGCGTACTGGGTCAGGACGCCGTCGGCGTCCCGGCCCTTCTCGATCACCTCGTCCTCGCTCTTGCACTGCTCGGCGCGGAGCTCGAACCCGGCGCTCTCGACGATCGCGCGTTCGATGTCCACGTCGCCGAAGTCGGAGTCGGCGATCATGATGGTGCCTCTGGCGTCAGTGCGAGTCACGGGGAATCCCCTTGGTGTGTACGAGGTCCTGGTACGACAGGGCCAGCTCCAGGCAGCCCCCGCCGTCGAGCTGCCCGACCGTGGCGCGGTAGATCTCCTGCCACGGCGTCTGGTTCTCCAGCGCCGGCGGCGTGTGGCGGGCCCACCGGTCGGCGATCTCCTCCTCCGTGAGCAGCACGTCGACGCGCGCGTTGTCCACGTCGACGCGCACGAGGTCGCCGGTGCGCAGGATGGCGAGGTTGCCCCCGGCGGCGGCCTCGGGGCTGGCGTTGAGGATGGACGGCGCGTCGGAGGTGCCGCTCTGGCGGCCGTCGCCGAGCGTGGGCACCGTGGTGACGCCCAGCCGCAGCAGCGCGGACGGCACCTCCATGTTCACCACCTCGGCCGACCCCGGGTAGCCGATCGGCCCGGTGTAGCGGATGACGAGGATGCAGCTCTCGTCCACGCCGAGCTCCGGATCCTGGATGCGGGCGTGGTAGTCCTCGGGCCCCTCGAAGACGATCGCGCGGTAGTCGCGGGCCGTGCGGAACTCCTCGCCGAGTACCGAGGTCTTCATGACCGCGGAGTCGAACAGGTTGCCCGTCATGATGAGCAGCCCGCCACGCGCGGCGAGCGGGTCGTCGTAGGGGCGGATGACCTCCGGGTCGGCGGGCGGGGCGTCGGCCAGGTTCTCGGCCACGGTACGGCCGGAGACGGTCATGGCCTCGCCGTGCAGCCGCCCGGCCGCCAGCAGCGACCGCATGACGGCGGGCACGCCGCCCGCGCGGTAGAAGTCCTCCCCCAGGAACTCGCCGGCGGGGGCGACGTCGGCCAGCACCGGGACGTCGGCTCCGACGCGCTGCCAGTCGTGGATCGTCAGCGGCACCCCGGCGTGCCGGGCGATGGCGTTGACGTGGATGGGCACGTTGGTGGAGGCGGCGATGGCCGAGGCGACGACGATCGCGTTCTCGAAGGCCCGCATGGTCATGATCTTGCGCGGGGTGAGGTCCTCGTGTACCAGCTGCACCGCCCGCAGGCCCGTGTCGTAGGCCATCTGCGCCCGGCGGCGGTAGGGCGCCGGGATCGCCGCGCAGCACGGCAGCGACATGCCGAGCGCCTCGGCCAGGCTGTTCATCGACAGGGCGGTGCCCATGGTGTTGCAGTGGCCGATGCTGGGCGCGGAGGCGGCCACGCGCGCCATGAACTCGTCGTAGTCGATCTCGCCGGTGGCCAGCAGCCGCTTCGACTGCCAGATCACCAGCCCCGACCCCGACGCGGCCATGCGCCTGCCCTGGTGGTAGCCGTTGAGCATCGGCCCGCCGGACAGGACGATCGCCGGGAGGTTCACCGTCGCCGCCGCGGCCAGGCACGCGGGCGTGGTCTTGTCGCAGCCCGTCGTCAGGACGACACCGTCGAGCGGATATCCGTAGAGCACCTCGACCAGCCCGAGGTAGGCGAGGTTGCGGTCGAGGGCGGCGGTCGGGCGTTTGCCGGTCTCCTGCAGCGGATGGACGGGGAACTCCAGCGGGATGCCGCCGCCGTCGCGGATGCCGTCCCTGACCCGGTCGGCCAGGGCGAGGTGGTGGCGGTTGCAGGGCACGAGGTCGCTGCCCGTCTGGGCGATGCCGATGATCGGCCGGCCGGACTGGAGCTCCTTCGGGGTCAGCCCGAAGTTGAGGAAACGTTCGAGGTAGAGAGCCGTCATCTCCGGATTGCCGGCGTTGTCCCACCAGGCCTGGCTGCGCAGGCCGCCGCTCTCGGGATGCCCGGTCGGACGCATCAGCTCGCTCCTCACTCGCGCGGGCCGCCGGCCGGGTGTCGGTGCACCTCGGGCGGGCGATGACTGGCCTACCCCGCCGCCGCCACCGCCCAAACGCCTCAGATCATCGTCGCCATCACCTGCTCGACGCTGCTGACCTCGGGAAACTCGATGAGCCACCAGGTCGCGCCCGCGTCCTCGTACGGGCCGGGATGCACCCCCGGCGGCACGCCGACCGCGACCTCGAAGCCCTCGAGCCCGCCCCGGTGCTCGGCGACGACGGCCAGCATCTCCCGCAGCCCGATCGGGGTGGTCTCGGGACAGAGACCGTCGAAGCGGGCGGCGCGGCGGAGCGGGCCCTGCTTGACCGACTGGGCGGCGACCCAGACGGGGATCCGCGGCCGCTGCACGGGCTGCGGCTGGAACGCCAGGTCGTCGACGCGGTAGTGGCGGCCCCGGTGGCGGACGGGCAGGCCGGTCCAGAGCCGGCAGATGACGTCGAGGCCCTCGTCGAGCATCTCCGCCCGGACGCGGGGGTCGCCGGTCTCCCCGAGCCTGCTCAGCTCCCCGCCGTTGTCCGAACCCAGCCCGACGCCGAGCACCATCCGCCCGCCGCTGAGGTGGTCGAGGGCGGCGGCCTGCCTGGCCACCTCGTACGGCCTGCGCCGCGACAGCGGCGTGACCCTGGTGCCGATCCGGATGCGCTCGGTGGCGGCGGCGATCGCGGCCAGGGCGATCCAGGCGTCGCAGACGGCCAGCCCGGGGCTCAGCGGGCGCACGACGTGGTCCCACAGGAAGACGCCGTCGAACCCGGCGTCCTCGGCGCGGGCGGCCAGGTCGGCGAGCACCCGCGGATCGGCCAGCTCCCCGAACGGCGGCAGGTACAGCGCGCGGCGCATCACAGCAGGCCCTTCAGGTGCGGCGCGGTACGGCTGCGCGGGCTGGCGGCGACCTGGGCCGGCGTGCCCGCGGCCACCACCGTGCCGCCGGCCGAGCCGCCGCCCGGCCCGAGGTCGATGACGTGGTCGGCGGTCGCCACCACCCGCATGTCGTGCTCGGCGACCACGACCGTGCCGCCGCCGCCGACCAGGTCGTGCAGCCGGTCCATGAGCACGTCGGTGTCGTGCGGGTGCAGGCCGGTGGACGGCTCGTCGAGCAGGTAGATCGTGGACTCGGCGCGGCGGCCCTGCAGCTCGGCGGCGAGCTTGATGCGCTGGGCCTCGCCGCCCGACAGCTCGGTGGCGGGCTGCCCGAGCCGCAGGTAGCCGAGCCCGACCTCGTGCAGCGTCTCCAGCGGGCGGCGTACGGCCGGGACGTCGCCGAAGAAGCCGGTGGCCTCGTCGACCGTCGTCTCCAGGATCTGGGCGATCGTGCGGTCGCGGTAGGTCACCCGCAGTGTGTCGGGGTTGTAGCGGGCGCCGCCGCAGTCGGGGCAGGGCGCGTACGTCGTGGGCAGGAACAGCAGCTCGACCGCGACGTAGCCCTCGCCCTGGCAGGTCTCGCAGCGTCCGCCGGGCACGTTGAAGGAGAACCGG
Organism: Nonomuraea sp. NPDC005692; assembly: GCF_040631115.1. Lineage (NCBI taxonomy): Bacteria > Bacillati > Actinomycetota > Actinomycetes > Streptosporangiales > Streptosporangiaceae > Nonomuraea > Nonomuraea sp. NPDC005692. Next base: position 44,691 of record NZ_JBEXYU010000018.1, on the reverse strand, counting down.
GCCGGGCCGTAGCCGTGGGAACGCGCGCCGTCGGTGGCGGCGAACAGCTTGCGCACCGTGTCGAACAGGCCGGTGTAGGTGGCCAGGTTGGAGCGCGGGGTACGGCCGATGGGCTGCTGGTTCACCCAGACCACCCGCCGCTCCCCGGCGGCGGCCTCGGCGACGGCCGCCAGCAGGCTGCTCTTGCCCGCCCCCGACACCCCGGTGACGGCGGTGAACACGCCCAGCGGCACGTCGACGTCCACGTCCCGCAGGTTGTTGCGGGTGAGCCCGCGCAGCTCCAGCCGGCCCGTCGGCCGGTGCGCCGGTCGTTCCGGCACGACGGTGTGGAACAGGTAGCGGCGGGTCACCGACCCGGCGACCTCGCGCAGCCCGGGAACCGGCCCGCTGTACAGGACGCGCCCGCCGTCGCCGCCCGCGCCGGGGCCGACGTCCACCACCCAGTCGGCCTGGCGCACGACGTCCATGTCGTGCTCGACCAGGCAGACGGTGTTGCCGGTGTCGCGCAGGCGGCGCAGGAGGTCCGACAGCGCGGCGGAGTCGGCAGGGTGCAGGCCGGCCGAGGGCTCGTCCAGCACGTACACGACGCCGAACAGCCCGGCGCGCAGCTGGGTGGCCAGCCGGATGCGCTGCAGCTCGCCGCTGGACAGGGTCGGCGCGGGCCGGGCGACGCTCAGGTAGCCCAGCCCCAGCTCGTCCAGCACGTCGATGCGGTCGAGGATGTCGCGGGTGAGCGCCCCCGCCGGTCCTGGTTCGTCCCGGTGCGGGCCGAGCACGCCGGCCAGTTCGCCCATCGGCATCGCGGCCAGCTCGACGACGGTGCGGCCCGCGTACGTGACCGCCAGCGCCTCGGGACGCAGCCGCCGCCCGCCGCAGAGCGGGCAGGTGCGGGCGGTCATGAACCGTTCGGCGCGCAGGCGGCTCTTCTCGCTGGCCGAGGACGCGTACGCCTTGAGCACCAGCCGCCGGGCGCTGGCGTACTTGCCCTGGTAGGGGCGGTGGATCCGGGCCGCCTCGCGTACGGGATGGACGGTGACCACCGGCTCCTCGTCGGTGAACAGGATCCAGTCGCGCTGCTCCCGCGGCAGGCTGCGCCAGGGCGCGTGGATGTCGTAGCCGAGCGTCGCCAGGATGTCGCGCTGGTTCTTGCCCTGCCAGGCGCCCGGCCACGAGGCGATCGCGCCCTCCGCGATGCTCAGCGACGGGTCGGGCACCAGCGACTCCTCGGTGACCTCGTGCAACACCCCCTGCCCCTGGCACTGCGGGCAGGCGCCGGCGACGGTGTTGGGCGAGAACGCGTCCGAGTCCAGGCGCGGCGCGCCCGCCGGGTAGGCGCCGGCGCGGGACATCAGCATGCGCAGCGAGTTGGAGACCCGGCTCAGCGTGCCGACCGTGGACCGCGCGGACGGCGTGGAACGCCGCTGGCCGAGCGCGACCGCGGGCGGCAGGCCGGTGATGTCGTCGACGTCGGGCATCGGCAGTTGCTGCAGCAGCCGCCGCGCGTAGGGCGCGACCGACTCCAGGTACCGGTGCTGCGACTCGGCGAAGATCGTGCCGAACGCCAGCGACGACTTGCCCGACCCGGAGACCCCCGTGAACGCCACGAGCGCGTCGCGCGGGATCGCCACGTCGACGTCCCGCAGGTTGTGCACGCGCGCGCCGCGCACCCGGATGCCGCTGACCGCCTCATCTTCCACTCTGCGCAATCTACCCATCGCCCGCCGTGCCACCGCCGGACGGCTACCGTGGCGCGATCAGGCCGCCCGCAGCGGGCGCAGTGCCGAGCCCCAGGCGAGGACCTGGTCGAGGACGGCGTTCAGCCGGTCCTCGTGGGCGGCGGCGGGACGGAAGCCGTCGGCGAAGTCGGTGTGGATCGACAGCCCGACCTGGTTGGCCACGGTGGCCACCCTGAGCAGGCCCAGCACGTGCCGCAGGTGGGCGATGGCCCGGGGCGCGCCGTCCACACCGTAGCCGACGAACCCCGCCGCCTTGTCGGCCCACTCCGCGTACAGGAAGTCGAGGGCGTTCTTGAGCGCGCCCGGGTAGGAGTTGTTGTACTCCGGGGTCACGATCACGAACGCGTCCAGCGCCGACACCGTGGCCGACCAGCGCCTGGTGTGCTCGTGCCGGTAGTTGCCCATGGCGGGGTGCTCGGGTTCGTCCAGGTTGCCCAGGTCGTAGTCCTTCAGGTCGATGAGCTGGTACTCGGCGTCGCCCCGCTTGGCCGCCAGATCGCGGACCCAGTGGGCCACCGCCTCGCCGTTGCGGCCAGGACGGGTGCTGCCGAGGATGATGCCTACCTTGAGCATGTCCCTCTCCCTCAGTTCGGTTACGGAAACCAACCGTAGGGAGAGCGGCTGAGATACTGAATGCGCTGCTATCCACCATTTATACGCGAGCGTCTCAGCGTTTAGACTCAGCTCCCATGGACGTGCTGAGCGACGTGATGGCCTTCATGCGGTGCGGGCGCCCCACCTCCTCCCGCATCTCCTGGCGGGCGCCCTGGGGGGTGGCGTTCCGCTCGGTGCCGGGGTCGGCGGGTTTCCAGGTGGTGCTGCGCGGCTCGTGCTGGCTGATCCCGCCGGACGGCGAGCCCGTTCCGCTCAGTGTGGGCGACGTGGTGTTCCTGCCGCACGGCGACGACTTCGGGCTGGCCGACGATCCCGCCCGCCCGCTGGCCGAGGCCGACTGCGAGCCGCACTCGGAGCTGTTCGCGTCGGCCGGCTTCGGCGGCACGGGTGCCGAGACGGTGGTCCTGTCCTGCGGCTACCGGCTCGACCTCGACCGGACCCACCCGATCCTGGGCTCGCTGCCCGGCGTGATCCACCTGCCCGCGACGCTCGGCAGCCGTCCGGAGCTGCGGGCCGCCGTCGAGCTGCTGGCCGCCGAGATCGACGGCCCGCGGCCCGGCACCGACACCGTCGTGTCGTCCCTGCTCGACATGTTGCAGCTGTACGTCCTGCGGGCCTACTTCGAGACCCAGGACGAGCCCTGCACGGTCTCCGGCTGGGCCGCCGCGCTGGCCGACCCCGTCGTCGGCCGCGCGCTCGACGCGATCCACCGCGACCCGGCCCGCCGCTGGACCGTCGAGTCGCTCGGCGCGCACGCGGGCATGTCCAGGGCCGGCTTCGCCCGCCGATTCACGGGGCTGGTGGGGCAGCCGCCGCTGGCGTACCTGACGTGGTGGCGGCTGATGAGCGCCGCCCGCCTGCTGCGCGAGTCCGACGCGCCGGTGGCGCGGGTGGCCGAGCAGGTGGGGTACGGGTCGGAGTTCGCCTTCGGCAACGCCTTCAAGCGCGAGTTCGGCGTCGCCCCCGGCCGCTACCGCCGGTCGGCGGCCTGATCCCCGGCCCCCGCGAGCCGGCCGGTCAGGGCCCCCACCGTTCCTGGGCGTACTGCCGGCGGACGCCGGCCGACTCCCCGATCCGGGTCCAGGAACGGCCGTCCTTGCGGGCCGCGCGCACGGCGGCGTCCAGGTGGCCCTGGGCCCGGCGCACGGCCTCGGCGGCCTGGCGGACGGCGACCAGGCTCGGCGGGTCGAGGTGGGTCTCCCACTCCGCGCGGATCGCGACGGCCACGTCGTCGGGGGCGGCGCCGGACAGCAGGCACTCGCTCAGCGCGTAGATGCGCCGGGCCGCGAAGTCGTGGCGCATCTGGGCCACGCGTTCCCACAGCGGCCCCTGCCATCCGCAGGCGCAGTGGCCGCGCCAGCCGATCGCGGTGCGGCCGTCCACGACGTCGCCGCGGCCGTAGCCGATGCGGCCGTCGGAGCCGATCGGGTGCACCCTCGCCCCGCCGTCGGCCGGGCCGGTGGAGACCCGGCCGTCCGGGAAGACGGCGGCATCCCAGCCTTCATGGCGTCCGTCGTCGCCCTCCCACCACCTCATGGCACGCCCCCTCCAGAGATCGTCCGGATCAGTCGGCGCCTCCATGGTGGCAGGCGGCACCGGCCCTTGCGAGGGCCCGCGGATTACGGTGTCACGCTGGGGGAATATCGGCCCGGCACGGGAGCGCCGACTGGATCGGTCCACACGCTGACCAGGTCGTGCCTTCCGCCGGGGGCCCTCGTCCGGCCAGCCTGAATGGCATGATCAGCGCCCTCGTCGTCATCGACGTCCAGAACTCCTTCCTGCAGCTTCCCGACTGGCGGCACACCTCCAGGCCGGACATCGTCCCGCAGGTCAACCGCCTGGCCGCGGCCGCCAGGCAGGCCGGGGACGCGGTCGTGTGGGTGCTCGGGTCGCGGCCCGGCTCGGGCACGGTCTTCGATCCCGCCCGCGGGTTCGTCCAGCTGATGGACGGCCTGGAGCCCCTTCCGGACGAGCCCGTCCTCACCAAGTCGGCGCACAACGCCTTCACCACCACCAACCTCCACCAGTTCCTCACCCGGCGCGGCGTCAGGCGGCTGACCGTCTGCGGCATCCGGACCGAGCAGTGCTGCGAGACCACTGCGCGCCTGGCCTCGGACCTGGGCTTCGAGGTCGACTTCGCCATCGACGCCACCGCCACCACGCCGCTCCCCCACCGCGACGCGCCCGAGGACGTCCCCTTCGACGAGCTCGTGCGGGACCCGCGCACGCTCGGCGTGGACGAGATCCTCGCCCGTACCGAATACGCTCTGTCGGGCCGTTTCGCCACGATCAGGACCGTGGACGAGCTCACCGGGAGCTGAGGAGGAGCCGGTCATGTCCCGAGTCGTCTTCCTGCTCATCCCGCGGGTGCACCTCCTCGACGTGGCCGGGCCGGCCCAGGTGTTCTCCACCGCCGCCGACCTCGGCCGGCCGTACACCATCGACTACGTCGCCGAGGAGCGCGAGGTGGCCAGCGTGCAGGGGCTGACGCTGCACGCGCGGACCTCGTGGCCGTCCCTGACGCCCGACGACCTGATCGTCGTGCCGGGCTGGCGGGGGCCGGCCCGGCCGGCGAGCGGCGAGACGTTGCGCCGGCTGCGCGAACACCACGCGGCGGGCGGCACGGTGGCCAGCGTGTGCGCGGGGGCCGACGCGCTGGGCCGGGCCGGGCTGCTCGACGGCCGCCGGTGCACGACCCACCACACCGTCCAGGACGAGCTGGCCCGCCTCTACCCGCGGGCGAGCGTCGTCAGGGACGCGCTGTACGTCGAGGACGACCGGATCGTCACCTCGGCGGGCGTGGCCAGCGGCATCGACGTGGCGCTGCACCTGGTGACCACCCGGCACGGGCCGTACGCGGCGGGGCAGGTGGCCCGCGCGATGCTCGTGCACGCCCACCGCGACGGCACGGCGCAGCAGGTCAGCCCACTGCTGCGGCGGCGGTCGCACGTGGACGAGACGGTCCACCGCCTCCAGGACCTGATCGAGACCAGGTTCACCGAACGGCTGCCGCTGAGCCTGCTGGCCGAAGCCGTGGGATGCAGCGAGCGCACGGTGACCCGGCTGTTCCGGCGGGCGACCGGGCTCACCCCGCTGGCCTACCAGACCGCGCTGCGGCTGGAGCGGGCCGGACACCTGCTCGGCCGCGGCGCGACGGCCGAGGTCGCCGCGCGCGAGGTGGGCTTCGCCGACGCCCGGATGCTGCGCCGGCTGCGCACCCGCGCGACGGCGTCCTGACCGTCGGCGCGGCAGGTCAGGCGGCGGGTCAGAGCGAGGTGGTGCGGTAGCGGGAGCGGAACTCCGCCAGCAGCTCGTCGGTGATCCGCGCGCCCGCGGCGACGGCCGCGTGCACCTCGCGGAAGTACCCCTCGTAGCCCGAGGGCGTGTAGAGGCAGAGCGCGCGCACGGTGTCGTCACCGGCGTTCCTGAAGCCGTGCGGGGTGCCGCGCGTCGCCGCCAGCAGGTGGCCGGGGCCGACGGTCACCTCGCCCGCGCCGTCGTGCAGGGTCAGCTCGCCGTCGAGGACGTAGAAGTACTCGTCGTGGCCGTGGTGGACGTGCGGGCGCGCCCCGACGACGCCCGGGTCCAGCGTGAACTCCTCGAACGCGAACCGGTCCCCCGTGTGCTCCCCGGTCAGCCGGAAGAAGTGCCGGACGCCGGCGACGTCGATGAGCTCGCCCTCGGCGGGACGCCGGAGCAGAGGACGCGGTTCGGAGCTCTCGTTCGCGATCATGCCGGGCATTCTGCCATCCGAGGCAACGACGGCCCCCGCCCCTACGCGAAACGGCGAAAGGGGATAATCCGGATCATGGGAAAGACCTACGACCGGATCGACGGCCGGTTGCGCACGTTCATCGAGTCACAGCCCATCTTCTTCACGGCGACCGCCCCCCTGGCCGGCGACGGCACGGTCAACCTCTCGCCCAAGGGCCTGAAGGGCTCGTTCGCCGTCCTGGACGACCACACCGTGGCCTACCTCGACTTCGCCGGCAGCAACGCCGAGACCATCGCCCACCTGCGCGAGAACGGCCGCGTCACGCTGATGTGGTGCGCCTTCGACGGCCCGCCGAACATCGTGCGCGTGCACGGCCACGGCGAGCCGGTCTTCCGCGACGACCCTCGCTGGGCCGGGCTGCTGCGGCACTTCCCGGACATCGACCCGGCCCCGCACGGCCTGCGCGCGATCATCGTCGTGACCGCCCGGCTGATCCGCGACACCTGCGGGTACGCCGTCCCGTTCATGACCTACGACGCCGACCGCCCGCTGCACGGCTCCCGCTTCGCCCGCGAGGACGACGAGTCGCTCGACGCGTACTTCCACAAGAAGGAGCACGTGGCGACCAGCATCGACGGCCTTCCCGGGCTGCCGCTCCCGCTGCCCCAGCTCCCCCTCGACGACTGACCGGACGGACCGGCGTCACAGGACGGCGAGTGCCTTGGCGATGTTCCACTCGGCCAGGTCCAGCATCCAGCGCCGGTCGGGGAAGTCGGTCTCGGCGATGCGCAGCGGACCCTCGATCAGCGAGAGCACCTGCGCGTACCGGTAGAGCTCCAGCCGGTGGGGGTCGAGGGCGACCGGTCGCAGCGCCGGGTAGGCGTCCTCGAAGCGCATGTGCAGCCAGGCGTGCTCCCACTCGACGTCGAAGTAGGTCAGGCCCTCGAAGTCGATCATGACGGGTTCGCCCGCGGGCGTGACGAGCACGTGGTCCGGCCCGAGTTCGCCGTGCACGAGCCCGTACCGTTCGCGGGGGGCGACCGCGTCGCGCAGACGGCGTACGTGGGCGGCGATCCGGTCGTGCGCCCGGCCCATCCGGGCATCGCGGGTGGCGACGGCGGCGAGATGGGCGAGCGCGCGGTCCATGATGACGTCCTCGGCGGGCCGGGACGGCCGGGCCTGACCGTCGGCCAGGTGGGCGAGCTTGCCGTAGGACGGGCCGAGGGTGGCGTGCATGCGGCGCAGGGCGTCGCCGAGCGCGGCCAGCGGCCCGGCGGCGGCGGCCGGGTCGCGTTCCATCAGGGCCTCCAGCGTCGTGGCGCCCGCGTCCTCGACCAGGGCGAGTGCGGCGCCGAGGTGGCGGCCGCCGGGGTCGAGCGCCAGCAGCCGGGGGACCCGCACGCCGGCCGCGGTCAGGGCGGCGTGGCCGGCGGCGAACAGGTCCGCTCCCGACGCGTCGGTGAAGGGGTCGTCCTCGACCGCCGGGGACGGCGGCCAGTAGTTCTCGCCGGCCGCCCAGACGTAGAGGATCACGCTGGTCGCGTCGTCCAGCCGGAGCCGGTAGACGCCCTTCTTGCTGCCGCCGGTCAGCCGGTCGAGCGCGGCCGGCCGCCGGTCGGCGCCGAACTGCTCGGCGACCAGGTCGCGTACGTCGTCGGGCCGCAGGAACGTTCTGGTCATGATCGTTTTTCTATCACTCCCGGGGTTCGCGCGTTGAAAACAAAACTCCAAACTGGTTTTATAGATTCAGTCCGCCGGGGAGGTCCCGGCGGTTCCCCCTCAAGGAGCGACGATGAAGCTCACCCAGGCCGCGGCGGCCACGTTCGGACTCGACGACGAGGCATGGAAGCGGCACGCCAACCCGTGGAGCGTGTGGACCCGGATGGCCGGGCTGGCGCCCATCCTGCTGCCGATCTACTTCCGCGAGGCGCTCGGCTGGTGGGCCCTGGCCCCGATCGCGGCGGGCGTGATCTGGATGTGGCTCAACCCTCACGCGTTCCGGCCGGTCCACGAGCCGCGCAGCTGGGCCTCGAAGGGCATCTACGGCGAGAAGCTGTACGCCGCCGACCACTCGCCGGCCGCCGCGGCGCACCGCCAGACGATCCGCCGGCTGCTCGCCATGGCCGCCGTCGGCCTGGGCGTCATGGCGTACGGGCTCGTCCGCGTCGAGCCGTGGCCGTCCGTCTTCGGCCTGACGCTCATCATCGTCTCCCAGCTGTGGCAGATCGACCGTTTCGTGGCCATCTACGAGGAGGGCCTGCGCCGCGCCGCCGTCGCGGGTTCGTGAAAACATCTGATCGGCATAACTGGTCGTGCAGGAAGGTTGTCCCCGATGCCGCCCGCGTTCACCGCAGAGGAGAAGGCCCGCATCACCGCCCTGTTGCTGGCGAACGGCGAGAAGCTGTTCACCGGCCAGGGGCTGCGCAAGACCTCCCTGGAGGAGCTGATGGCCCCCACGGGGGTGGCCAAGAGCAGCTTCTACGTCTTCTTCGACTCCAAGGAGGCGCTGTACCTGGAGCTGATGCTGCGCCAGACCGGTGAGGTGCGGCGCCGGGTCATCGACGGCGCGCTGATGAGCGCCGACGACCCGCGCGAGGCGCTGCGCCGGTTCCTGCACGCCACCGTCGAGGAGTTGTCGGTCAACCCCCTGTGGCGCCGGCTGATGACCCATCCGGAGGAGATGCAGGCGGTGGCCCGCAAGCTCGACCCCGAACGGGTCGCCGCGATGTCCGGCAGCCCGGCCGCCGCCCTCACCGAGTACGTCACCGCCCGCCGGGCCGCGGGCGAGCTGGTCGACGCGGAGCCCGCCGTCATCATCGGCGTGCTGCAGTGCGTGCTGCTGGTGCCGATGTTCGCCGAGCGGCTCGGCGACCCGGCCCTGCACTCCGGGATCATCGACCTGCTCATCGACATCGTCGCCGCGGGGCTGGCCCGTCCCGGCGGCTGACCTCCCGGCGGACGGCCTCCCGGGGGTGGAGATATCTACAGGGAGAGTCGAGAGTCAGCCGCAATGGCGGCCGCCGCGCGATCGGCGAGGCTCCTGGGCATGGCATACACCGCAACCACGGCAATCCCCCACCTGGCCGGCGGCCGTCGAAGATACGCCTGGCCGGCGGCGGGGATCGTGCTCGGACTGTTCGGTACGAACAGCGAGTGGTCGATCCCGCCGGCCGGGTGGCTGTTCTCCATCGGGCTCATGCGCTTCACCCGGAGCTCGGGCGGGCCGGCCGGGCTGGCCGTGCTGCGGCGGGCCGCGTACCGGGGCTGACCATGGGATATCCGGAGGAAGGTGCGATGATGCCACGGGCGCGGAACGGGAAGACGCGGACGACAGGGAGACGAGGAGTGAAGGCGAGACTCGCGACGCCGGTGCTGGCGCTGGCCATGATCGGGCTGTCGGTGGCCGGCGTCGTCGCGGCCGTCCTGGTCGTCATCAGCGCGCTGCCGGCGGTGGCCGGCCTGGGCCGGTGGGTGTTCCCGCCGGCGGTGTCGCTGCTGCGCACGGTCGCCGGCGCGGCCCGGCGGCTGGCGGGCCGGCTCGGCGTGCGCGTCGAGCGTCCCTACGGCCCGGGGACGGACGCGTCCGCGCTGCTGAAGGACCCGGCGACCTGGCGGGACGTGCTGTGGGGCGTCCTCGACCCGCTCATGGGCACGTGGGCGTCCGCGCTGGCGCTCGGCATGCCGCTCTACGGCCTGTACGGCGTGGCGGTGCAGCCGTTCGTGTGGCGGGCCAACCTGCGGGCCGGCGGTGCGAACGCCTACGGCGTCATCCACGTCACCTCGACGGCCGCCGCGCTGGCGGCGATCCCGGTCGGGCTCGCGCTCATCGCGCTCGGCCTGTACATCGGCCCCGCGCTGCTGCGCCTGCGCGCCCGGTGGGCCGGCGCGCTGCTCGGGCCGTCGCGCACGGCCTCGCTGGAGCAGCGGGTCGAGACGCTGGTGGAGACGCGCGCCGGCAGCGTGGACGCCCAGGCCGCCGAGCTGCGCAGGATCGAGCGCGACCTGCACGACGGCGCGCAGGCCCGGCTGGTCGCCCTGGGCATGGGCCTGGGCCACGCCGAGCGGCTGTTCGACGAGGACCCGGAGACGGCCCGCGCCCTGCTGGCCACGGCCCGAGAGTCCTCCTCCAAGGCCCTGGACGAGCTGCGCGACCTGGTACGCGGCGTGCATCCGCCGGTCCTGGCCGACCGCGGCCTCGCCGACGCGATCCGGGCCCTGGCGCTGGACTGCCTGCTCGACGTCGAGGTCACCACCGACCTGGCCGGACGGCCCGCGCCGCCGGTGGAGTCGGCCGTCTACTTCGCCGTCAACGAGCTGCTCGCCAACACCAGCAAGCACGCCGGCGCCGCGACGGTCCAGATCACGCTGGGCTACCGGCACGGGATACTGAGCTGCGACGTCGTGGACGACGGCGGCGGCGGCGTCGATCCGGCCGACGGCACCGGGCTGCGCGGCATCCAGAGCCGGCTGGCCGTCTTCGACGGGACGATCGCCGTCGACAGCCCGCCCGGCGGGCCCACCCGGGTGCGTCTGGAGGTGCCGTGCGCGATCAGGTCCGAGTAGTCGTCGCCGAGGACCTGTTCCTCATCCGGGACGCGCTGGTCCGCATGCTGACCGAGCACGGCTTCACGGTCGTGGCCGCCGTCGACAACGGGCCGTCGCTGCGCAAGGCGCTGGCCGAGGAGCGGCCGGACGTGGCGGTCGTCGACGTGCGGCTGCCGCCGTCGTTCACCGACGAGGGGCTGCAGGCCGCGATCCAGGCGCGCCGCGACCGGCCCGGCTTCCCGGTGCTGGTGCTGTCGCAGTACGTGGAGCAGCTCTACGCCCGCGAGCTGCTGGCCGACGGCGCGGGGGCGGTCGGCTACCTGCTGAAGGACAGGGTGGCCAACACCGGGCAGTTCATCGACGCGGTCACCTCGGTGAGCCGGGGCGGCACGGCGATGGACGCGCAGGTCATCGCCAAGCTGCTGACCCGCGGCGACGCGCGTGGCCGCACCGGCGAGCTGAGCCCGCGCGAGCGGGAGGTGCTGAGCCTGATCGCCGCCGGGCGGTCCAACACGGCGATCGCGCACCAGCTCGTGATCTCCGCCAGCGCGGTCAACAAGCACATCTCCAGCATCTTCGGCAAGCTCCAGCTGCCCGAGTCCGAGGACGACAACCGCCGGGTCCTGGCCGTCCTCGCCTATCTCAACCGCTGACCGCGCCGCGGCGGGCGTAGTCGCCGATGGCGGGCCGCAGCAGGTCGTAGGCCTGCCGCGCGGTGCGGGCGAGGGCCGCGAAGATCTGCTCGGACTCCTCTCCCGCGAGGACCCGGCGCTGGGCCTCGTCGAACAGCAGCCGCTCCACCGCGGCGAGCGCGGCGGCCACCAGGCGGGGCGTGAGGCCGGGGTCGCCGGTCTCCTCGGCCAGGAGGGCGGCGAGCTTGGCCTCGGCCTGGTCGTGCAGCTGGCGCAGGCGGGCCCGCAGCACCGGCGTGTCGCGTACCATCCGCTGCCAGTCGGCGCCCGCGTCGGGGATCGCGCCGTCGCGGCGGCGCAGCCGTTCGTCGTAGTCGCGGTGGGCGGCCTCCAGGGCCGACTCGCCGGGCTCGCGCCGCGACACGGCCCCGGCCAGGCCGTCGACCACCTCCTCGTGCCGGTCGAGGATGAGGTCCTCCTTCAGCGGGAAGTGGTTGGTGACGGTCATCTTGGCCACGCCGGCGGCGGCCGCGACGTCGGCGATGGTGACGTCGTCGTAGCCGCGCTCCAGGAACAGGCCGGTCGCGACATCGGAGATGAGCTGCCGGGTCTGGTGTTTCTGGCGTTCCCGCAAGCCCTTGGATCGTTCGGTCACGAGCTGCCGCCCTTCCGCGCGTTCATTAGGTTTGACCTAGTGAATAGGTCGGACCTAGTGTTTGGAGTCGTCCTAGTCAATCGATCCTAAGGGTGTTCGATGACCACCACCTCTGCGGCCGGGGCCGCGCGCGACCGGCTCGATCCGCACCTGCTGCGCATGGGGATCGTCCTGATCGCGGCCCCGATCCTGGCCACCATCGACGCCACCGCCGTGGGCATCGCGGCCGACGCGATGGCGGCGCACTTCCGCACGTCGCTGACCGACGTGCAGTGGGTGGCGGCCGGCTACCTGCTCGCGATCGCGGTGGTCATGCCCCTGTCGGGCTGGCTGAGCCGGCGGTTCGGGGCCAAGCGCACGTGGATGGCCGCCGTGGCGGTCTTCACGGCCGGTTCGGCCCTGTGCGGCCTGGCCTGGTCACTGCCGGCCCTCATCGCCTTCCGGCTCGTGCAGGCCGTCGGCGGCGGGCTGATGAACCCCGTCGGCCAGGCGATCCTGGCCCAGGCGGCCGGGCCGTCCAGGATCGGCCGGGCCATGAGCGTGCTGACGATCCCCGTCATGTTCGCCCCGGTGCTCGGGCCGATCGTGGGCGGCCTGGTCGTCCAGCAGCTCGACTGGCGCTGGATCTTCTACCTCAACCTGCCCGTCTGCCTGCTCGTCCTGCCGGTGGCCGCCCGCGTACTGAACCGGGACGAGGCCAGGCCCGACAACGCGCCCAGGCTCGACCTCCTCGGCCTGGCGCTGCTCTCACCCGGCCTGGCGGCGGTGGTCTACGGGCTGACCTCGGCGGGCGGGCGCGAGGGGGCGTGGACGCCGGCCATGCTGATCGGCGTGGGGCTGGCGCTGGTCGCGGGCTACCTCGTGCACGCACTAGGCACCCGCCGTCAGCCGCTGATCGACGTACGGCTGTTCGCCAGGGGCGGTTTCACCGCGGCCTGCGTGGCGTTGTTCCTGCTCGGGGCCTCGCTCTACAGCTCCATGATCCTGCTGCCGCTGTTCTTCCAGCACGACCGGCACGCCGACACGCTCTCCACGGGCCTGCTGCTCACCCCGCAGGCGCTCGGGGCCGCCGTCGGCTCGTTCGCCGCCGGACGGCTGGCCGACCGCCACGGCCCGCGCGCCGTCGTGACCGGCGGGCTCGTGCTCTCACTGACCGGGCTGCTCGCCTTCACCCAGGCCCCCGCCCGTCCGGACACCTGGCTGCTGACCCTCTGCCTGGTCCTGTACGGCCTGGGCATCGGCGGCGTCTCCGCGCCCACCATGGCCGCGGCCTACGCCTCGGTCGACAGGGAGCAGACGCCGGGCGCCGCCGGCGCGCTGAACGTCGTCAACCGGCTCGGCGGCTCGCTGGGCACCGCCATCCTCACGACCGTCCTGGACAGCGGGCTGCGCCAGGGCGCGGGCCCGGCGCACGCCTACGGCACCGCGTTCTGGTGGGCCTTCGGACTGTGCCTGGTCACTCTGCTCCCGGTGGCCTTCTTCCGCCCGGCGCACCGTGGTGGTCGGCCAGCCGGGTGAGCAGGTCGACCAGGCGCTCGCGGTCGGCGGGGGGCAGCGGGGCGAGGAACTCGTCCTGGGCGCGGGCCAGCAGGCGGTCGAGCTCGGCCAGCCGGCGGCGGCCCTCCGCCGTGATGGTGACGATGTTGCGGCGGCGGTCCCCCGGGTCGGGCGCACGTTCGACGAGGGCGCGCCCGGCCAGGTCGTTGACGGTCGCCACCATGTCGCTGCGGTCGATGCCGGTACGCCGGCCGAGCGCCGCCTGGCTCGCGGGGCCGTACTCCTCCAGCGCGGCGAGCAGCGCGTAGTGGTAGCGCCGGACCTCGGCCTGGGCGAACGCCTGGTCCACAATCCGGTTGGCGGTCAGCGCCGCGTGGTTGGTCAGCCTGCTCGGCAGCGCGCGCAGCCGCTCCGGCAGCTTCCCCTCTGGGGTGTTCACAGAGGCAATCTAACAAGTCATTGGCACCACCCACGATTGTCTGTATTGTTGGCCAAACCAACGTTGGCCCAACCAACTATCAGGTGAGGTGCAACATGTCTGAGACCGATGTCCGGACCGGCCTGCCGCACGACGTGGCGGCACTGGCCGCGCTGATCCGGGGCCGCACGCTCCAGCCGGGCGACGAGGGCTTCGCGGACGCCTGCTCCGGCTGGCTGCTGACGGTCGAGCACCGGCCCGCGGTGGTCGTGGTCGCCGCCGACGCCGGCGACGTGGTCACCGCCGTCACGTACGCGGCCCGGACGGGACGCGCGGTCGCGGTGCAGTCGACCGGGCACGGCAAGTCGCTGCCCGCCGACGGAGCCGTCCTCATCGCCACCGGCGAGCTGCGCGAGCTGTCGGTGGACCCGGACGCCGGCACCGCGCGGATCGGCGCGGGCCTGCGCTGGGGCGAGGTGGTCGCCGCGGCGGCCCCCCACGGGCTCGCGCCGCTGTGCGGGTCGTCCGCCGAGGTCGGGGTGATGGGCTTCCTGACCGGGGGCGGGCTCCCGCTGGCCGCCCGCACGTACGGGTTCGCCGCCGACCGCGTCCGCTCGCTCGACGTCGTCACCGCCGACGGCCGGCTGCGGACCGTCTCGCCCGGCGCGGAGCCCGACCTGTTCTGGGCGGTACGCGGCGGCAAGGGCAACTTCGGCGTCGTCGTCGCGGCCGAGATCGAGCTGCTGCCGCTGCGTACGGTCTACGGCGGCGAGCTGTACTACCCGGGCGAGGACCCCGGGCACACCGCCCACGTCCTGCGCTCCTATCTGGCCTGGGCGAAGGAGCAGCCGGAGGAGATGTCGTCCTCCGTGACGCTGGTGCGTTTCCCCGACGCGCCGCAGTTGCCGCGGGAGTTCCGCGGCCGCTCGATGGTGCAGGTCCGGACGGTGTACGTCGGGGACGAGGAGCGGGGCGCCCGGCTGGTGCAGCCGTTGCGCGAGCTCGGCCCGGAGAAGGACACCTGCGCGGCCATGCCGTACACCCGGATCACCGAGATCTACCAGGATCCCCGTCACCCGGTCTCGGCGCACCTGCGCAGCGCGCTGCTGCGCGAGCTGGACGACGACGCCGCCGCGGAGCTGGCCTCGTTCATCGACCCCGCGCGGACGCGGGGCCCGTTCCCCGGCATCCAGCTGCGTCACCTGGGCGGGGCGCTGGACCGGCCGCCCGCCCGCCCGCACGCGGCCGGCACCCGGGGCGCGGCCTTCCTGCTGTGGATGCGGCTGCCGGCCCCGCCCGGCCAGGCCGAGACGGCGCGCGCGGCCGCCGACGAGGTGCTGGACCGGCTGCGGCGCTGGGACACCGGCGCCATGCTGCCGGGGTTCATGTTCGACCACGACGCGACCCCGGACCGGGTCAGGCGGGCCTACTCCGAGGCGGACCACCGGCGGCTGTCCGCGCTCAAGGCCCGGTACGACCCGGACCGGCTGTTCCGCGTCAACCACAACATCGCCCCGGCCGCGCGGTGAGGCGGCGCCGGCCAGGAGGGGTCCGGGCCGGCGCCGTCCGGCCGGGTCACACCGGCCGGAAGTACCACAACTGCTGGCCCGCGTACTCGTCGCAGGTCCACTGCTGGATGTTGGCGCCGTTGTGCGTCCAGCCGTGGTCGACGTCGAGGCACTTGCCGCTCTTCTGGTTCTCCAGGAAGTAGAAGGTGTTCCACCACGCGTCGGTGTAGGCGTACTTCCAGCGCCACATCTGCTGCGGGACGTTCACGCACTCCCACTGCTTCACGTTCGCGCCGTCGAAGGTGTAGCCGTTGTCGACGTCCAGGCACTTGCCGCTGTGCTGGGCGCGCAGGAAGAACCACTCGC
Source organism: Nonomuraea sp. NPDC005692 (assembly GCF_040631115.1). Lineage (NCBI taxonomy): Bacteria > Bacillati > Actinomycetota > Actinomycetes > Streptosporangiales > Streptosporangiaceae > Nonomuraea > Nonomuraea sp. NPDC005692. Next base: position 29,004 of record NZ_JBEXYU010000018.1, on the reverse strand, counting down.
TCCCGGGGGCCACCCGCTGGTACTGCCAGTGCTGCTGCGGGACGTTGACGCACTCCCACTGCTTCACGTTGGCGCCGTCGAAGGTGTAGCCGTTGTCGACGTCCACGCATTTCTCCGGCGCGGGGAAGCGCCGGCGGATCTCGAACAGGTAGGACCAGGGCTCGGCGAGCGTTCGCCCGCGGGCCGCCACGGCCCCGGAGGCCGGGGCCGCCGCCGACCACAGGGGCACGGCGACCGACACGACCATGATCACGGCCAGCAGCCCCCGGCGGCCGATCCGTCGAAGATGTACGCCCTTGCGCACCGCATGCTCCTTTCCGCCGTTCCGTCCCTTGCAGGGTGCGCCGCCGGCGGCCGGAGGGCATGAGTACCGCCCTACTCAGGTGAGCGGGATGCGGCGGCGGGCTGGCCATCGAGGGGTGGGAGCGTCCATGATCGGCTCATGCTCAGCACCAGTGAGGGCGCGCCGATGAGCGCCTACGTGACCCGCCGGCCACTGCTCGCCGGCGCCAACCCGTACGTCACCCTCTACGACGGCGACGTCCCCACCGGGTACGCCTCCCTGTGGCAGGTCGACTGGTCCACGCACGGCGCCGGCGCGGTGATGGTGGTGTGGACGCCCGCCGGCCTGCGCGTCGTGAGCGACGACCCCGAGCTCGGGACGTGGATCGAGGAGCACTTCGTCCGGCACTTCGACGAGGCCGCCGCGCTGCCGTCCTGGCCCGTCGCGCGGGTGCAGCAGGCCGCCGTGGACCTGCGCGTGGACCCCGTCACGGGCGCCCACGCCAGCGCGGCCGGCCTGGCGGTCAGCATCACCGGGCCGCTGGACGCCAGGCCGTTCTCGATGGCCGACTTCCCGCTGCTGGGCGTCAGCCACGGGCTGTCGATGCAGATCATCCCGTGCGAGCACGCCTCGATCACCGTGGACGGCGTCCCCGTGCCGGGCCGGCCGGCCGTCACGCGGCCCGGCGGCCGGCCCGTCTCCTCGGCCATCACCACCGTCCACGAGGCGTGGAGCAGGTGAGACCGGACGCCGCCTAGGGCAGGGGGGTGCCCGCGGTGACCTTCTCCGCCCAGGCGAGCTGGCCGCGCAGCCGGGTGGAGGCGCCGCCCTCGTGCCCGTTGAACGGGTGCACGACGATCTCGGCGGGCCCGGCGTAGGCGTTGAACGCGGCGTAGACCGTCGAGGGCGGGCACGTCTGGTCCATCAGGCCGACGGAGAACAGCGCGGGGGCCGTGGCCCTGGCCGCGTGGTTGACGCCGTCGAAGTAGGACAGGGTGTCGAAGGCGCGGTCCACGGCGTGCCGGTTGGCGGCGCAGAACCGGGTGATCTCGGCGTACGGCTCGGTGCCGACCAGTTCCACGCCCCGCCGGAAGTGGCACAGGAACGGCACGTCGACGAGCGCGCCCGCCACGTCCCGGCGCAGGCCCGCGACGGCCAGCGCGAGGCCGCCGCCCTGGCTGCCGCCGGCCACCAGGATCCGGGCCGGGTCGATCGCCGGATGGGCGCGGGCCGCCTCGACGGCCAGCACCGCGTCGGTGTAGAGCCTGCGGTAGTAGTAGCCGTCACGGTCGGGCAGGCCGTGGGTCAGCATGCCCTGGGTCGCGCCGGCGGGGTCGGGGGTGGCCCCGGCGTGCTCGGCCGACAGCAGGCCCTGCCCCCTGCTGTCCATGACGAGCGTGGCGTACCCGGCGGCGGGCCAGGTCAGCCACGAGTACGGCTCGCCCCTGCCCCGCCCGTAACCCAGGTACTGCACGACGCAGGGCACCGGCAAGGCGGCGGCGGGCAGCACCAGCCAGCAGCGGATGGGGGCGCCGCCGTACCCCGCGAAGGTGACGTCGAACACCTCCACCAGCGGCAGGCCCGCGTCCACCGGCGTGAAAACGGGGGCGGCCGGGGCGTGGGCGTCGAGGGTGGACGCCCAGAAGTCGTCGAAGTCGTCCGGGCAGGGCACGGCGGGACGGTAGGCGACGAGCTCGTCGAGCGGCAGGTCGAACAGCGGCATGAGTTCTCCTCGGGGTCCTGGGTGGGCGTCAGTTCTTGACGGTGACCGCGACGCCGAACCTCTCCTGGACGTCCCAGATGCGCGGAATCTGGTACGGGTAGGTCATCGGGCTGTCGGTGACCACCCAGACGCCGAAGTTCATGATCGCGATGACGCTCTGGTGCTTCTTGGCCAGGTCGTAGTAGACGCGCTGGACGGCCTCGATCTTCTCGTCGGTGTCGTACGGGCCGGTGTAGCGGGCGACCGCGGTCGGCGGGAACAGGTAGGTGCGCTTGGTGCCGCCGGTCATCCGTTCGAGGGTGGTGAGCAGGCCGTCGAGCCTGGCCTCGTCGGCCGCGTAGTCGTCCACGCCGATCCAGTCGACCTCGGCGGGGATGAGGGTGGAGGGCTTCACGTCCCCGCTGGCCAGGGTCAGCATGATCGGGTACGGCCCGAAGCCCTTGCCCGGCGCCATCGACTCCTTGACGGCCGTGGCCATGGTCTGCAGGTCGGCGTTGGTGACGCCGTAGATCTGCGGCTCGTCCTTGAGGTAGATCGCCCCGATCCGGTCCTTGTACGGCTTGACCAGCTCGACGAACGCCTTCCAGCGCTTGAGCGAGGCGTCGATCGGGCACACGCCGTTGCCCTTGCAGGTCTCCGGCGGGAAGAACTCCTCGCCGACGTACAGGGCGCAGGAGCGGGGCGGGCAGCCGGCCAGGTCGGAGGTCCGGTAGCCGCTGCCGGGGACGTCCCAGTCCGGGGAGACGCTGATCCAGTGCAGGTTGGCGAAGCCGGTGACCTCGGGCAGGTGGTTGCCCCAGCTGCTCAGGGCGTCGGTGGCGAAGTAGCCGTAGTACTCCACGTTCGGGTAGAGGTCGACGCGGCTGACCGTCAGGTCGTCGGCGGTGCTGACCTGCTTGTCGTTGCTGACGTACGCGCCGAGGTAGAGGTAGGGCTTGGCGATCGGGGTGCCGAGGCCGGTGGTGCGGGTGACGCCGTTGACCGTGACGGTGACCGACGGGTCGGCCTTGGACGCCCCCGTCACCGCGATGGTCACGTGGAAGCCGTCGCCCGCGCGGGTGGTCTTCAGCGTGCTGGTCCACAGGGCGTTGCCGGCGCGGAAGAGCTGCACCTCGCCGTTGCGCGCCACGGTCAGGCCCAGTTGCACGTCGCCGTTGGCCACGTAGCCGCTGGAGTCCCGGTTCCGGGACAACATGATCGAGCTCCAGTCGCCGTCGGTGCCGCGCAGCTTGGGGTCGGGGTCCACCGTCACCGACACGGTGTAGGCGTCGTCCTGGCCGGGCGTGACGGGGGCGTCCAGGCGGACCGCCGAGCGGCGCAGCGCGAAGGCCAGTTTGCCCGGGTAGTCGGGGTGGTTGACCTGCGAGTAGTACGGCGGCGGCTGGTCGAAGGACTGCCAGTCGCCCGAGACGCGGGTGTAGGCCGAGGTGCCGAGCGGCGGCTGCCGTTTGGCGAGCGCGTCGTTCAGGCCGTAGCCGGGTTCGGTGTCCTGGGCGTCGTCGAAGGTGTCGGCGAAGCGGGACAGGCGGCTGACGGTCAGGTCGTCGGCGGTGCTGACCTGCTTGTCGTTGCTGACGTACGCGCCGAGGTAGAGGTAGGGCTTGGCGATCGGGGTGCCGAGGCCGGTGGTGCGGGTGACGCCGTTGACCGTGACGGTGACCGACGGGTCGGCCTTCGACGCGCCGGAGACCGCGATGGTGACATGGAAGCCGTCGCCCGCGCGGGTGGTCTTCAGCGTGCCGCTCCACAGGGCGTTGCCGGCGCGGAAGAGCTGCACCTCGCCGTTGCGCGCCACGGTCAGCCCGAGCTGGACGTCCGCGCTGGTGACGTACCCGGTCGAGGACGGGCTGCGCGACAACATGACCGAGCTCCAGTCGCCGTCGATGCCGCGCAGCTCGGGGTCGGGGTCCACCGTCACCGAGACGGTGTAGGCGTCGTCCTGGTCCTGGGCGAGGGGGGCGTCCAGGCGGACGGCCGAGCGGGCCAGGGCGAAGACCAGCTTGCCCGGGTGGTCGGGATGGTTGACCTGGGAGTAGTACGGCTCGGGCGGGGTGGCGGTGGTCCACGAGCCGGACACGCGGGTGTAGGTGACGCCGCGCGCGCCGCCGCTCTGCCGGGCTCCGAGCGAGTCGTTGAGGCCGTAGGTGGGGTGGGTGTCGCGGGCGTGCTCGAAGGTGTCGGTGAGCTGCGGCGTCACAGCGGCGGTCGCCGGGGTGGGCTGGGCCGTCAGGCCGGAGGCGAGCAGGGCGAGGCATAACAGGGTGCGTTTCATCGGAGCGCCTTTCGCAGGTCGTGGCGGGCGAGGCGGGCCGCGGCCAGGGCGCCGTCGCCCGCGTGACTGATCGGGGCCGCGGGCCAGCGGGCGGCGGCCTGCCGCCGTACGGTCGCGGCGAGCGGGGATCCGGCTGCCAGCAGGCCGCCGCCCAGGACCAGGGGCGTGCGCTCCCCCGGCTCCCGGACGGCGGCGAGGGTGGCCAGCAGGTGGGCGGCGGCGCGGGCCAGGATGCCGGCGGCGTCGGGGTCGTCCTGGAGTGCCAGGTGGGTCACCACGGGGGCCAGCGCCGCCATGGCGGCGACGGGGGCGGCGTGCACGGCCTCGATCACCTTCCCGGCCACGGCCCGGTCCGCAACGAGTCCGCCGGTGAGCTGCACCAGCACAGCCGCGGCCAGCGGCGAGAGGCCGGTGGAGGACGCGGAGGAGGTGGAGGGCGTGCAGGAGGTAGAGGGCGGAAGGGCGGTGGAGGTGGGGAGAGGGGCTGAGGGCGGAAGGGCGGTGGAGGTGGGCGGGGAGGCTGAGGGCGGCAGGGGCGTGGAGGCGGCGAGGTCGATGGCGCGTAGGGTGTGGCGGATGGCTTGGCGGCCGATCCACACGCCGGAGCCGAGGTCGCCGAGCAGCCAGCCGTGCCCGTCGGCGCAGCGGACCGTACGCCCGCCGGTGATCCGGCAGGCGGCGGCGCCCGTCCCGCAGACCAGGACGGAGCCGGAGTCCGGCCAGGAGGCGGGCTCCGGCCCGACGCCGAGCCTTTGCTCAGTGCCAACGACCGGCCCGGGGGCGGGCCTTTGACCGGTGCCAAGGGCCGGCCCGAGGCCGGGCCTTTGCTCGGTGCCGAGGGCCGGGGCGAGGCCGGGCCTTTGACCGGTGCCAGGGGCCGGGTCCGTTCCGGCGGCGAAGGCGAGTTCGACGTCGCTGATCAGCCGGGGCACGCTGCCGAGCCCGAGCCGGGCCCAGAGCCGGTCGAAGTCGGCGGCGTACCGGCCCATGCCGCCGGCCAGCCCGATCACCCCGGCCCGTACGCGGCCCGGGTCGAGCCCGGTCAGCGCCTCACACACGGTCGCGCCGACCCTTTCCACGGCCGCCGCCCCGTGGGCGACCGGGTTGCCGCCCTCGCCCGACGCCCTGGCCAGCACCGTGCCGTCCAGGTCGGCGACCAGGGCGCGGGTGGTGGTGCCGCCCACGTCGAGGCCGAGGACGAGGCTCATTTGACCGCCCCCTCGGTCATGCCGGCCTGGATGTGCCGGTGGAAGGCGACGTAAACAGCCAGCATGGGCAGGATCGACAGGCTGAGCGCGGCGAACAGGGCTCCCCAGTCGGCGCTGTAGCCGGTGGCGGTGGAGATGTCGGCGATGCCCTGGGTGAGCACCCATTTGTCCCGGGCGTTGCCGCTGAGCAGGATCAGCGGCAACTGGTACTGGTTCCACTGGCCCAGGACGTTGAAGACGGTGATGCCGGTCAGGGCGGGCCGCGCCATGGGCAGCATGACCTGGACGAACACCCGTGTGTGGGAGGCGCCGTCCATGAACGCCGCCTCGGCGACCGAGCCGGGCAGCGTCCTGAAGAAGGCCGTCAGGAAGAACACGGTGAACGGCAGCGAGTAGGCGATGTAGACCAGCACCAGCCCGCCGCGCGTGTCCAGCCCGATGAGCGGGCCGATCAGCGGGATCGAGCCGCTGTTCCTGACCACGAAGAACAGCGGGGTCAGCGCCAGGTAGACCGGGAAGGCCATGCCGGAGACGAACAGCAGGTACACCGCGCCGCTGCCGCGGAAGGGGTAGCGGGCCAGCACGTACGCGGCCATCGAGCCCAGCACCATGGTGCCCGTCGTGGACAGCACCACGACGACCACCGTGTTGACCAGGTACGTGCCGATGTGCGCCTGCTCGAAGGCCCGGACCCAGTTGTCCGCCCGCAGCCGGGCGGGCAGCGTCCAGGCGGGCCCGAAGATCTCCGCGGTGTCCTTGAAGGAGGCCAGCAGGGTCCAGGCCATCGGGACGACCACCAGGACCGTCCAGAGGGCGAGCACCACGTGCGCCGACCGCCGGAGCCCGAGCTCGCGCCGGGCCGGGCTCGCGGCGCGCCGCCCCACGGCGGGACGGACGTCGACTGCCATCGTCAGTACTCCAGTTTGTCGCGCCGGGTCAGCCGGAGGGTGAGCGCGGCGAAGGTGATCGTGCAGAAGAACAGGGCGACCCCGAGGGCCGAGGCGTAGCCGAACTTCGCGTAGCCGAAGGCGTTGCGGTAGACCTCGTTGGCCAGCACGGTGGTGCTGTAGTCGGGGCCGCCGCGCTCGGCCGACAGCACGAACACGATCGAGAACGCGTCGAAGGCGGCCACCCCGAGGTAGACCCAGCCGACCTGCACGGTGTGCCGCAGCAGCGGAAGGGTGACGTGGAAGAAGGACGCGGCCCGCCCGGCCCCGTCGATCTGCGCGGACTCGTGCAGCTCGCGCGGGATGGCGGCCATACCGGCCGAGAACAGCACGACGTGGAAGCCGACGGCCTGCCAGACCAGCACGCCCAGGATCGACCACAGGGCCAGGCCGGGGTCGGTGAGGAAGCCGACGGGGTCCAGGCCGAGCTGCATGAGCAGGCCGTTGAGCACGCCGCTGCGGTCGGGGCGGAGCACCGACTGGAACATCACCGCGATGATCGTGACCGACAGCACCTGCGGGAAGAAGAAGACCACCCGGTAGAAGCCCGACCCGGTGACGCCGGTGCCGGGCCGGTCGCCGCCGGCGTTGAGCAGGTACGCGAACAGCAGCGCCAGCCCCAGGGTGATGACCGGCAGCGCGGCCAGCAGGATCGCGTTGTGCGAGATGGCCTTCCAGAAGACCGGGTCGGCCAGCAGGCGCCGGAAGTTGTCCAGCCCGACGAACGCGGGCCGGGCGTCGATCCCGCGCCAGTCGGTCAGGGAGATCTGGAACGCCTGCGCGTACGGGGAGATGACGTAGACGACGTAGAGGAGGACGGGCAGGGCCAGGAAGGTCGCGGCGAAGCGCCGCCGTCCGTGCCGCACGGCGGGTTACCTCGAGAACTTCTTGATCGAGGAGTCCTTCTTGACGGCGTCGGCCTTGCGCTGCAGCCGCTCGGCCCACTGGGCGGCGGTGACGCCGCCGGTCATGAGCTGCCCGGTGGCGGCGTCGAGCTCGGTGGCGATCTCCTTGTACCACTCGTGCACCCGCCAGTTGACCAGGCCGGTCCCGGCGGCCTCGAGCGCGGCGGCGGCGCTCCTGAGCCCGGCCCCGGCCTGCGGCGGCAGCGCCGCGCCGCGGACCGTGGTCAGGGTGCTGACCAGGCCGCTGTACTTGCCGGCGCCCTCGCGGGAGACCATCGCGCGCAGGTACTCCATGCCCGCCGCCGGGTTCCGGCTCCTGGCCGCGACGACGAAGCCCGAGCCGGGCATCGCGTGCAGGGCGGTGCCCGGCATCGCCTCGGCGGCCTCCAGCGCGGGGACGGGGAACATGGCGTAGCCGAAGTCGGCCGGGGCGACCTTCTTCTGCTCGTTCTCCAGCCAGGAGCCGTTGGGGATGACGGCGACCTCGCCGCTGTTCTGCCGGGCCTGCGACTCGGTGTGGTTGAGCCCTTCGGTGCCCTGCAGCAGGAACCCCCTGGCGTGCAGCTCGCCGAACGCGCCGGCCGCCGCGGTCAGGGCGTCGGCCTGCCAGGCGCCGTCCTCCAGGTTGTCCACCCGCTTCATCACCTCGGGGCCGCCGTGCTTGACGGCCATGGTGAGGATGGCCTCCCACACGTACCCGGGGTACTTGCCGGCGTAGGCGAACGGCGCGATGCCGGCCTTCTTCATCGTGCCGCACAGGGTGAGGAACTCGTCCCAGGTGGCGGGGGCCGTCCAGCCCTTCTGGGCGAACAGCTTGGCGGAGTGCCAGAACCCGAAGATCATGAACACGTACGGCACGCTGTAGGGACGGCCGTCGAAGGAGCCCGCCTCGATGGCGGCGGGCAGCAGGACGTCGCGCACCTTCGTGCCCGGGTCGTCCCAGGAGGGGGCCTCCAGCAGCGGCGTGAGGTCCTGGAGCTGGCCGCCCTGCACCAGCGCGGCCAGGTCGAGCGCCTGGGCGCCGTCGTTGTTGATGACCTCGGGCGGGTTGCCGCCGACGAAGCGCGGCTGCAGCGTGCCGGAGATCTCCTTGGTGCTGGAGTGCTTGAGCCGCACCTTGGGGTGGCGGCTCAGGAACAGCGGCTCGTGGATGGTGGTGGCGTAGGCGTCGCCGAGGCCGCCGTCGAAGATGACGATCTCCAGGGGGCCGTTCTCGTCGAGGCCGAGCGGGTTGGCGGCGCTGCGCGCGCCGGTGGCGGCCGGCCGGGGGGCGGCGGGGTCGCCGGGGGTGGCGCAGGCCGTGGCCAGCAGGCCGGCCCCGGTCAGGGCGGCGCCGCGCAGGAGCTGCCGCCGGGAGAGGTGGTTCATGGTGGTACTCCTGGTTACCTGGTGGTACGGCGGATGCGCCCGTCGTACCGCTCTTCGAGGCGGCGGTTGTGCTCGTCGCCGCCCTGGACGTTCGCCGACAGGTACACCGGCGGCCGCGTCCCCGACGCCTCCATACGGCGGGCCACCTCGGCCACGATCTGCTGGGCCAGCAGGGCGCCGGTGATGGAGGAGACGCCGCAGGCGCGGCCGCCGTCGCGCAGCGGCAGGATCGCGTCGCCGTACGGCGCGCCGTTGTCGAGCACAATGTCGGCGTGATCGCTCAGACGCAGTCCCGAGGGGTGACGGGAGGGCATGCGGCCGGAGTGCTCGGCCGAGGTGACCGCGATCAGCGGATGGCCGTGCTCCTTGACCAGGGCGGCGAGCTCGACGATCGAGCCGTTGACCCCGGAGTTGGAGGCGATGACGAACACGTCGCGCGGGTGCGGCGCGGCCAGCTCGTACAGGCGGAGCGCGACGGCGGGGTCGCGCTCCAGCAGCGGGTCCGAGAGCACGCCCGGCTCCGCGCCGCCGAGCAGCACGAGGTCGCGCAGCTCGATGCGGTTGGCGGCGACGAGCCCGCCGGCCCGGCCGGTCAGCTCCAGGGCGAACGCCTCGGAGTGGCCGCTGCCGAAGGCCTGCAGCACCCCGCCGGCCTCGACCGCGTCGGCGATCAACGCCGCCGCCTTGTCCACCAGCGGCGCCTGGGACGTGCTCACCTTGGTCAGGACGTCCTGAAGCGCGCTGAAATAGCCGGCCGCGGAGAGGAAGGACATCGGCACCCCGTTCTGGTAGCGATGAATTTTTCTCTGTGGCCGCTAAGGTGCGGGACACCTCGGCCCTTCGTCAAGGGAGTTCGGATAACAACTTCGCCGTTGACGCGTTACACGAAGACAAATTATTCTCCGTTGCGATGATGAGAGGCAGGACATCCATGCAGAGCCCGTTGGAGGGCGTCGTCGACCGGATCGCCGAGATGGCGCCGTCGATGCCGGAGGCGCAGCGCGCCATCGCCGACCTGGTGCTGGCCGACCCCGGCGCGGTGGCCCGGCTGACGATCCTCGACCTGGCCGACCGGTGCGGCGTCTCCACCGGCAGCGTCACCCGGCTGTGCCGCTCGCTCGGCCTGAACGGGTACGCCGAGCTGCGCCTGGCGCTGGCCTCCGACAGCGGCCGGTCCAAGGCCGAGCCGTGGAGCGTGAGCATCGGCGCCGACGTGGCCGAGGACGACGGGCTGCCGCGCATCGCCGAGGTGGTCTCGGCGGCGATCGCCCAGGCCACCACCGAGACGCTGGCCGGGCTCGACCTGGCGGCGGCCGAACGCGCCTGCGCGCTGCTCGCCACGGCCCGCAGGGTGTGGGTGTTCGGCGCCGGCGGCAGCTCCACGGTGGCCTCGGAGCTGCAGCAACGGCTCTACCACGTCGGCGTGCCGGCCTGGACCTCGACCGACACGCACATCGCGCTCAGCGGCACCGCGCTGCTCGGCCCCGGCGACGTGGTGGTGGCGATCTCGCACAGCGGCCGCACCAAGGAGGCGGTCGACCTGGTGAGCGAGGCGACGTCGCACGGCGCGGCGACCATCGCGATCTGCAACGACCCCGCCTCGCCGCTGGCCGCCCGCGCCGAGCTCACGCTGCTGACCCGGGTACAGACCGGGTTCCGCACCGAGGCGCTGGCCACCCGGCACGGCCAGCTCGCCGTGATCGACGTGCTGTTCATCACCGTCGCCCAGCGCACCTTCGACCAGGCCGGCGAGACCATGGCCGCGGCCCAGCAGGCCGTCCGGCCGTACAAGAACCAGGAGAGCTGATGGACCGGATCACCGACGTCCGCGTCTTCGTGGCCGACTACGTCAACCTGCCGCCCGCGGCGGCCGACCCCGGCGACGGCGAGGCGTTACGCCAGTGGAAGCGGCGCAAGGTCGCCAGCCCCATGTCGCAGCACGCCGACTTCCGCGACGACCGCATGGCCGCCATCGGGCCCGACTCGCAGCAGACGGTGGTCGTCCAGGTCGAGAGCGCGTCCGGGCACGTCGGTCTCGGCACCACCAACGGCGGCCTGGTCGTCGCCACCCTGGCCGCCCTCCACCTGGCCTATCTCGTACGGGGGCAGAGCCCCTTCGACCACGAGCGGCTGTGGGACCGCATGTTCAACAGCACCCTGCACTACGGGCGCAAGGGCCTGGCCCTGCACGCGATCTCCGCCGTCGACCTGGCGATCTGGGACCTGCACGGCCGCATCACCCAGACCCCGGTGCACACCCTGCTCGGCGGGGCGGTGCACGACGGCGTCGAGCTGTACGCGACCGGCCCGCGCCCCGAGGCGGCCCGCAAGCTCGGCTTCCGGGGCGCGAAGATCCCGCTGACCTACGCCCCCGTCGAGGGCGAGGACGGCTTCCGCGCCAACGTCTCGATCGCCGAGCAGGCCCGCCAGGCCGCCGGCCCGGACTTCCCGCTGATGTACGACTGCTGGATGTCGCTCGACGTCGACTACGCCGCCCGCCTGGCCCACGCCGTCGCCCCGCTCGGCTTCGACTGGATCGAGGAGCCGCTGCGCCCCGACGACTACGCCGCACACCGGCGGCTGCGCGACCGCCTGCCGGCGCCGATGGCGCTGGCCTCCGGCGAGCACGAGTACACCGCCGCCGGCTTCGGCCTGCTGTGCGAGTCGGGCGTGGACGTCGTCCAGCCCGACCCCAACTGGTGCGGCGGGCTCACCGAGCTGCGCCGCATCTCGACGGTGGCCCGCGCGCACGGCGTGCGGCTGGTCCCCCACACCGGCGGACACTACGCCTACCACTTCATCGCCACCCGGCCCGAGCCGCCGCTGGCCGAGTTCGGCATGTTCGTGGGCGACTGCGACTGGCTCGTCCCGCAACATCCCCTCTGCACCGGTGAGACGTTCCCTGTGGACGGCCGGGTGCGGCTCGGCGACGCGCCCGGGTTCGGGCTGGAGCTCGACCCGTCCGTGCCGTTGCGGAGGGTCGCGTGACCGTCCGGCTCGGGGTGGTCGGGCTGGGGTGGTGGGCCCGCTTCGCCCATCTTCCGGCCATCGCGGCCGCTCCCGGCCTGCGCCTGGCCGCCGTGTGCGACCCCGATCCGGGACGCGCCGAGCCGGGCGTGCCCGCCTTCGCCGACCCGGCCGAGCTGTACGCCTCCGGCCTGGTGGACGGCGTCGTCATCGCCACCCCGCACGCCTCCCACCACGCGCTGGCCAGGGCGGCGCTGGAGGCCGGGGTGCACGTGCTGGTCGAGAAGCCCATGACGACGACCGCGGCCGAGGCGTGGGACCTGGTGGCCACGGCCGAGCGCACCGGGACGCACCTGTCGGTCGGCTACACCGGGCAGTACAGCGCCGCCGCCGTCCGGGTGCGGCAGGCCGTGCTGGAGGGGGAGATCGGCGAGCTGGTCTGCGTCAACGGCGACTTCTCCTCCGTCATGATGAGCCTGTTCACCGGCGCGCCCACCTACGCCGCCCCGGCCGCCGGAGGCCAGGGTCACTCGCAGCTCACGCACCTGGCCGGCGGGCTGACCAGGGCCACGGGGCAGGGCGCCGCGCAGGTCTTCGCCTTCATGGACCACCGCTCGCTGCCGGTCGACGTGGTCGACGCGGTCACCGTCCGGCTGACCGGCGGCGCGGTGGGTTCGCTGACCGCCACCGGGACCGTGCCCGAGGGCCTGCCCACCCGCCAGCGCCTGCGCCTGTACGGCACCGCGGGCATGGTCGAGCACGACCTCCAGCACGGCACCGCCACCGTGCACCGGCCGGACGGCGCCCGCATCCGCGTGTCCCCCGACCCGAGCCACGCCGCGTGGGCCAAGCACGCGCCGGTGGAGGCGTTCGGGGAGCTGATCGCCGGCCGGGGCCCGAACCACGCGCCGGGCGACGACGCGGCGGCGGCGGTCGCCCTGGTCGAGGCCGCCTACGAGTCAGCCGGGACGGGCCGCCCTGTCACCGTCCCCCCGCGCCCCCGCTCCGGGTGAGCGGCGGGCCAGCAGGGCGAAGCGGTGGGCGTGGGCGGTCAGCGGCCGGCCGCCCGCCATCCGCTCGTGCAGGGCGCGCAGGCGGCGGTCGTACCGGACGGCGTCGAAATCGGGGACCTGCCACGGCACCATCCGCAGGAACAGCACGAGCGCCCCGACGTCGTGGAACGTCGTCCGCACCCGCGCCTGCGCGCTCCACGTCACGGTGAGTCCCGCCCCGGCCAGCCCGGCGGCGGCACGGGCGAGGTCCCAGCCGCGGTACGCGAGCGGCGGCGCGCCCAGGGCCAGGTTGACCTCTTCGAGGTCGCGGCCGCCCACCTGCTGGGTGACGAAGACCCCGTCGTCGGCCAGCACGCGGCGCACCTCGCGCGGGTCGTACGATTCGTGCCGGTTCGCCACCACGGCGAACGCCTGGGCGGGGAACGGCAGCACGTCGTCCTCCCGGATCGCGGCCACCTCGACCCCGAGCGGCTCCAGGCGGCGGCGGGCGAGCGGCAGGTTGGGCGGGTGGCCCTCCGTGGCGGCGGTGCGCGGCGGCAGCGGCGCCAGGCCGGACAGGAACTCGCCGCCGCCGGTTCCCATGTCGAGCAGGGAGGCCGCGCCGGGCAGCCGGTCGCGCAGGAGGCGCTCGTAGCTCCAGGGCAGCGGCTCCTCGACGACCCGGCCGTGAAGGGCGGCGAAGTCCCAGCCCTCGATCGCCGCCGCCGACGCCCGCGTGACCAGTTCGCCGTACTCCATGGCCGTGATCGTCCCTGACGACGCCGCCGCCCGTCACGCGGTTTTCCGACGGAGGTCGGTGGCGATCAGGGACTTTCGGCCCTGACCGGCGCGTCGTCCCGGCGGAAAGGGTGGAGGCAAGGGGCGGCCCGGGGAGCGGTACGCGTGTGCGCGCGCCCCGGCCGCCGCCGTCGAGAAGCGACCCTCCTGCAAGGACGTGACCATGTGCAATTACTGCGGCTGCCGGGAGTTCCCACTGATCGGCCGCCTGTCCCAGGAGCATTGGGACATCCAGGAGTGCGCGGGGGCGCTGCGCCGCGCCGTCGGGGAGCTGCGCCACGGTGACGCCGTCACGCTGCTGGCGGACCTGATGGCCCGGCTCGTCCCGCACACCGACACCGAGGAGGGCGGGCTGTTCGCCGAGCTGCGCGCCGAGGGGTCGCTGGCCGAGGAGGTGGAACGGCTGTGCGCCGAGCACGCCGACATCCACGGCGTCCTCGGCGCGATCGACCCGGCCGCGCCCGACTGGCCCGCCGTGCTGGACGCCCTCGACCGCCTCCACCGGCACATCGACCACGAGGAGCACGGCCTGTTCCCCGCGGCCGTCATCATGCTGCCGCTGGCCGCCTGGGACCGCATCACGCCCGGCCAGTCCCCGGCGCCGACCGGCTGACCGGCCGGGCGGCGGGTCAGTCCTCCGGCGGGGCGCCGACCTTGAACAGGCCGTGCGCGCCCGCCTCCGCCTGCCGCATCGTGTGGTCCACGATCGGGTACGTGCCCGCCTCCGGGAAGACCAGTTCGGCGAAGCCGCCCTGCGCCGGGGCCAGGTCGAGCGCCTGCGCGCCGCCCGCGTCCGCGGTGCGCAGCCGGTAGGCGCCCTCCTTGTAGACCGTGTCGAACGGCGCGCCCACCACGTGCAGGGACGTGCCCGAGCTGGGGCCGGCGGCCACCGCCCAGATGCGGACCCGCTCCCCCGCCGTGGCCGGCAGCGGGGCGTGGTCGTAGCCGGCGGCGGTGCCGTTGAACATCCAGCCGTCCGGGGCGCCCTGCCGGATCTTGGCGACCTGCGCCTCGCCGCCCGGCTCGCCGAGATACAGCTCGCCCTGGACCAGCAGGTACTCGCGGTCGACCTCGGGCAGGTCCGGCGGGTCGATGACGACGGCGCCGTACATGCCGTTGGCGATGTGCTGGGTCATCGGCATGGTCGAGCAGTGGTAGAGCCACGCCCCGGCGTAGTCGGCGCGGAAGCGGTAGGTCAGCCGCTCGCCCGGCTGGATCGTGCGCATCGGCCCGTCCGGTGCGGTGGCGCCGGCGTGGAAGTCGATGCCGTGGCCCATGGTGGCGGCGTTGACGAACGTCACGACGAACACGTCCCCGACCTTGCCGCGCAGCACCGGGCCCGGCATGGTGCCGTTGAACGTCCAGACGCGCTGCCGCACCCCGGGCGCGACCTCCTGGACGAGCCGGTCGTCGGCGCGGATCTCGACGTGGTGCTCGGTGCCGCCGGGCGCGGGCCGGAGCGTGGCGTCGTGGGGTCGCCAGCCGGACGACATGGGCGCCGCCAGGTCGAGCGCCCCTGGCACGGCGGGCGCGGCGGAGGCGGCTTCCGTCGTCGTGTGACCGGTGTGGCCGGTGGCGTCCCGGGGCCGGGATGCCGCCGCCGAGGAGCCGGTCGGCGCCAGGCGCATGGTCATGCCCGCGGCGCGGTGCCCGGCGACCGTGCACCAGCCGTCCACCGGCCCGCCCAGCGGCGCCAGGCGCAGCGTCGCGCTCTGGCCGGGGGCCAGCATCGGGGTGCGTTCGCCGGTCGCCAGGCGCAGGTCGTGCCGCTGGGCGTCGGCGTTGGTGACCCGCAACGTCAGCACGGTCCCCACGGGGGCCTCGATCACGGCGGGGCGGATCCGCATCCCGGACAGCGTCACCTCGACCGTCCGGGAGCCGGTAGCGGTCACCGCCGCCGGTCCCGACCCGCCGGACGTGGCGACGACGACCGCGGCGGCCGTCAGCAGGCAGCCGGCGACCACCCCGGCGAGGGCGGGCAGCGACCGCCGCCACCCCGCGCCGCCCCCGGCGGCCGGGAAGGCGGCGGGCGGGGAGGCGGCGGGCGGGCGGGTGCGGGTCAGGGCGGTCGCCGCCAGGGCGACGAAGGCCAGCGCGGCGGCCAGCACCGACGCCCATCCCAGCAGCACGACCGGCCGCGGCACCGGCAGGACCAGCAGCGGCACCCCCACGTTGAGCGCCACCAGCCGCGCCGGCCAGCCGCGCTCCAGCAGCGCCGCGTTCTGCTTGAACCGGGCCGGGCCGCCGCCCAGCACCGCGGGCAGCAGGTGCAGCAGCGACCCGAGCAGCACCTGCGCCACGAACCCGACCAGCACCAGCGGCAGCAGCGGGGCCAGCGCGGCGGCGACCTGGTGCGCCGGCCTGGTGGTCACCACGACCAGATCGGCGGCCAGCGCCACCTCGAACCAGACGATCGCCGCTCCCAGCATCCACGCCGCGCCGGTGTGCGGCCGCCTGCGCCGCAGCGCGTCGCCCAGGGGGACGAGCACCGCCAGCCCGCCGGCCGCGTACGCCGCCAGCCCGGCCAGGGCCACCCACCGCCAGCCCGCCAGCAGCCCGGCGACGGCCACCGCCAGTCCCGGCGCGGCCAGCCACAACCCCACGCGCGAGGCCCGGCGGGTCCGGTCCGACATGCGGGTGCGCAGGACCGTCGGCCACAGGGTGAACAGGGTGCCGAGCACGGTGAGCCCGATCCAGCCGAAGACGTTCACCTGGGAGTGGGCGGCGCTCATGCGCTCGTGGAGCGTGCCCTGGACGGTCCGGGCGGCCATCAGCCCGCCGAGGACGCCGCCGGCGGCGAGCGCGCAGGCGGCGGTGACGTACCAGCCGATGACGTGGCCGAACCGGCCGGGCAGCGCGCCGCGGACGAGCCGGACCAGGACGGCCGCGTGCCACAGCACCACGCCCGTCAGCAGCGCCGCGCCGGCCGCCGCCAGGTGCCACGGCCCGTACGCCACCCCGGCCAGCACCGCGACCGCGGCCGTGTTGAGCAGGGTCAGCCGGGTCAGGCTTCCCCGCTCGGACGGGCCGCGGACGCGCAGCAGCGCCACCGTGAAGTGCTCGCTCCAGATGAGCACGGCCGTGCTGACCGCGCCGAGCAGGAACACGTGGATCAGCAGCCACGACGGCGCCGGCAGCACGTCGCCCGCCAGGGCGGCCACGACGGTCAGCGCCAGCCAGGCGACGACGATCGCGTTCGCCCGCAGGTGCCAGGACGCGCGGGCCCGCCTCGGCGGCGGCGGCAGGTCGATCGGCCTGCCGCTCTCTATACGGATGTCGACCGGCATCCCGGGCACCTTCCTGTCCGTGGCCGGCGAGGCCGGGTGAATCGGGAGCCGCGCCGCTCAGGCACGCCGCGCCGCCGTCCGGTCGAGCACCTCGTACACCGGGCGCCGGGGGACGCGCGGGACCGGCGGGCCGTACCCGAGCCTGATCAGCATCTGCACGTGCCCGAACGGTCCGGGCCGGTCGCCGCGGTGCTGCGGTGGGCGCAGGTCGAGCGGCTGGCTGAACATCGAGGCAGCCACGCCGTGCGCGGTGGCGGTCAGCAGGACGCGTTGCAGGGCCTGCCCGGCGCGCAGCCAGTCGTGCGGGCCGTCACCCCGGGTGAACAGGGCGACGAGCTGCGGCTCCGCCTCGAAGTCGGCGACCTCGCCGCCGCCGAAGCCGCGCATGGGCAGCTCGCCGGAGCGCGGGCGCGGGCCGAAGGCGTGGGCGGGCACGCCGTCGGGGCCCGCCGCCCCGGGACGGGTCCAGCGGGCCAGCTCGGCCCGGTAGGCGGCGTCGGCCGTCAGCGTGTCGTCGGCCAGGGCCACCATGTCCAGCACCCGTCTGGCCGTCCCGCCCTTGACGAGGAGCAGCGTGGCGTCCTCGTCGTGGGCGGCGTTGACCAGGTCGAGCAGGACGTCCCTGGGCAGCGGGCGGCGCTCGAAGGGGAAGCGGTTGGTGCGCCGGTGCGGGATCATGTCGTGCAGCAGCCGCTCGTCCGGGGTGGGCGGCCCGCCGGGCGTGGCCCGTACGGTCGCCAGCAGGTCGGGCCGGCCGGTCGGGTCGGGCAGCGCCAGGACGCCGGGGTCGTGCCCGGTCATCCGGACCGCCAGCCGCAGGTTGAACAGCGCGGCCCCGCAGCTGATGCCGAGCCCGCGCCCCAGGGGGTCGGTGACGGCGAGCAGCCGGTCGAGGTCGGCGTACAGCTCCATGGTGGTGTCGTCGAGGCGGCGGAAGCGCCAGGGCTGGGTGTTGTGCACCGAGGGCGCCGCGACGGCGGAGGCGACGATCCGGCGCACGCCGGCATGTGAGGCGAAGGGTCCGTCCCAGGGGCGGGCGCCGGGGACGCCGGCGTCGGTCATCGCGGGGCTCCCGGCACGACGGTAACTGCGGGCATGTCTCCACGATGTCGCGGCCGGCGGTGCTCCCGTCAGGGACCAAAGTCCCTTTCCGCGCCTCCGATCGGCCATGCTCAGGTGGCGGGCAGCGCGGCGGCCAGCAGCACGACGCCGATCGACCCCACCAGGGCGCTGACGGCCATGGCGCGGGCCAGGCGGGGGCGGGCGCCGGCGGCGGCCCAGCCGTGCAGGGCGGCGGCGGCCATGACGGCGCAGAACAGCAGAAGTTTGGCGGCCAGGATGCGGCCGTAGCCGGGTTCGGCGAGCGAGGCCCAGGTGACGCCCTTGTGCCAGGCGATGGCCACGCCGGTGGCGAGCTGGAGCGGCAGGAACAGGGCGGCGGTGAGCAGCCCGAAGCGGCGGCCGACGGCGCCGAGCACCTGGGCGCGGCGCTCGTCGTCCAGCAGGCGCCGGGCCAGGGGCAGCAGGACGAGGGAGACGGCGAGCTGGCCGCCGACCCACAGCGCGGCCCCGAGCACGTGCAGGAAGCGCACCACCGACCACCAGGTCATCGCGCGCCCACCCGGTCGCCGGGCGCCGGCCGGCGGGGGATGCCGGTCGCGCCGAGGTGCAGCCGGGCGTAGAAGTCCTCCAGCGCGGCCAGGGTGCTGTTGATCGTGCTGGCGGCGTAGCGGCCGTCCAGCTCACCGTGGTAGGCGTGGGCGGTGCGGACGGCCACGGTCGTGTCGGCCAGCGGCTCGCCCGCCAGCAGGCCGCCGGCCGAGGCGGCGGCGACCCAGGTCAGGTAGCGGCCGACGCGGCGCAGGTAGCTGGCCTTGCTGGAGGCGGCCAGCGGCGAGCCGGCCAGCGCGGCGGCGTAGGCGGCCAGCATCGTGTCGTAGGGCGCGGCCAGCCCGCCGGCCCTTCTCCTGTCATGCACGGGCGGCTCATACATGGGCGGCCAGTTCCTTCTGGTAGGGGAAGCTGCCGGGCTCGTAGGAGCACCACGGCTCCTCGCCGAGGACGTCTCCTGAGCAAGCGTAGGCGCGGGAGCGGGAGCCGCCACAGATCGTCCGGAACTCGCACGCGCCGCACCGGCCGGTCAGCCGGTCGGGGTCGCGCAGCGCGGTGAACAGCGGCGAGGAGCGGTAGATCTCGGTCAGGGGCCGGTCGCGCACGTTCCCGGCGTCCAGCGGGAGGAAGCCCGAGGGGTGCACGGTCCCGGTGTGGGAGACGAAGACGAACCCGCGTCCGGCGTTGACGTCGACGGGCGGGCGGCGGGTGCGCCGCTCCTCGATCAGCCCGGCCTGCTCGGCGCGTCGCCGCAGGGTGCGGTAGAGCGGGCCGAGCCGGAGCGCCTCGGCGTGGTCCACGCCCTGCCCGGCCAGGACGAGCCGTTGCACGGCGACCCGGCGGAAGTGGTGGGCCTCGGTGGTCTTGACCGGGATCGCGGTGCCGACGTCGTGCACGAAGTGCAGCACGTCCTCGGTCTCCTGCGGGGTCAGGGCCGACAGGTCGCGGCCCCGGCCGGTGGGCACGAGGAAGAACACGCTCCACAGCAGCGCGCCCTCCTGGCGTACCAGGGCGGCGATGTCCGGCAGGCTCGCCAGGTTGTGGCGGGTCACGGTGGTGTTGATCTGCACCTTGAGCCCGGCTTCGCGGGCCGCCCGCCAGGCGCGCAGGGTGCGGGTGAACACGCCGTCGTAGCCGCGGAAGGCGTCGTGGACGGGCGCGGTCGCGCCGTCGAGGCTGAGCGAGACGGCGGCGGCCCCGGCCTCGCGCAGCCGGGCGAGGTTGGCCGGGTCGAGGGCGGGGGTGGCCGACGGGGACACGGCCGGGGCCAGGCCGCGGGCGCGGGCGTGGCGGACCAGGTCGAGCAGGTCGGGCCGCTCGAACGGGTCGCCGCCGGTGATCACGAACAGCGGCGGTGGCGTGCCGAAGTCCGCCACCTGGCCGATGAGCCGGTACGCCTCCTCGGTGGCCAGCTCCTCCGGGTGCCGGTCGGGCACGGCTTCGGCGCGGCAGTGCAGGCAGGCCAGCGGGCAGGCGCGGGTGGCCTCCCAGATCACGATGAACGGGCTGGCGGCGACGTCGCGCCGGACGCGGCGCAGCGGCCGCCCGCCGGGTGGTGCGGTCATGCGGGTGCTCCTCGCAGGAGGTGGTCCACGACGTCGGCGGCCGAGTGGTCGTCGGGCAGGCCGTCCAGGAAGCCGAGGTCCTGGCCCAGGGTGAGCAGGGCGGGCTCCTGGTAGCCGTCGGCGCGGTGCTGGCCCAGGCCGATGGCGGCGGTCAGCCCGTTGCACAGGCACTGGCGGCCCTCGGCCTCCTCGGCGGGCCGGCCCTTGCGGACATAGGCGTCCACGGGTTCGGCGGGGCAGCGGTAGCCGATCGCGCCGCCGGGCCTGACGTACGGGGTGCGCAGGTAGCCCAGGTCGCACAGCCGGGGACGCCGGTCGAACACCTCGGGCTCCGACAGGGTGCCGGGCAGGCTCGCGACCTTGAACGGGAAGCCGGTGGGCGAGGCGCGGGGGTCGTTGCGCACCTCCAGCGCGCCCCGGCGGGCCCGGCTCAGCATGCGCCGCCGCAGGCCGTCGTCGAGGCCCGACTCCCGGCACAGCGCGAAGGCCGTCCCGACCTGGATGCCGGCGGCGCCGGTGGCCCGCGCGCCGGCCGCCCCGCCGGGGGTGGCGTAGCCGCCGGCCAGCCAGAACGGCAGCCCGATCGCGGCGACCTTGGCGGTGTCGGCCTCGTCGCGCGGCCCGTAGACGGGTTCGCCGCGCTCGTCGAGCACCAGCCGGCCGCGCGGCGGCGCGCTGTGCCCGCCGGCCACCGGCGTCTCCAGGACGAACCCGTCGGGCCTGGTCACCGGCGAGCGGGCCAGGTAGGCGGCCAGCACGTGGGAGGAGACGATCGCCAGCAGCTTGGGGCGCCGTAGCGGCTCGGCGGGCGCGGGCCACAGCGCCGCCGGGTCGAGGCCGACCGTGTGGCGGGCGTCGCCGGCCTCGGCCACGGCGACGGTGAGCTCGGCCGGGCGGTGGGCGGCGAAGGCGTCGAGCAGCGCCGGGATCTCCGCCGGGATGCCGGCGCCCATCAGCACGTAGTCGACGCCGGCCAGCATCGCGCCGTAGGCGGCGGCGGGCGTGGCGAGCTGGATCTTCTCCAGGTAGTTGACGCCGACCGGCCCGTCGTGGCCCTGCTTGGCCAGGAAGACCTCGGCGAAGTTGGCGACCACGGCCAGCTCGTCGCGGGCCCGGCTGGGCCGCAGCCCGAGCCGGGGCACCGGCCGGTACGGCGTGCCGGGCGCGATCCCGCCGGGCACGAAGTAGCGTCCGAGCACCCGTCCGGCGATCTCGGGGATCGGGAAGCAGGCCAGCGCCCGGCGCAGGTCGCCGCCGGGGTCGCCGCGCTGCAGGCGGCGGGCCAGGGCGACGTCGAGGGCGGTGCCCGACACCACGCCGAGCTGCCCGGTACGGGCGACCGCGCGCGCCAGCCGCCACCCGGACACCGCGACGCCCATGCCGCCCTGGATCAGGACGGGGAGCCCGGCCTCAGACACGCCGCGCCCGCAGCGTGCCGGCCCAGGTGAGCACGTCGGCGTTGATCTCCCTGGCCACCTCGCGGGTGGCCAGGATGTGCACGACGTCGTCCTCGGGCAGCGTCTCGACCATGAGCGACAGGCCGTCGCAGTCGCTGACGTGCGGCAGGATCTCCCGTGCCAGGGCGATGCCCCAGGCGGCCTGGTTCTCGTCGATCTCGCCCAGGCCGTCGAGCGCGGCCAGGTCGGCCAGCTCGGCCAGCTCGCGGATGTTGCGGATCGTGTCGTCGTGGTCGCTGAGCAGCTTGTCCACGTAGTGCGCGCCGAGGACGGGCTTCAGGCCGGGGTACATGGCTTCCTCCTCGTAGCGGAAGTGCGGCCCGACGGCCGCCGACAGGGCAGCCACGAGTTTCCCGGCCCGCGCCGCGTCGCCGGTGCCGAAGGCGTCGATCAGCGCGAGCAGCAGGTCCCTGACCTCGCGGTGCTCGGCGTGGAAGGTCTCGGTGAAGTGATGGCCGATGGACAGCACACAGTCCTCCAGCTGGATGGTTCCGGACGTCGCCGGTCGCATGGTTCCCGTCCCCGTCACCGGTCGGCGGCGAGGGTGGCGCCGCAGGTCAGCAGGGCGGCGCCGGTGAGCGTCAGCAGCCCGCCCAGGCCGATGGCCAGGTTGCCGAGCTGCCAGGCCTGGTAGGCGTTGAGCAGGGAGGCGCGCAGCATCTGGCCGGTGAAGGCGGTCTGCCGCAGGCTCTCCAGCTCGGCGTCCGCGCCGCCCGCCGCGAACAGCTCGGCGCTGACCTGCGCGTACGTCCGGCCGCCGGTGGCGGTCAGCACGTTGCGGCCGATCACCTGGGCGTAGGCCCTGGCCTGCGGGCCGGTCAGGACGGCGCGGCCCTGGTGGGCGGCGAGCTCGGCGGGCAGCCCCTTGCCGGGGAAGCTGATGGCCTGCCGGCGCAGCTCGCCGCGGATCTCGCCGCGCGCCTGGACGCCCCGGGCGGCCATGACGGGACCGGCGGCCACCATCGCGGCGCCGGCGGCGCCCAGAAGCGCCCTCGCCGCGCCTCGGACAACGCTCATCTCATACTCCTGGTCACGTGGATCGCCGGTGGATCGGCAGGTGGGTCAGCGGGTGATCGGCATGCGGGCGGTCAGCCGGCGGCGAGCCACAGGTCGGGCCCGAAGACCTCGTAGTGCACGTCGCGCGCCGCCACGCCGGCCTTCAGCAGCGCGGCGCGCGCCTCGCGCATGAACGGCAGCGGCCCGCACAGGTAGGCGACCGCGCCCTGCGGGATCGGCACGCCCCCGAGGTCCATCAGGCCGTCGCGGTCGGGGGCCTGGGCGCCGTGCTCGTACCAGAAGACGTGCTCGGGGGCCAGGCGGGTCATGTCCTCGCGCAGCGCGTGCCGGTCGGGCGAGCGGTCGGCGTGCAGGGCCAGGACGCGGCGGCGGGAACCGGTGGCGGCGAGGTGGTCGAGCATGGCCACCATGGGGGTTCCGCCGATGCCGGCGCTCACCAGCACCAGCGGCGCCTCGGAGTCGTCCAGGGTGACGTCGCCGAAGGGCGCCGACAGGGTGAGCTCGTCGCCCTGGCGGACGGTGGCGTGCAGCAGGGTGGACACCTCGCCGGCGGGGTCGTCGTCCACGCGCTTGACGGTGATCCTGCGCAGGCCGTCGCCGGCGTTGGACAGCGTGTACTGGCGGAGCTGGCGCACGCCGTCGGGCATCTCGACCTGGACGCTGACGTACTGGCCGGGGCGGGCGGGCGGCGGGGGCTCCTCGCCGAGCGGGGTGAGCAGGAAGGAGACGACGTCGGGCGTCTCCTCCCGGCGGCCCGCGACCCGCCAGCGCCGCCACGTGCGGCCCTCGACGGCGCCGGCCTCGGCGTAGAGGCGGGCCTCCATCGCGATCAGGGCGCCGGCCATCAGCCAGTACACCTCGTCCCAGGCGGCGGCGACCTGCGGGGTGACGGCCTCGCCCAGCACCTCGGCGATCGCGCCGAACAGGTACTTGTGCACGATCACGTACTGGTCGTCGGTGACGCCGACCGCGGTGTGCTTGTGCGCGATCCGCCCGAGCAGGTGGTCGGGCCGCTGGTCGGGGTGGTCCAGGAGCATGGTGGCGAAGGCGGCGACGGAGGCCGCCAGCGCCTTGCGCTGCTCGCCGCTGGCCTGGTTGCCGCGGTTGAACAGGCCGTCCAGCAGCTCGGGCCGGTCGGCGAACATCGTCGCGTAGAACCGCTCGGTGATCGCGTCGAGCGAGGCGCCCACGACGGGCAGCGTGGCGCGGACGACGGCGGCGGATTCCGCGGACAACATTGTGACCTCCACAGTCCCAGGGGTGAGACCCGCGACCGCGGGCCGGTTCTCAGGCTAGGGAGCGCGGCCTGCCTGCTGACCGGGGCGAACGTCCGCACTTGAAGGGCCGAAGGTCCCGGACGGGACATCCGGCCACCCGCGGGCCGGTCGCCGGGGAAGAGGGGACTTTCGTCCCTGCCGCGGGCGGCGGCGGACCGGGGATCCTGGAGACCATGCAGCTCGACTCGTCCGGACTTCAGGTGCTCTCCGAGGAGGAGTGCTTCCTGCTGCTGTCCTCGATGCCGATCGGGCGGATCGTGTTCACCGATCGCGCCCTGCCCGCCGTCCAGCCGGTGAACTTCTGTCTCGACGGGCGGTCCATCGTGATCCGCACCGCGGCCGGGTCGAAGCTGGCGGCGGCCACCCGGCGGACCGTGGTGGCCTTCGAGGCCGACGACTTCGACGCCGGGCCGCGTACCGGCTGGTCGGTCACGGCGGTGGGGCACGCCCGCGAGGTGACCGACGCCGCCGAGCTGGCCCGGCTGGCGGAGCTGCCGCTGACGACGTGGGCGCCGGGCGACCGGGACCACTACATCGTGGTCGAGGCCGAGCACATCTCCGGCCGCCGTATCGCCCCCGCCCGCGCGCCCGTCCTGTGACGGGTCTTCGAGAGGTCGGCGCCGCCCCCGGTCGGGGGCGGCGCCGGTCCTCAGCCTTCGTGCCGGTCCTCGTGCGCGGTGGTCACCAGGCCGTAGTCCCCGTCGTCGCGGCGGTAGAGGAGGCAGCCCGCTCCGGTGCCGGAGTCGGCGAAGAAGACGAACGGGAAACCGGTCAGCTCCAGCCGGTCGAGGGCCTGCCCGGCGGTGAGGCGGGGGGCGGGCAGCGGGCTGACCGAGATCGCCGCGCAGGTCGGCGCCGGCAGGTCGGGACGGGGGTCGAGCTGGGCGAGGCGGTAGCCGTCGCCGGTGCGGTAGATCACGCTGTCCTGGCCGGTCGCGGTCTCGGTGAACAGCAGGAAGTCGTAGTCGAGTTCGTCCATGTCCACCGCCGCCTCGTCGGGCACGGCGCGGGCGGCCGTGCAGGTCCGGACGATCCGGCGTTCCCCGGCGGGCGGGGCGGGGTGGGGCGGCCGGGGGTGGCGGCCGCGCCGGTTCTCCCAGTCCCGGGTGCTCTCCAGCAGCCGCGCCCGCAGCCGGTCGCCGAGCAGGTGGATGGCCGCGCGGGTGGAGGAGGCGCCGGCCCGTGCCCTGATGAGCCGGCCCTGGACGTCCACCACGGCCTCGGCCGTCCGCTGCTCCCCCGCGACCTGCGGTGTGGCGGCGAGCTTGACCGTCGCGCCGAGCACCGGCTCGTGGGCGAGCCGGGTCAGGTCGGCCACGGTGTGGCGGGCGCGCCGCACGTCGGCCGCGCGCACGCCGCCGCCGCGGATCCTGACCTGCACGTCGTCGGCGTCAAGGGCGATGGGCCTGTGCCTCATTCGTGAACACCTTCTTCGCATCCGGTGGTGATGATCCAAGCCTCTGGCCTGGGCGGATGCGGCTGCCAGAGCCGTAGGTCCCACCGCGCGGTGACCTACGGCCCGCGGGGGCGGCGGGCGGCCTCAGGAGCGGCGGTAGCCGGGATGCACGCCCGGCGTCAGGCCCTGGTCGGCGGCGACCAGCTCCAGCAGGGCGAACAGCTGGCCGCGCTGGTCGGGGCTGAGGCACGAGGT
Organism: Nonomuraea sp. NPDC005692; assembly: GCF_040631115.1. NCBI lineage: Bacteria > Bacillati > Actinomycetota > Actinomycetes > Streptosporangiales > Streptosporangiaceae > Nonomuraea > Nonomuraea sp. NPDC005692. Next base: position 3,676 of record NZ_JBEXYU010000018.1, on the reverse strand, counting down.
CAGGTCGGCCTCGTGCGCCATCGCGGTGCGCTTGATGTCCTCCATCACCTTCGCGCCCTGCTCGGTCAGGTGCAGCTCGTGGTTGCGGCGGTCGCCGGCCGAGCGGCGCCGCTCCACGAGGCCGGCCCGGTCGAGCGGGTCGAGCAGCGCGGTGACCCGGCTGGGCACGACGCCGAGGTCGGCGGCGAGCGACTGCTGGCTGCGGCCGGGCTGGAAGGCGATCATCCGCAGCAGCCCGACGTCGGACGGCGACAAACCGAGCTCGGCGACCCGCGCGGCGAACCGGCCGGCGGCGTGCGCGCCGAGCTGCGCGAGCAGGAAGGCGACGCCCATCGGGCGGTTGCGGGACGCGGACACAGCGCATACTGTACTCCGCACAGAACCATTCATAAGAGTGAACCTTTCTCTAGAGAGAAGCAATATGCGATGACCACCGACCGGCCTGACTGGCCCAGACATCCAGGACTGGAGGGCAAGGTCGCCCTCGTCACCGGCGGTTCCCGCGGCATCGGCGCGGCCACCTGCCACGCGCTGGCCGCCAACGGCGTCCAGGTCGCGGTCACCGGCCGCGACACCGAGGCGGTGGACCGCGTCGTCGCCTCGATCACCGCCGAGGGCGGCCGGGCGCTGGCCGTGCCCGGTGACGTGACCGACGCCGGCACCCTGGCCCGCATCCGCGCCGAGGTGGAGGCCGCGCTCGGCCCGGTGGAGGTCCTGGCCCCGTTCGCCGGCGGGCAGGGCGCGCCCGCGCCGACCGCGGGGCTCGACCCCGGCCGCTGGCGCGCCGTGCTGGAGTCCGACCTGACCTCGGTGTTCCTCACCGTCCACGAGTTCCTGCCCGGCATGCTGGAGCGGCGCGCCGGGTCGATCATCCTGATGTCGTCCACCGCGGGCCGGCAGCCCGGAGGCGCCAACGCCGCCTACGCCGCCGCCAAGGCCGGCGTGGTCATGTTCGCCCGGCACCTGGCCGCGGAGGTGGGCGGCGACGGCGTGCGGGTCAACTGCCTGGCGCCCTCGGCCGTGCTCAACGACAAGCTCGCCGCCCTGCCCGCCGAGCGGCTCGCCCAGCTCGCCGCGGCGTTCCCGCTCGGGCGCGTCGGCCGTCCCGCCGACGTCGCCCAGGCCGTCCTCTATCTCGCCTCGCCCGCCGCCTCCTGGGTGACCGGGGCGACCCTCGACCTCACCGGCGGACGGGTCTCCGGATGAACGCCGTGCTCCGCCCGTCCCTCGCACCCACCGTCCCGACGGAGGCCATGTCATGACCGAACCGATGATCGACCCGATGACCGTGCGGCTCGTGCGGTCCCAGCGGCCCGGATCCCTGCCGTACCTGATCGGCGCGGACGAGGCCCGCGTCGCCGCCCTGTTCGGCCTCGACGCCGGCGCCTACCGCGCGCTGCTGGACGACTTCGACCGCCAGACCCGGCAGGCCGCCGAGACGCTGCTGGCCCGTCCCGGCCTCGCCGACGCCGTCGACCGGCTGCCCCTGCACCCCGAGGACGCCCGCGACGCCCGCGACGCCTTCCACGTCGTCGCCGTCGGGGAGAGCACCACCGCCGACCGCCTGTCCTGGTTCGAGATCCTGCGCCAGTTGGTCGCGCTGCGCCGTCCCGGCGACGCCGTCCGCTTCACCAACCTGGCGATCTCCGGCAGCACCACCACGCAGGCGCTCACCCAGCTGCCCGCCCTCGGCTTCCAGCGGCCCGACCTGGTGCTCTGCATGATCGGCGCCAACGACGCCCAGCACCTGGCCCCCGACGCGCCGACCCTGGTCAGCGCCGCCGAGACCGAGCGCAACCTGGCCATGCTGCACGACCTGGCCCAGCAGCGGGGGCCCGCGCGCTGGGTCTGGCTCACCCCCAGCCCCTTCGACGAGCCGCGCGCCGCCGCCTACCCGCACTTCCGGCGCGCCGGCATCACCTGGGCCAACAAGGACGTCGACGCCACCGCCGACCACCTGCTGAGCCGTCCCGAGCCGACCGTGGACACCAGGCTCGCCGTCCGCGAGGACCACCACTTCGTCGACGACGGCGTGCACCTGAGCATCGAGGGCCAGAGCGAGATCGCCGAGGCCGTCGTACGGGCCCTGGCCGGTGCGGCATGAAGCTGATGCTCCTCGGCGCGACCGGCGGAACCGGACGCCAGGTGGTCGAGCAGGCGGTCGCCGCCGGGCACGACGTCACCGTCCTGGCCCGCGACCCCGCCCGCGTCCCGGCGGGCGAGCGGGTGAGCGTGATCGGCGGCGACGTGCTGACCCCCGGCCCCTGGCGGGACGCCGTCGCCGGGCACGAGGCCGTGCTGTCGTGCCTGGGCAGCACCGACCGCGGCCACCCCACCACCGTCTACTCCCAGGGCACTGCGAATGTCATCGCCGCCATGCGCGACAGCGGGGTGCGCCGCCTGCTGTGCCTGTCGTCGGCTGGCCTGGACATCCCGCCGGGCACGCCGCTGGGCCGCCGCCTGGTCACCCGCTTCGTGATCCAGCGCCTCTACCGGCACGGCTACGCCGACATGAGACGCATGGAGACCGCCGTCACCGCCGCCCACGACATCGACTGGACGATCGTGCGCCCGCCGATGCTCACCGACGGCCCGATGACCGGCCGCTACCGCACCGCCGAGAACGCGCCCCTGGCCAAGGCGGGCTCGATCTCCCGCGCCGACCTGGCCCACTACCTGCTCGACCACCTCACCGACGAGCACAACCGCCACGCCGTCGTGGAGATCGCCGGCGGCTCCTGACCCCGGCCGTCCTCGCGAGCGCGGGCGATTCCTGACCCCGGCGGTCCTCGCGATCAAGGGCGGCTCCTGACCCGGCGCGCGAACGCCGGCGAAGGACACACTCCGGCTGACTCGTGCGCGTCCGGCGTGTCAGACTGCGGCAGACGACGCAGCGGGAGGCGGGCATGTGGCCGCGAGACACAACCATCTGGCTGGACCCCGCCGCCCCCGCCCCTGCCACCGCGGACTCGGGCACCGTCGCCTCCGCCGCTGGTTCTGAGGCGTGGGCGCGCCTGCGCCGCGTTCTCCAGAAGCGTTTCCCCCGCTGCCTGGGCCGTCCCGAGGGGTTCACGCCGCACCTGACCCTGGGCCGTACGAACCTTCCGGGCGTTTCCGGCATCAGGCTCGACCCGATGATCGCCCGCGTCGGTGCCATCGTGCTGCTGTCACGCCGAGCCGGGGAACCCATACGACCCCGCGCCGTGATCGCCCTGGGCACGGGCGACCTCCGCTGGCTCCCCGACCCCACCACCCCGAACCCCGACGCCACCACCCCGGCGTCCGGTCCCGCTCCCGGCGACCTGGCCGACCGCATCGTCGCCCGCCTTACCGCAGCGCTGTGCCCCGGGGTCGTGCAGGTGGCGGGCTCCCGGCGGATGGGCTGCGCCCTCCCCGCCGCCGACATCGACCTGGTGGCCGTCCTCCCGAACACCGAGGGCCGCAGAGCATGCAGGGGACGCTCCCGGGCGGCGATGGCACGGGCCTGAACCCGGCGCCTGAAGAGGCTGGCCTGGACACGGTGCCTGAAGAGGCCGACCTGGACACGGTGGCGCTTCCAGAGGGCACGGGGGGCGGCCCGCTCTCGGCGGCCCCTCGGGAAGAGGGCGGGATCGATGTCGTCGCGCGGGTGCGGGCGGCGGTGCCTGAGGCTGTGCGGGTGCGGCGGGTGGTCGGG
>NZ_JBEXYU010000017.1:0-210049 GCF_040631115.1 Nonomuraea sp. NPDC005692 | reverse complement strand
TACAAGAGCGAGTTCCTGGCGAACATGAGCCACGAGCTGCGCACGCCGCTCAACTCGCTGCTCATCCTGGCCCAGCTGCTGGCCCAGAACCACACGCGCAACCTGACGGCCAAGCAGGTCGAGTACGCCGAGATCATCCACTCGGCCGGCTCCGACCTGCTCCAGCTGATCAACGACATCCTCGACCTGTCCAAGGTCGAGGCGGGCAAGATGGACATCAACCCCGAACGCGTGCCGTTGCGCCAGCTTCTGGACTACGTCGAGGCCACGTTCCGGCCGATGACGTCGCAGAAGAGCCTCGACTTCACGATCACGAACGCCCCCGGCATCCCGGTGGAGGTCGTGACCGACGACTCGCGGCTGCGCCAGGTGCTGCGCAACCTGCTGTCGAACGCGGTCAAGTTCACCGAGACCGGCAGCGTCGAGCTGCGCATCGAGCCGGCCGCCCAGGACGAGCTGCCGGCCTCGGTGCGCCAGCACGGCGCGGCCATCGCCCTGCGGGTGGTCGACACCGGCATCGGCATCGCCGCCCAGCAGCTCGAAGCCATCTTCGGCGCGTTCCAGCAGGCCGACGGCACCACCAGCCGCAAGTACGGCGGCACCGGCCTCGGCCTGTCCATCAGCCGCGAGATCGCCCACCTGCTCGGCGGCGCGATCGGGGCGCAGAGCACGCCGGGCCAGGGCAGCGTGTTCACCCTCTACCTGCCGATCGCCCGGCCGGACTTCATCGGGCTCTCCCCGAAGAAGGCCCTGGCCGACCCCTCGGTCGTCGTCGAGGCCGCCCGCGTCACCACGCCCGAGCAGGAGGCGGCCGCTCCGGCCAGGTCCCACCAGCCGCAGCCGCGCCGCCTGCTCGTGATCGAGGAGCGGCCGCAGGGCCTGCTCTCGCACGTGGCCGAGAGCGTGGTGACGGAGCTGGCGCTGAGCAAGGACGAGACGATCGAGATCGTCACGGCCGCCGGAGCGCAGGAGGCCGCGGCCACGCTCGCCGCCGACCCCTGCCACTGCATCGTGCTCGACCTCGACCTGCCCGACCAGAGCGCCTACCGCCTGCTGGAGGCCATGGACGGCGACCAGGCCCTGAACTCGGTGCCGGTCCTGGCCTACAACAACTGGCGGGCCAGCTCCCAGCAGGCGGTGCCGTTGCAGACGCGCGAGGGCGGCCAGCCGCTGGAGCTGCTGTCCAGCCTGGACGAGCTGCGCGAGCGCATCGCCCTGCACCTGACCGCCGACCAGCCCGGCGACGTGCTGCCGCTGATCCGGGCCGGGAACGTCAACCAGCTCTCCGGGGCCGAGATCGACACCTCGCTGACGGGCCGGACCGTGCTGATCGTCGACGACGACGCCCGTAACCTGTTCGCGCTGACCAGCATGCTGGAGGTGCACGGCATCGACGTGCTGCACGCCGAGGACGGCCGCAAGGGCATCGACACGCTCGTCGCCCACCCGCAGATCGACCTGGTGCTGATGGACGTGATGATGCCCGAGATGGACGGCTACACCGCCACCGCCCGCATCCGCGCGATGGCCCAGTACGCCGACCTGCCCATCATCGCGGTCACGGCCAAGGCGATGCCGGGCGACCAGGAGAAGGCGCTGGCGGCCGGCGCGAGCGACTACGTGACCAAGCCGGTCGAGGCCGACCATCTGGTCGAACGCATCCGTCACTGGCTCGGCGCCTGACCCGTCCCCCCAAGGAGCAACGCAGTGCACCACCCGCACGATCCGGCGGCCGCCGTGCCGCCGGAGCGTACCGAGCCGCCCAATCTCGGCCGCCTGGCCGCGACGGTCGACCGCCTGCACAGCCAGATCCTGGAGGCCCAGCGGGCCGCCGAGGGCCGCGCCCTGGTCGAGGTGGCCAAGGGCGTGCTGGTCGAGCGCCTTCAGTGCAGCCTGGCCGCCGCCGCCAGGCAGCTCGCCACCCTGGCCGACCAGGCGGGGGTGACGCAGCTGGAACTGGCCGCCGACATCATCAACCAGGCCGCCCACGACCGCATCAGCGAGGCCGCCCGCGACTTCCTGAGCTCGGCCCGCGCCGAGGAGTCCGCGGAGGTGGCGGTGCGGCTGCGTACCGCCGAGAACGGGGCGCTGACCGCCACCGACGCGCAGGCCGTGGCGCAGTCGCTGCTGGAGCACGCCCTGTCCGCGCTCGGCGCGACGACGGTCGCCATCTGGGAGGCCGGGCCGGACGCGTCGCTCACCCTGGCCGGATACGCGGGGCTGGCCGACGAGGAGGCCAGGCGCTGGCGTTACGTGCCGCCGGGCGTCGCCACACCGGCCCGCCGCGCGCTGCTGGCCCGTGGCACGGTGTGGCTGGACGACCTGGCCGCCGTCGGCCTGCCCTCGATCGGGCAGCGCCAGACCCCCGGCGCGCGGGCGACCGCGCCCGCCGGGACGGGCGGCCGGATCCTGGGCGTGCTGGAGATCGGCTGGCCGCACGCGATGCCGCGGCCCGACGCGCGGGTCGTCAAGCAGATCGAGGTGCTGGCCGACCTGTGCGCCCACACCTTCGAGACCACCGACCAGGCCGTCCACGAGCCGCAGGTCCTGCCCGAGCTGATCGACCTGGCCGACGCGATGCCGGACGCGGCGCTGGTGCTGCGTCCGCAGCTGGGCACCGAGGGCCGGCTGACCGACTTCCGTATCGTGCACGCCAACCCGCGCTTCCTCGACCCCGCCGGGCGGCCGCGCGGCGAGGTCGTCGGGAGCCTGTTCCTGGAGGCGTACCCGCTGGCCGCCGAGGAGGGCGCGCTGCTGGCCAGGATCGAGCACGTGCACGCCACGGGCGAGACCTTCAGGGCCGAGAAGATGACGATCACGGCCCTGGTGGACCAGATCCCGCTGCACACCGTCGCGGGCATCGCGATCATCCGGCTCGGCGACGGCGTGCTGCTCATCTGGCGGCTGCAGGACCAGGACGCCCAGCTCGCCAACCTGCTCCAGCACGCCCAGCGGCTCGGGCGCATCGGCGGCTTCGAGGAGAACCTGCTCACCAGCGAGATCGTCTGGAGCGCCCAGCTCCACGACCTGTACGGCATGTCCCTCGACGAGCCGCCCATCCCGCTGGAACGCCTGGCCACGCACGCCCACCCCGACGACGCCGTGGCCATCGGCCGGTTCGTCCGGGCCGTGCTGCACCACCGCCGTCCGGCCTCCACCGCCTACCGGCTGCAGCGGTCCGACGGCACCGTACGGCACATCAGGGTGGTCGCCGAGCCCGTCTTCGACGACAGCGGCCTGCTGCTGTCCATCCGCGGCGCCTATCAGGACATCTCCTCCCAGCACTGGACAGAGGTGGCGCTGGCCGCCACCCGCGACCAGCTCGCCCACACCGAGCAGCAGGCCGCCGAGCGCAACCGGCTGGCCCTGCAGCTCCAGCAGGCGATCATGCCGCCGAGCCGGGAGCCGCTGGAGGCGTTCGACCTGCAGATCGCCGTGCGCTACCGGCCGGCCGAGAAGGAGCACCTGGTCGGCGGCGACTGGTACGACGCCGTCGTGCTGCCCACCAAGCAGATCCTGCTGTCGGTCGGCGACGTCGCCGGGCACGGCATCGAGGCGGCCACCGGCATGGTCGTGCTGCGCAACGCGCTGCGCGGCCTGGCCGCCACCGGCGCCGGGCCGGGCCAGCTGCTGACCTGGCTCAACCTGGTCGCCCACCACCTGACCGCGAACGTCACCGCGACCGCGATCTGCGGGCTGTTCGACCCCCGCACCCGCGTGCTGCGCTACGCCAGGGCCGGGCACCTGCCGCCCATCCTGGTCCGCGACGGCCAGGCCAGGGAGCTCGACATGACCAAGGGCCTGCTGCTCGGGGCGGTCGCCGAGGCCGAGTACGAGGAGACGCACGTGCAGCTCGCCTCCGACGACATCCTGCTCATGTACACCGACGGCCTGATCGAACGACGTGACGTCAACCTGCACGAGTCCCAGCAGCGGCTGCTGGACACCGCCCGGCATCCCGCGGCCACCCTGGAGCAGCGCCTCGACCACCTCCTGACGCACAGCAACTCCGACACCGACGACGACACGTGCATCATCGGCGCCCGCCTCCAGTAACCGTCCGCGCCGCGGCCGGGCGGCCCGGGAGTTTGCCGGGCTCCGGTCTGGTAAGCAACCAAAGCCGGGTTTCCCGCCACGCCACACCCAGGCAGGACTGATCAGACCATGGGCATGGAACCGGAGCTACGCTGTCCCATCAGCACCGATCTCGACGCCATCCGCGGCCTCGTGCGCGACCACGCCGGCCGCGGCGGGCTGTCCGGTGAGCGCCTGGACAACTTCGTGCTGGCGGTCAACGAGGCGGTCACCAACGTCCTCGACCACGGCGGCGGCACCGGCACCGTGGTGGCCCGCACCGACGCCGGCGGCGTCATGGTGGAGATCGCGGACGAGGCCGGCCGGCTCAGCGCCGCCCACCTGGCCGCGGCCGAACACGGCCGCGCCCACTCCGCGGGGTTCGGCTTCGGCCTGTGGCTGATCCAGCACCTGTGCGACCGCGTCGAGCTCGACCAGAGCCCGCGGGGCTCCCGGTTACGCCTGCACATGAGCGTGCGGACCGCCCACGACCGGCAGCCCGGCACCCTCGTCCCGCAGGGCTGCGACCGGCCGGGCCAGCCCGGCCTGGCCCGGCCGGATTTCCCGGAACCCTAGGATGAGGCAGGTGAAATACATGCTGCTCATCTACAGCAACCCCGCCGCCCAGCAGGCCGTCGCCGACGGCTTCGACCAGGTCATGGCCGAGGTCGACGCGCTCATGGCCGAGCTGGAGGCCAACGGCGAGCTGGCCGGGGGCCAGGCGCTGGGCGACCCCGCCTCCTCCAAGACCGTGATGGTGCGCGACGGCGTGCCCGCCGTCACCGACGGCCCCTTCCTGGAGGCCAAGGAGTACCTGGCGGGCTATCTGATCGTCGACTGCGCGAGCGTCGAGCGGGCCACCGAGATCGCCGCGCGCTGGCCGGACGCGCGACTGTGCGCCATGGAGGTGCGGCCGGTCATCGACGAGGTGGCGGAGTGATCGAAGGGCTGCTGCGCGAGCTGGCGCCGCAGGTGCTCGGCGTGCTCGTCCGCCGCTACGAGCAGTTCGACGCCTGCGAGGACGCCGTCCAGGAGGCCCTGCTCGACGCCGCCGTGCAGTGGCCCGACCAGGGCGTGCCGGACAACCCGCGGGCCTGGCTGATCACGGTCGCCTCCCGCCGGGTCATCGACCACTTCCGCAGCGAGAGCGCGCGCCGGCGGCGGGAGGAGAGCGCGGCGGTCGCCGTCCCGGCCGACGAGTTCGTCGAGCCGGCGCCGGGCGAGGAGCGCACGCCGTCCGGCGACGACACGCTGACGTTGTTGTTCCTGTGCTGTCACCCGTCGCTCTCGGAGCCCTCTCAGCTCGCGCTCACGCTGCGGGCCGTGGGCGGCCTGACCACGGCGCAGATCGCGGCGGCATTCCTGGTGCCGGAGGCGACGATGGCCCAGCGCATCAGCCGGGCCAAGCAGCGCATCAGGTCCACGGGGGTGCCGTTCGGGCCGCCGCCGGAGCAGGAGCGGGCCGAGCGGCTGCGCGTGGTGCTGCACGTGCTCTACCTGATCTTCAACGAGGGTTACACCGCCACCTCCGGGCCCGATCTGCAGCGGCCCGAGCTGACCGGCGAGGCGATCCGGCTGGCCCGGCTCGTCCACCGGCTGCTGCCCGGCGACGGCGAGGTCGCCGGGCTGCTGGCGCTCATGCTGCTGACCGAGGCGCGGCGGGCGGCGCGCACCGGGCCGGGCGGCTCGCTGGTGCCGCTGGCCGAGCAGGACCGCTCGTCGTGGGACCGGCGGCTGATCGAGGAGGGCGTCGAGCTGGTCAGCAAGGCGCTGGCCACCAGCGCGCTGGGCCCGTACCAGTTGCAGGCGGCGATCGCGGCCGTGCACGACGAGGCGCCCACGTCCGCCGAGACCGACTGGCCGCAGATCCTGGCGCTCTACGGCGTGCTGGCCGGGCTGGAGGACAACCCGGTGGTGCGGCTCAACCAGGCCGTGGCCGCCGCCATGGTGCACGGCCCGCGGGCCGGGCTCGACCTGCTCGACGGCCTGGCCGGCGACGACCGGCTCGCGGGCCATCACCGGCTGGCCGCCGTCCGCGCCCACCTGCTGGAGATGGAGGGCGACGCGGAGGGGGCGGCGCTGGCCTTCCGCGAGGCGGCCCGGCGTACGCTCAGTCTGCCTGAGCAGCGCTATCTGGAGGGCAAGGCCGCCCGGCTGGCTTGACAACGATTTTTTTCGGTGCGATCGTTCAGGCATGCACGAAGTGGCAGTGATCGAAGACGCGGCGGCCGCCGAGGCGTCGCTCGACCCGATGCGGTCGAAGTTGCTGGCCGAGCTGGTCGAGCCGGGCTCTGCCACGTCCCTGGCCGCCAAGGTGGGCCTGGCCCGGCAGAAGGTCAACTACCACCTGCGCACCCTCGAACGCCACGGGCTGGTCGAGCTGGTCGAGGAGCGCAGGAAGGGCAACGTCACCGAGCGCGTCATGCAGGCCACGGCCGCCTCCTTCGTGATCTCCCCCACGGCTCTGGCCGCCGTGCAGCCCGATCCCGCCCGGTCCCCCGACCGGCTGTCGGCGCGCTGGCTGCTGGCCCTGGCGGCGCAGCTCGTCCGCGACGTCGGCACGCTGATCACCGGCGCGGCCAAGGCGCAGAAGAAGGTGGCCACGTTCGCCATCGACGGCGAGGTGCGCTTCGCCTCGGCCGCCGACCGGGCCGCGTTCGCCGAGGAGCTGGCGCAGTGCGTGACCTCGCTGGTCAGCAAATATCATGACGAGTCCGCGGAAGGCGGGCGGGATCATCGTCTGATCGTCGCCGTGCACCCGTCCGTGAAGAAGGGCTCCTGAGGTGGGGCACGAGTTCGAGATCCCCCTCGAGTCCATGGTCGAGGCGACGCCCGAGCAGGTGTGGGAGGCCATCACCACCGGGCCGGGCATCGACTCGTGGTTCATGGGCCGCAACGAGGTCGAGGGCGGCGCGATCCGCACCGCCTTCGCCGGGGCCGAGCTGCCCGAGTCCAGGGTGACCGCCGAAGATCCGCTCAAGCGCTTCGCCCACTCCGGCGTCCCGGGCCCCGACGGCCGTTTCGTGGCCTACGAGTTCCTGCTGGAGGGCCGCGGCCAGGGCAGCACCCTGGTCCGCATGGTCACCAGCGGCTTCCTGCCCGGCGACGACTGGGAGCAGGAGTACGAGGCGATGTCCACGGGCCTGGCCCTGTTCTTCGCGACGCTGACGGAGTACCTCGGCCACTTCGCCGGCCGTACCGCGACCCCGCTCACCGAGTCCGGCCCGCCGGTGGGCGACTGGCCGCGCGCCTGGCGGTCCCTGTACGCCGCCCTCGGCGGCCGCCCCGAGCCCGGCGACACCGTCCGGCTCACGCCGCCCGGCCTGCCCCCGGTCCAGGGCGTGGTCTACTTCCGCAACGCCCAGAGCGTCGGCGTCCGCACCCCCGATGCCCTCTACCGGTTCGTCCAGGGCATGGGCGGCAGCATGCTCGCCATGCACCTGCTGTTCGGCGACCCCGCGCACCAGGCTCCGGCCTGGCAGGCCTGGCTGGAGGATCTGCCCGCGGATCGGGCATGACTCCTGGATGAACGTGGTGGCTCTGTCCGACACCCACGCGCCCAGGCGGTGGCGCACCTGCCCGCCCCGGGTGGCCGAGCACCTGCGTCGGGCCGACGTCATCCTGCACGCCGGCGACGTCTGCGTGCGCCCGGTGCTCGACGAGCTGGCCGCCTACGCCCCGGTGCACGTGGTGAAGGGCAACAACGACGGCCCCGACGTGGTGGCGCCGGAGACGCTGGAGCTGACCCTGGAGGGCCTGCGGATCGGGATGATCCACGACAGCGGACCCGCCAAGGGCCGTCTGGCCCGCCTGCGCCGCCGCTTCCCCGAGGCCGCCCTGGTGGTCTTCGGCCACTCCCACATCCCGCTCGACGAGTCGGGCGACGGGCTGCGCATCTTCAACCCGGGCTCCCCCACCGACCGCCGCCGCCAGCCGCACGGCACGCTCGGGCTGCTGACCGTCGAGGACGGCGTGCTGACCCGCGCGGAGATCGTGCCCGTCACCTGAGCGGCTCGACGGTGACGGGCACGCCGTTGAGCGCCGCGGTGCCGGTGAGCTCGTCCAGGAGGTGGGGGTCGGTGAGGTCGTTGGCGCTGGCGCCGCCGAGCGTGGTCGCGACCGACAGCAGCACGCCCGGCCGGTCGTGGCCGTAGCCGTGGGGCAGGCTGACCACGCCGGGCATGACGTCCTCGCTCGCGCCGACCTCCACCGTCACCTCGCCGCTGCGGGAGCGCACCAGGACCGGCGCGCCGTCGGTGAGCCCGCGGGCGCGCAGGTCGTCGGGGTGCATGAGCAGGTGGTGCCGGGGGCGGCCCTTGGCCAGCCGGGCGGAGTTGTGCAGCCAGGAGTTGTCGTCGCGCAGGTGCCGGCGGCCGATCAGCAGCAGCCCGGCGCGGGCGGTGGCGGGGGCGGGGGCGAGGAGCTCGGCGCGGGCGCGGGCGAGCCCGTCGAGCAGGACGGGCGGCGCGGCCTGGACGCGGCGGCCCGGCGTGCGCAGCCGGCCCGGCAGGCTCGGCTTGAGCGGGCCCAGGTCCAGCCCGTGCGGGTGGCGGCGTAGCCGCGCCACGCTCAGCCGGTACGGCCCCGCCCGCAGCCCGAGGTCCACGATCCGCTCCGGCGAGAGCCGCAGCATGAGCCGGTCGGACAGCGAGCCGGCCCGGACCAGGCGGCGGTATCGCCGGGCCAGCTCGCGCAGGATCTCCCAGTCGTGCCGGGCGCCGGGCGTCCTGGGCAGCACGGCCGGGGTGTAGCGGGCGTGGTCGCGGACCGCGACCAGGTTGAAGACGAGGTCGTAGTGGTCGCGTTCGAGCAGGTCGGTGGGCGGGAGGATGACGTCGGCGTGCCGGGTGGTCTCGTTGACGTAGAAGTCGAGGCTGACCATGAAGTCGAGCCCGGCCAGGGCCCGCGACAGCTCGTGCCCGCCGGGGGCCGAGCGCACCGGGTTGCCGGCGATGGTCACCAGCGCCCGCACCTGCCCCTCGCCGGGTGTGCGGATCTCCTCGGCGAGCGCCGCGGCGGGCAGCTCGCCGCCGAACTCCGGCAGGCCGCGCACCCGGCTGCGCCACCTGCCCTCGTGGCCGGGGTCGATCAGGCGGTTGCGCACCGGGTCGACGGCCGGCCTGCTCATCAGCGTGCCGCCGGGCCGGTCGAGGTTGCCGGTGACCAGGTTCAGCAGCTGGATCCCCCACTGGCACAGGGTGCCGAACCGCTGGGTGGACACGCCGATCCGGCCGTAGGCGGCGGCGGTGGGGGCGGCGGCGAACTCGGCCGCGATCCGGGTGATCACCTCGGCCGGCACGCCGGTGACGGCCGCGGCCCGCTCGGGCGTGAACGCCTCCAGCGCCGGGGCCAGCCGGTCGAGCCCGTCCACGTAGAGCGCGGGACGGGCGGCGCCACCGGCGATGATCAGGCCGACCATGGCCAGGATGAGCGCGGCGTCGGTGCCGGGGCGGACGAAGTGGTGCTCGTCGGCCAGCCGGGCGGTCTCCGTGCGGCGCGGGTCGAACAGCACCATCCGGCCGCCGCGGGCCCGCAGGTCGCGGATGCGCCGGACGACGCCGGGCGCGCTCATCACGCTGCCGTTGGAGACGGCCGGGTTGGCGCCGAAGGCCAGGAAGTAGGCCGTGCGGTCGATGTCGGGCACGGGGAGCAGCCACTGGCTGCCGTACAGGTGGCGGGCGACGTACTGGTGCGGGAGCTGGTCGAGGGAGGCGGCGGAGTAGCGGTTGCGGGTGCCCAGCAGGCGGGCGAACGGCGGCGCGTGCGTCAGCGCGCCCAGGCTGTGGACCACCGGGTTGCCGAGGTAGACGGCCACGGCGTCAGGGCCGTGCACGATGCGCGTACCGGCCAGCCGGGCGGCGACCAGGTCGAACGCCTCCGCCCAGGAGACCTCGCGCCAGCCGTCCGGGGTGCGGACCACGGGACGGCGCAGCCGGTCGGGGTCCTCGCGCACGTCCTGCAGGGCCACCGCCTTGGGGCACAGGTGCCCGGCCGACAGCGGGTCGTCCTCGTCGCCGCGGATGCCGGTGATCCGGTCGCCGTCCAGGTCGACGCGCAGGCCGCACATGGCCTCGCACAGGTTGCAGGTCGCGAGCCGGGTCACCATGTGACCAGGCTATGAGCGCACGCGCCCGTCCCCGAGGCGCCACCCCGGCGACCGTCCGACCAGGTCGGCGCGGTGTGTGCGGCGCGGGGTGGGTCAGGCGCCGCGGTCGCGGGTCAGGGCGCCGCCCGCCATCGGCGGCAGGGGCCGGTCGTGCAGCCACGCCGTCAGCAGCGCGCCGGCCGGCACGTGCCGTTCGGCGTGCGCGGCGAACTCCCGCGTGGTGACGCTGCCGTACCGGCGGCTGTCGGCCCAGGAGCGCAGGATCGTGAAGAACGCCTGGTCGCCGGCCGCCCGGCGGAGGGCGTGCAGGGTGAGCGCGCCGCGCTTGTAGACGCGGTCGTCGAACAGCGCGGCCGGGCCGGGGTCGGCCAGCACGAAGTCCTGCGGCAGCGCGGCGAGCCTGCGGTGCCAGCGCAGCGCGTGCTCGTCCGCTGGCGGGCCGCCCGAGCGCTCCGACCACAACCACTCCGCGTACGTGGCGAACCCCTCCTGCAGCCAGATGTCGTTCCACCCCGCCACGGTGAGGCTGTTGCCGAACCACTGGTGGGCCAGCTCGTGCGCGACCAGCCGCTCGCAGCCGCGCGCGCCGTCGACGTGGTTCCTGCCGAAGATCGACATGCCCTGCGCCTCGACCGGGATGTCCAGGTCGTCGTCGGCCACGACGACGGTGTAGCCGCTGAACGGGTAGGGCCCGAACAGGTCGCCGAACAGCGCCATCATCTCGCCCTGGCGGCCGAAGTCGTGCCGGACGCGGGCCGCCAGCCGCGCGGGGTGGGCCAGCCGCGTGCCGCCCACCTCCGACAGCTGGTAACGCCCGATCTGCACGCTGGCCAGGTACGTCGCCATCGGCTCGGCCTGCTCGTAGACCCACGTCGTGGTCCCGGACGCCCGCCGCCTGGCGGCGAGCACGCCGTTGGCGATCACCTGGTAGGCCGGCGCCGTCGTCACCGAGATCCGGTAGGACGCCTTGTCGTCCGGCCGGTCGTTGCACGGGAACCAGGAGGGCGCGCCGATCGGCTGACCGGCCACGAGCGCGCCGTCGGTCAGCTCCTCCCAGCCGAGCCCGCCCCACGGGCTGCGCACCGGGACGGGCGTGCCCGCGTACCGCACCTCGACGACGGCCCGCCCCCCGGCGGCCAGCGGCCCGGGCAGGGTGAGACGCAGCTTGCCCTGGCCGTGCGTGTGGCGGACGGCCCGGCCGTCCACCGTGACGCCCTGGACGCGGAAGTGGCCGAGGTCGAGGCCGAGGTCGCCGAGCGGCTCGGCGGCCGAGACCGTCAGGCGGGCCGTGCCGTCGAGCCGGTTGGCCCCGATCCGGTAGTGCAGCGCCAGGTCGTAGTGCTCGACCGCGTACCGGTGGTCGCCGTGCCCCGGGAAGTACGCCGTCATTGCCACGCCGAGACGGGGTTGCCGAACCACCGGCTGCCGCCGGGCAGCACCTCGCCGCGCATGACCAGGGACGCCGGCCCGACCGTCGTGCCCGCGCCCACCCGCGCGGCGGGCAGGACGACGCCGTGCGGGCCGAGCGTCGCGCCGTCCTCCAGCGTCACCGTGTCGATGCTCATGACGCGGTCGTGGAACAGGTGCGTCTGCAGCACGCATCCCCGGTTGACGCACGCGCCGTCGCCGAGTGTCACCAGATCCGCCTCCGGCAGCCAGTACGTCTCGCAGGTGACCCCACGTCCGATGCGTGCCCCGAGGGAGCGCAGCCACACGTTCAGCGGGGCGGTCCCCAGCCAGGGCTGGGCGAACCAGGGCGCCGCCAGCACCTCGACGAAGTTGTCCGCCAGCTCGTTGCGCCACACGAACGAGCTCCACAGCGGCCTGTTCCCGGCCGAGATCCGGCCGACCAGCGCCCATTTGGCGGCCGTCGCGACCGCCGCGGCGAGCACCCCGGCGGCCAGCACGACCAGCCCGCCCAGCGCGGCGGCGACGGCGAAGCCGTAACCGGCGGCCAGCCACTCGAACGCGGCCACGGCCAGGACGGCCAGCGCGACCACGCCCATCGCGGGCACCACCCGGCACGCCTCGACCAGCGCCCGCGCCGCCTTGTACCGCGCGGGCGGGTCGTAGGTCCTGCTGCGGTCGGCCTCCTCGGCCGTGCGGCGCAGCTTCATGGGCGGCATGCCCACGTACGAGGAGCCCGACTTGGCCTTCTTGGGCGTCGCCGAGAGCACGCCGACCAGGCCGTCCTTGGGCACCTTGCGGCCGGGGGCGGTCATCCCGGAGTTGCCGAGGAAGGCGCGTTTGCCGATCCGCGCCGAGGCCAGGCGCATCCAGCCGCCGTCCAGCTCGTACGGGGCCACCATGGTGTCGTCGGCCAGGAAGGCGCCGTCGCCGACGGAGGTCATCGTGGGCAGCGCGAGCACGGTGGACAGCTCGGCGCCGCGGCCCACCTTCATGCCGAGCGCCCGCAGCCAGACGGGCGTCAGGACGCTGGCGTACAGCGGGAACAGCCACACCCGGGCCGAGGCCATCAGCCGGCCGGTGACCCACGCCTGCCAGGCCGGACGGCTGTGCACCGGATGGTGCCCGGGGTGCAGCCCCAGGCCGAGCAGCCGGACGCCCGCCAGCGTGACCAGCGCGAAGGCGGCCATGCCGGCGACCGTGGCCAACGGTACGGCGGGCAGGGCGGCGGCCAGCGCGCCGCCGAGCGTGGGCTCGTCCCCGGCGAAGGCGGCCAGGACGGCGAGCGCGACACCGGCCGCGGCCACCGGGAGCAGGCTGAGCACGACCGCGCTCACGCCGTACAGGGCGACCCACGGGCGGGAGCGGGCGGCGCGTTCGGCCGGCCGGGAACGGCGCGGCCTGCCCTGGCGGAAGGCCGGGACGCCGGCCCAGCGCTCGCCCGACGGGACCGTCCCGGCCACCGCGGAACCGGGGGCGACCTGCGAGTTCTTGCCGACGCGCGCGCCGGGCAGCAGGGTCGAGCGGGAGCCGACGGTGGCGCCCGCGCCGATGCGGATCTCGCCGACGTGCAGCACGTCGCCGTCGTACCAGTGGCCGGCGAGGTCGACCTCCTGCTCGACGGAGGCGCCCCTGCCCAGCTTGAGCAGGCCGGTGATCGGCGGGGGCGAGTGCAGGTCGGCGTCCGGGCCGACGGTGGCGCCGAGCAGCCGGGCGTACCAGGCCATCCAGGGCGCGCCGGCCAGGTCGGGCACGCCGAGCCGTTCGGCGAACCGCTCGGCGAACCACAACCGCAGGTGCACGCCGCCGCCGCGCGGGTGGGCGCCGGGGCGCACGCCGCGCAGCAGCAGCCGGGCGACCGCCGCCGACAGGCCCATGCGTCCCATGGGGGTGACGAACGCCAGCGCGCCCAGCGTCACCCACCACCACGACAGCCGCGGCGCCCATGGCGGGGCGAGCACGTTGCCGAGCGCGGCCAGCGGCACGACCCAGCGCAGCGCGCCCACGGTGAGCAGCGGGATCATCAGCGCGGTCTGCGCCAGCGCGGCGCGTCCGGGCATGGGGGCGGCCGCGGCGTGCGCGGGGGCGTGGGTCCCGCCCCTGGCGGCCAGCAGCTCGGCCAGCCCGGCGAGGGTCGGGTGCGCGTAGACGTCGCCGACGGCCACGTCGGGGTGGGTGGCCCGCAGCACGGAGACCAGGCGGGCGGCGGCCAGGCTGGTGCCGCCGTCGGCGAAGAAGTCCGACTCGGGCCCTTCCGGGCGCACGCCGAGGATCTCGGTCCACTGCGCGGCCAGCAGCGCCTCGGCCGGGGTGAAGGCGGCGTCCGCAGCTGCCGGGCCGTCCAGCGGCCACGGGAGCGCGTCCCGGTCGATCTTGCCGGAGGTCCTGGTGGGCAGGACGTCCACGGGGGCCAGGCGGGGCACAAGCGCGGCGGGCAGCGACCCGGCCAGCAGCTCGCGGGCCCGTCCGGCGTCGAAGCCGGGCCCGGTGACGACGTAGCCGACGAGCACCTGGTGGCCGCCGCCCGCGGTGCGGACGGCGGCGGCCGCGCCGGTGACGCCGGGCAGCGCGCTCAGGGCGGCGTCCACCTCGCCGAGCTCGATCCGGCGTCCGCCCAGTTTCACCTGGTCGTCGGCGCGGCCGGCGAAGACGAGGCCCTCCGGCTCGGCGCGGACGAGGTCGCCGCTGCGGTAGGCGCGCTCCCAGCCCAGGGACGGCAGCGGCGCGTACTTCTCGGCGTCCTTGGCCGGGTCGAGGTAGCGGGCCAGGCCCACGCCGCCGATGATCAGCTCGCCGGTCTCGCCCATGGCGACCGGCTCGCCCGCGCCGTCCACGACGGCCAGGTCCCAGCCGTCCAGGGGCAGCCCGATGCGTACGGGGCCCTCCCCCGTCAGGCGGGCGGCCGAGGCCACCACGGTCGCCTCGGTGGGCCCGTAGGTGTTCCACACCTCGCGACCGGGCACGGCCAGCCGTTCGGCGAGCTCGGGCGGGCATGCCTCGCCGCCGAAGATGAGCAGCCGGATGCCGTCGAGGTGCGCGGCGGGCCAGAGCGCGGCCAGCGTCGGCACGGTCGAGACGGCGGTGACGCCCTGCCCGGCCAGCCAGGGGGCCAGGTCCATGCCGGTGCGCACGAGCGCCCTGGGCGCGGGTACCAGGCAGGCGCCGTGCCGCCAGGCCAGCCACATCTCCTCGCAGGAGGCGTCGAAGGCCACCGACAGCCCGGCCAGCACCCGGTCACCCGGGCCGAGCGGCCGGTCCTGCAGGAAGAGCCCGGCCTCGGCGTCGGCGAACGCGGCGGCCGACCGGTGCGTCACCGCGACGCCCTTGGGCCTGCCGGTGGAGCCGGAGGTGAAGATGATCCAGGCGTCGTCGTCCGGGGTGGGCCGCTCGGGCGTGGCCGCCTGCCGGACCGGCGTGGCCGGGCCGCCGTCGAGCACGGCGTCCACGGCGGCCTCGGCGAAGACGAGTTCGGCGCGTTCGTCCGGGTCGTCGGCGTCCACGGGGACGTACGCGGCGCCGGCCGCGAGCACGGCGAGGATGGAGACGTACAGCTCGGCGGTGCCGGAGGGGATGCGCACGCCCACCCGGGAACCGCGCCCGACGCCGGCCGCGGCCAGCTCGGCGGCGACGCGGTCGACCTCGGCGCGCAGCGACCGGTAGTCCAGGCACACGGCGCCGTCGTCCAGCGCGGGCGCGTCGGGGTGGCGGCGGGTGGTCTCGTCGAGGATGTCGATCAGGGTGCGCGGCGGCGGGGCCAGCATGCCCGCCGGGTAGACCGCCGACGCGGTCCTGAGTCTTAAGTCTGCCGAGTCGGTGCGCAAACGCTGCTCCTTCGGTCGGGCGGTCGGCCCCGGCCCGTCAATGCCACGGGCTGCCACTGGCGTGGCGTTCGCGCCACCTCCGTTCGCAACGGTCGTCGATTCGCCAACTATTCCACGATGTGACGGAGATCGCCGTGCCCGGCGGAGGCCGGACGGGTCAGTGGAGCCAGGCGTCGACGGCGGCCAGCAGGTCCGTCTTGAGGGCGTCCGGGGCGAAGGAGGCCCTGATCGAGGCGCGGGCCAGCTCGGCCAGGACGTCGTCGCCGTACCCGAAGACCTCGCGCAGCCGCAGGTACTCGTCGGCCAGCGCCGTCTCGCCGTCGGTGTTGACCGTGACCGCGAGCCCCGCCTCGCGCAGGCGCGGCAGCGGGTGCTCGGCCAGCGACGGCACCAGCCCGAGCAGGACGTTCGACGTGGGGCAGACCTCCAGCGGGACGCCGCGCTCGCGCACCTCGGCCACCAGCGCCGGGTCGTCCAGCACCCGGATGCCGTGGCCGAGCCGCTCGGTGCGGCCGAGGTCCAGTGCCTCGCGGATGCTCGCCGGCCCGGCCGCCTCGCCCGCGTGGTGCACCAGGTGCAGGCCCGCGTCCCCGGCCGCGGCGAACACCTCGGCGAAGGGGGCCAGCGGATATGCCTCGTCGCCCGCGAGCCCGAGGCCGATCACCTCGTCGTGGCGGGTGGCCAGCTCGTACGTCCGCCACAGCCGTTCCAGGGGCCGCCGCCTGGAGTGGTCGAGCAGCACCCGGGACTCGATGCTGTACCGCCTGCCCTCGGCCAGGCCGTCGAGCACCGCCTCCAGCGGCATCTCCGGGGCGCCCAGCCGTTCCCCGTGGGCGGCGGCGGTGAAGGTGACCTCGACGTAGCGGGTGCCCTGGGCGGCCTCGTCCTCGCAGAACTCCAGGGCGACGCGCCGGAAGTGCTCGGGGGTGCGCAGCAGGTCGCGCACCTTGGCCCGCTGGTCGGCGAACTCGCGGAAGCTGGTGAACCTGCCCTCGGGCTCGGGCGGGCCGCCCAGTTCGCGCACGGTCGCGGGCCGTACGGTGCTCTCCAGGTGGACGTGCAGGTGGGCCTTGGGCAGCAGGCGAAGGTCTCTCACTCTCCGGGAGGTTATCGCCGGGTGATACGGATTTTCGACTGTTTATGTGGGGACTGCTCCCAGTCGTCCATGAACGTCGCTTTCAGTCCGTACTGGCGGGCCAGCTCGACCAGCGTCTCGGTGCGGTAGTAGAAGTCCTCGCGCAGGACGTGATGCTCCTTGCCCTCGGTTCGGTCGAAGGTGAAGTCGAACCAGCCGTCCGGCTTCATGACCCGGCCCACGTTGGCGAAGCACTCCTCGATGACCTCGATCGGCGAGTGCGAGAAGACGCTGTGGGCGTGGACGACGTCGAAGTACTCGTCCGGCAGGAACGCCAGCCGCAGGTCGCGCACCGGCGCCAGGTACGGCAGCTTGTCCTGCAGGGCGTGCTTCTCGATCGTGTCCTGGGCGGCCAGCAGGATGTCGGGCGAGATGTCGATGCCGTAGTAGTTGCCGGTGAACAGGTAGCCGATGAACAGGCGGCCGGCGCGCAGGTTCCCGCAGCCGATCTCCAGCATCCGGCAGTCGGGCTTGAGCCCGTGCTCCACCAGGTAGTCGAACTGCATGCGTCCCAGGGCCAGCCAGCGCCGGTGCTTGTGCGACCCCACGGCGCCCTCGGGGTCGCGGGCCGTGTCGGACCTCATGACGGCGCGGTAGTAGGTGACGTGGTCGTGGGTGCGGAGCCGGAACCAGGTGTCGCGGGCCAGCCGGCGCAGGTGGGGGGCGATCCTGTGGGGGTGCCGGAACGCGTATGCGGCCTGGTGGACGAGGCTCGTACGGGAGCGTTTCACGTTGGGCAGAGTAGGTCCGGCCCAACCGGCCCGCCTTGAGCTCCACACACTCCAGAGCCCCCTTTTACCCCCTCTTTCCCACCCCAGGCCCCCTCCGGGCTTCGCCGGTTTCCCGCGGTCCCCGCCGGTGGGTGGCGGGGCGCCTCGTCGTAGCTCGCGGCACGCGGATGCCCGGGGGGCCGTCGCCGGGGCGGACGGAGGTCGTGCCTGTCGCTGGTCTCGCCGGCGGCGCGGCGGTCGGTTCGGTCGACAAGGCGGTGACGCTCCACGTCCACACGGCGAGCCCTGCTCGGCGTGTCGCGTGATGCTGCTCCCGGGCGCGAACGATCGGCTCGGACAGCGGCGTGCTGCCGCTCCCGGGATCGGGCGGTCAGCTCAGGTAGTCGCGCAGCGCCATGGCCCGGGAGGGGTGGCGCAGCTTGGACATGGTCTTGGCCTCGATCTGCCGGATGCGCTCACGGGTGACGCCGTAGACGCGGCCGATCTCGTCGAGGGTACGGGGCTTGCCGTCGGCCAGGCCGTAGCGCATCGTGATCACGCCCGCCTCGCGCTCGGAGAGCTGGTCGAGCAGGCTGTGCAACTGCTGCTGCAGCAGCGTGAACGAGACCGCGTCGGCCGGGGAGACGGCCTCGGTGTCCTCGATCAGGTCGCCGAACTCGCTGTCGCCCTCCTCGCCGAGCGGCGTGCTCAGGGAGATCGGCTCCCGGCCGTAGCTCTGCACCTCCGACACCCGCTCGACGTCGAGATCGGTCTCGGCGGCGATCTCCTCGGGAGTGGGCTCGCGGCCCAGGTCGGACTGCAGGCGGCGCTGCACGCGGGCCACCTTGTTGATCAGCTCGACCATGTGCACGGGGATGCGGATCGTCCGGGCCTGGTCGGCCATGGCGCGGGTGATGGCCTGCTTGATCCACCAGGTGGCGTAGGTGGAGAACTTGTAGCCGAGCCGGTAGTCGAACTTCTCGATCGTCCGGATCAGGCCGAGGTTCCCCTCCTGGATCAGGTCGAGGAAGAGCATGCCGCGGCCGGTGTAACGCTTGGCGATGGAGACGACGAGCCGGAGGTTGGCCTCCAGCATGCGGCGCTTGGCACGAAGGCCGTCGTCGGCGATCCACTCCAGGTCGGCACGCAGGTCGGAGGACAGGCCGGGCTCGCTGTCGAGCCGTTCCCTGGCGAACAGGCCGGCCTCGATGCGCTTGGCCAGCTCGATCTCCTGCTCGGCGGTGAGCAGCGGGACGCGCCCGATCTCCTTCAGATAGGTCTTGACCGAGTCGGCGCCGACGGTCGTGCCACCGTCGGCGATGGTGTCGTCCAGTTCGAGAACCTCTGCTGCTTGGGACAAAATTCTCTCCTCGCTCGCGTTGGGTGGACGCTCAGTGACTGAGCCGGCCTGCGGGCAGGGCCGGCGGGAAAACGTAGCGGGCCGATAGGCGTCGGGACCTTCAGGGCATGAGGGAACGGAAGAAGCGGGGCCTGGCAGGGCCGTCTCTGACCAGGCTACCCAACACTTCCTCGAACGTGGCTTCGACGAACACCCGATCATCGCTTCCCCGCCGGCGCCATCCGCCCCCTGACCAGCCCCCCAACCCCGTCCCCTCGCCACCACCCCCGCCGGCCGACGGCACTCCAGAAGACGCCCGCCCCCTCACCCCGCCTCTGATCGCGATGTCCGACCCGCACGCTTCGGTGAGAGCCGGTCGCCACGCGTTTGCGAAGACGCCGGCGATCAGGACCCTCGATGACGTCCGCCGCCATGGCGCTCGGGTGCTGGAACGCGAGGCCCGCCGGGCGATCGTCGGGGGGGCGGGCCGCATTCGGACAGGAACTCGGACCTCGGGTGCGCGTGCTGCCGTCCGGGTACGACACGGACGTCGACGGCAACCCCGGTTGCGTCATCCGACGCGCCCTTCCGGCTCGGCCACGGGCCACCCGTCCAGGTTCCGTTACGTGACCGAGCCGGAAGGGACCTACTTCCGGATCAACACCTGGTCAACCACGGCTTCGCCGCCTGATGGCAGGTGCACCGGCACTGGTCCGCTGGTTGTCTCGATGCACTAGGGGCATTGGATCATGCCGCCGCCGTCTCCTTCGCTGGAGACCTGGCTGAAGTGGATGTAGCGGTCCGGCTGGCCCTGGCCGCCACGCCAGGTGTACCAGCGGTTGTCCCCGCCGCTGTAGTCCCCACGAACCCAGCAGCGCGGGTAGATCTGCGTCCCCACATAGCAGGTGAAGAGGAAGTTGGGCCGTCCGAGCCGGGGAGAGCTGCGGACGTTGCCGTCGTACTTGCACTTGAAGATCAGGGCGGTGGCCGTGCCGGCCGAGGCCACTGCGGGAGTCGCGGTGAACAGCACGGCGACACCACCCAGCGCTACGACGGCGCTGCCCAGACCGGCGGTCAGACGTCGAAGCGGCATTTTATTGATCACGGATTGCCTCTCACGGCTCGATGAGGAGCACGCCCCAGTAGGCGTGTCAGGCTCAGTCTTGGCGGCTGGTGGATTGTCTGGAACCCGGCTGCGCCGGCCCAGACAACGTCGTCCGGTGCCCTACGAGGTGCCTGGCACCAGCCACTGACGCTGTTGCGACACCATGATCACGTGCGGTATTGATCACGGATGTCCTTGATACGGGTGATCACGGCCGCGGCCGAGCTGCTCGACAAGACCTCGCGGATGCGTGCGGGCCGGTCGTGGGAGGATCCCGCGCTGGAGCAGGCGCTGCGCCAGGTGCGGGCCGGACGGCTGGAGCCGGGCCTGGAGCTGGTCCGCCGGGCGCGCGACGACCACGAGGTGCGTGCGCTGCGCGTCGAGCAACTGGGGATCGCCGCCCGTGCGCACACCAAGGCGCTGCTCCGGCTGGCCGGCGACGACCCCGACGCGTTGCTCTGGCTCGGCGCCGCCCGGATCAGGCAGGCATGGGCGATCCGCGGCGCCTCCTACGCCACGTACGTGAGCGATCAGCGCTTCGCCCGCTTCCACGAGGTGCTGGCGGACGCCGCCGTCCCGCTGCGGCAGGCCGCCGAGGCCCGTCCGGACGATCCCGTTCCGTGGGAGCGGCTGCAGTGGCACGCGCTCGGCGCGCAGGCCGGCCGGCAGGAGCTCGACCGCCTCTGGACGGAGCTGACCGCCCGCGCTCCGCACCTGTATCTGGGCCACTACACCCGCGTCCAGGTGCTGTGCGGCAAGTGGTACGGCTCCGACGACGAGGTGCTGGCCTTCGCCCGCCGCACGGCGGACGCGGCGCCCCCGGGCGACCCGGTGACGGCAACGCTGGCGCTGGCCCACTTCGAAGTCGTGTGGGGCCTGATCGGCGAATCGGAGCGTACGGCGCGGGAGATCCTCGAAGGCTACTTCGGCGACCCTGAGGTGGCCGGCCCGCTGGTGGCGGCGTCCGACAAGTGGCGCGAGGGCGCCCGGCCGCATCCAAGGGCGCTGGACGCCGCGCACCTGTTCGGCGCGGCGCTCTACCACGGCGGCCACCTCACCGGCGCGCAGCGCCTGCTGGAGGGCTTGGGCAGGCGCATGCCGGAGAACCAGCCGTGGGCGGTCGGCAGCCTGCTGCCGGGCCGCCACTACGCCCGCGTGCGGCGGGACCTCGGCCTCGCCTAGCCAAGCCGTGCGCGCCGGACCTCGTCCTGGCCCGGCACGTCGGCGCGCCAGGACGGGTCAGAGGGTGACGTTCACCGACACCTCGGCCTACGTCGACCTCTCCGGCAAGACCGCCTTTCTGCGGCGCGAGGGCGTGCTGCAGTTCGGCAAGCCGGTCAAGGGCGGCCTGGGTGTCATCGTCGCCTCCGCCATCAAGGCGACGTACACGCCGCACGAAGGCGGGATCTTCAACTCCCTCGACGCCCTGCTGGGCGACGAACGCACGATCACCGTGGGCAAGGTGAGCTACAACAAGGGCGGCGCGCTCAACGGCGATGTTCCGTCGGGCAAGCCCTGGCTCAGGTACGACAGGCCGCTCCCTGGCGGGATCAGCGGGCTCTACAGCCAGCTGGTGAACCCGGCCGAACCCGCGACCCTCCAGGCCCTCATCAAGTCCGGCACGAAGTCAGGACGTACGTTCAAGGGCCACATCAGCCGGGCCGAACTGTGGCGGGTCTCCCCCTGGTACCGAGCCTCCGCCATGTCCAAGAGCAAGGACCGCGCGTTCGCCTTCGAGCTCACCCTGGGCCCCGACAACCTGCCACAACGGCTCGTCACCTCGCACCCGGCCGCGGAGCACCGGGTGCAGAGCCTGGTGGGCGACGACGTGATCACCGTGGAGTCCCGCTACACCAGATGGGGCGGCAAGCTGCGTGTGACGGCTCCGCCCGCCAAGCAGGTCTACTCGCGCAAGAAGGGCGGCAGCTGATCCCTGGGCGGGCCGTCGGGGTTCAGCTCGCGGCCGATGTGCCCGTCCAACCGCCTCGCGTAGTCGTCCAGCGTCTTCGGCCGGCCGTCATCTGCCCGGGGCAAGGAGGCGTTCCAGCGTTCGCGGCAGGGGATACACCCGCTCGGCGGGGAACAGCCGTTGGGCCTTGGCGGCGTGCCCGGTTTGTGTCAATGCCGTGGCCTTGCGGACCTGCGGGGTGAGGTCGGTGAGGCTGACGATCCAGTCGTCGGTGAAGGTGCGGATCAGGTCGCGGCCGATGCCGACCTGAATGCTGTAGTGGTTCAGCGCCGCTCCGCGCGACGAACGTTCCGGGTCCCACTGGACATGTACGGCTGCCCGGGTCACAGCTGCCGGATCCGCGGTCGTGAGCACGGCCCGGGACAGAGCCTCCTCCCAGCCCCGCCGGGTCATCCGCACGGCGAGGACGCGCTCCTGACCAGGTTTGCGGGCCCAGTTGCTGCGATGCATGAGCCACAGGAACGAGGGCTTGATCCAGGTCATCCTGTGGAACGAGAACGGCGCAACGAAACGGCCCGCGCGCAGCGCGGCGTCGGCTATGGCAGGTGCGTATGCCTGGTAGACCACGATCGTGTCAGCGTCGTAGTCTGCGCGGATCTCGTACTGGGGTGCCATGCATCGCACCCTGCCACCCGTTGCACTCACATCGCGAAGCCTTTTCCCCGGTCACAGCGACTCCCCGATGGTCAGCAGAAAGGGACAGGACCGAGCGATTCGATCCAGGACGCGAAGCCCGCGGCCACGACGTCGAAATACGCGGGCTCCAGATCGCCCAGACCGGAGGAGAACACGGCGGAGCCCGGGTCATCGGCACGCAGGAGGAATCCGCGGCCACCGCTGTCATCGCCGACGAGGAGGAATCCAGGTGCATATTTCGCCACTTCGTAGGTGGCGTTGCGTTCACCGATGTCCCCCGGTACACCGCGACCCCGGACTCCGTGTGCAGGCCGTCCCTCACGCTCCACAGCGCCACCAGCGGAGCTGGAAGGCTCATCGCCGTCTCGTCCCGCGCCCGCAGGACATCGTCCGGCGTTGCCGCCGGCCCCACCGACCCCGCCACCCTGCACCCCTCCCGACAGACTCCGGCCCCGACATGATCACCGACGCGCCTACCCGCAGACGCGGGCGTCGGCTGCACGGGCCCTACTGGTCGGCCGATCGTGGCGAACCGAGGTCGGGGTCCATTTCCGCTTTCCAGCGCCTCTGTTCTTCGAGCCAGTGCACGTAGCGCGGCGAGGCGTTACGCAGGTCGACGCTGAGGGGGTAGGGGTCGTACTCGTCCAGGAGCAGCGTGCGGAGGAATTCGACCATGCCACAGGGGAAGAGGGTGAAGTCCTCGCGGGTGTGCCGGCCGCAGACCAGGACGGGCCACCGGTCGGGGTCGGGGTCGGTGGTCAGCCAGCACAGGATGTCGGGGCCCGACGTGACGCCCCAGGCGAGGATGTCGTTCGGGTCGATGTCGAGACCTTCCTGACCGCCCAGCATCTCCCAGGTGTGACGGGCGTTCTTCGTCTCCTCCTCGAAGGTCCCGGGGTCCCACTGGATGTATTCCTTGGGCAACGGCATGAGGATGACGACCTCGGCGAACGAGCCCGCCCCGTAGACGGACATGAAGGACATGTAGTCACGCGGGAACCGCGTGCCCCACCGCGCCTCTGCTGCCGACCAGTCGATCTCCTCGTCCACGCCGAGATCTGGAGGCAGGATCTCGGTCAGCGCTGCGACACCTGTCGGGTCTTCCACGGCAATCCCTTCGACGACGTGGCCGGGGAGTCTACGAGATCACGCCGACACAACGCCGCAACGGGGTCAGTCGCACCAGGCTCTAGAGGGCCGGCCATGCCCCGCGGCCCAACAGGTCGAGGACGAGTGCCGCGATGTTCCACGCGTCGTCCTCGCCGCGGTGATGGCGTCCCTCGAGCGGCAGTCCGGCGATCTGCAGAGCGTGGTCCATGCCGGGTTTCCTGCGCAGCCCGTACGCCGCCGCGAACACGGCCTTGGCGTTGGTGTGGGTGCGTTCCGTTGGATGACCGAACGGGTAGGCCACCCCGTCGGCCCGACTCTGCCGAGCGAACTGCCGGCGGTCGTACTCGCCCCAGCTCGCCCAGGGGCGCTGCCCGGCGTCGTACTCCTCGGCAAGGACCCGGCATGCCTCGGCGAAGGTGACGCCCCGTTCCACCTCGGCTTGCGTCAGGCCGGTCAGTTCCGTGCAGAAGTCACTCACCGCCGATCGGACAGGGCGGACCAGGATGCGGTGCCGGGACACCCGGCGCCGCGCCGGCACGTCCACGACGGTGAGGCCGATCTCGATGATCTCGTTGACGGAGCCGGGCGGCGGCTGTCCGTCCCAGCAGGTGGCTTCCACATCGATGACGTTCAACAGGGCGGATTCGTGAGGCATGGGGCCGAGGCTAGGGAGGCACACCCTGCTCCGGCACCTCGATTTCACCAGCACCACAGAGGCGGCGACGCCATCGTGCCCAAGGCCCACAGTCTGCTCCGGGCGGGGTGGTCAGTTGGGTGGGGTGTGTTCGAGGGTGTAGGTGGTCGCGTCCGGTTCGGCGAAGGCGAGGAGCGCCAGCCCCTCCTCCTCCAGGACGTCCAGGGGCGTCGGGGCGGCGAAGGGGCTGATGAGGAGCTTGGCCTTCTTGCCGGACCGCTTGATCTGCCAGGTCCCCGCCGCGAACCCGTCCACCAGGTACGTGGCCTTGATCCGCAGGTTCTTGGTCGCGACCAGCGGCCTGAACTCGTCCGCCAGCACCCGCGTACGGTCGGCGTGCCCCAGGACGAGGTTGTCGAAGTCGGGCAGGAAGCGCACCGGCGCGGGCACGTCGCCGCCCGGCCGCGGCGCGCCGGGCAGGTCGAACAGTTCGCGTCCCGTCTCGTCGGCGAGCCTGTCCAGCTCCATCCCCTTCATGACGGCCCGCATCCCGCCCAGTCCCGACCAGGTCTGGACGTCGGCGGGCGTGGCCGGGCCGAACGCGGCGAGGTACCGCTCGACCAGGCGTTCCATGCTGGGCGCCGGGTCCAGTTCGACGCCGGGCAGCCCGAAGGCGGACTCCCGCGGGAAGCTCCACCGGTCCTGCGTCGGCACCATGACCAGCGGCGTCATCATGCGCACGGCGTACCCGAGCACCCGCTCGTCGGCGCCGGGGAACTCCTTCAGCAGCAGGGGCCGCAGCTCGTTGAAGGTGAGCGGGCCGTCGGCGAGCAGCCGGTCGGCGACCGCGGCGACGGCCTCGAAGTCGACGCCCTCGAACCGGCGCGCCGCGGCGGCCAGCATGGGACGCAGCAGCGGCCGGAAGGACACGAAGTCCTCCGCCGTCACCAGGTGCAGCGTGGCCCGCATCATCGTCGCCCGCACCAGGCCGCCGGCGTGCAGCGAGGCGTGCAGGTCGTCGCGCCGGAACCCGGCCAGCCGCGTCCACACCCCCAGGTAGGGCGGCCGCGGCTCCTGGGCCTGCAGCCCGGCCAGCCGGTGCACGACGTCGGCCGGCCGACCCTCGTGCCGGGCGAGGAGGTGCTGCCTGGCCAACGTGGCGCGGTTGAGGTCTCTGAGGGTGAGCATCTACTTATCATGCCTTTCCCCCTGGAGTCCGTACGTTCCTCCTATCCCGCGCTTTCCGATGGTTTCGCCTACCTTGACGGCGCGGCCGGCACCCAGACGCCGCAGCCGGTGATCGACGCCATCTCCGCCGCATACCGGGCCGGGCTCGGCAACGTGGGCGGGGCGTTCCCCGCCAGCCACCGGGCGGACGAGATCGTCGCCGCCTGCCGTGCCGCCGTCGCGGACCTGGTCGGCGGCCGTCCCGACGGCGTGATCCTCGGCCCGAACATGACGACGCTGACGTACCGGCTGGCCAGGGCGCTGACCGGGCCCGGCGACGAGGTGGTGGTCTCCAGGCTGGACCACGACGCGAACGTGCGCCCCTGGACCCAGACGGGCGCCGCCGTCCGCTGGGCCGAGGTGGACGCGGTGACCGGCGAGCTCCCGGTCGACCAGTACGCCGACCTGATCGGGGAGCGGACCAAGGTCGTCGCGGTGACGGCGGCCAGCAACATCCTCGGCACCCGTCCCGACGTGGCCGCCATCGCCGAGCTGGCCCACCGCGCGGGCGCCCTGCTGTACGTGGACGGCGTGCACGCCACCCCGCACGGCCCGGTGGACATGCGGGCGCTGGGCGCCGACTTCTACGCCACCAGCGCCTACAAGTGGTCGGGGCCGCACGTGGGGGCCGTCGTCGCCGACCCGGCGCTGCTGGAGACGGTCCGTCCGGCCAAGTTACGGCCCTCCCCCGACACCGTGCCGGAGAGGTTCGAGACGGGTACGTCCGCGTTCGCCGACCTGGCCGGGGTCACCGCGGCCGTCGACCATCTGGCCGCCATGGTCCCCGGCACCGGCACCCGCCGCGAACGCCTCCTCGCCTCGATGGCCGCCGCCGAGGAGCACGAGCTGGAGCTGTTCGCCGGCCTGATCTCCGGCCTGGAGACGATGCCCCACGTCACCCTGCACGGCAAGCCCGCCAGGCGCACCGCGACCGCCTACTTCACCGTCGCCGGCCACACCCCGCGCCAGGTCGCCGAGCATCTGGCCGGGCTGGGGGTCAACGTCTGGAACGGCCACAACTACGCCTGGGAGCTGACCGGCGCCCTCGGCGTGCGCGACTCGGGCGGCGCCGTCCGCGCGGGCCTGGTCCACTACAACGACCGCTCGGACGTCGACCGCCTCCTGGAGGGAGTGGCCGGCCTCTCCTGATGGGCCTCCTGGGATCGCACCGGCCCGCACGGGTGCGGCGTGACATCCTGAGGGGATGTTGCCCCCGATCGACGTGCTGCGCGAGCAGGTCACCGCCCATCTCGCCGCCTTCGACCGCCGGGAGGTGCCGCCCGTCACAGGGGTGCGCCGGGCGGCCGTGACGGTGTGCGTGCTGGAGGACGCCGAGCGCGTCCCGTACACGGTGCTGATCCGCAGGGCGGCGCGGGGGCGCAACCCGGGGCAGTGGGCGCTGCCGGGCGGGCGGCTCGACGACGGCGAGCTGCCGGTGGAGGCGGCGCTGCGCGAGCTGGCCGAGGAGGTCGGGGTGACCGGCGTGGCGGTGGCCGGGCTGCTCGACGACTTCGTCGCCGACTCCGGGTTCGTGATCACTCCGGTGGTGGCGTTCGGAGGCCGTCAGGAGCCGGTGGGCGACGCCCACGAGGTGGCCTCGGTGCACGCGGTGCCGCTGGAGCGTTTCCTCGCGCCCGGCGTGCCGCGCTGGCAGGGCGAGCTGCTGCAGATGCCGCTCGGGCCGGACATCGTGATCCACGCGCCGACCGGGGCGATCCTGTGGCAGTTCGCCGAGGTGGCGCTGCGCGGGCGCGAACAGCGGGTGTTCGACGTCGCGCAGCCCCACTGGACGAGAACCTGACCCACCGGGCCCCTCGTTCGGGCCCGGCCGGTCAGAAAGGGCCGGTCAGAAGGGGCCGGTCAGAAGGGGCCGGTGAGTTCGCCCAGCTTGCCGGTCAGCTCCAGGTTGGCCGCGTAGTCGACGGGCACCGCGATCACCGACACCGTCTCGTCGGCCAGCGCCTTGCGCAGCGTGGGCAGCAGCTCCCCGGCGCTGGTGATCCGGTAGCCGCGGGCGCCGAAGCTCTCGGCGTAGGCGACGAAGTCGGGGTTGCCGAAGCGGATGCCCGAGTGGCGGCCGAGCTCCAGGTCCATCTTCCACTCGATCAGCCCGTACGCGTCGTCGACCCACACCAGGACCGTGATCGGGATGCGCTCGCGGACGGCCGTCTCCAACTCCTGTGAGTTCATCAGGAACGCCCCGTCGCCGGTGGCGGCCAGCACCCTGCGCTCGGGGAAGGCCAGCTTGGCGGCCAGCGCGCCGGGCACCGAGAATCCCATCGATGACAGCCCGTTGGAGACCAGCATCGTGTTGGGCTCGTACGTCGGGTACATGCGGGCCATCCACATCTTCACCGCGCCGGTGTCGGCCAGCACGATGTCCTGGCGCCCCATGGCCTCCCGGATGTCGGCGACCACGCGCCGCGGCGACAGCGGGAAGCCGTCCTCCGAGCGCCCCTGCGCCAGCTCCTCGCGGATCAGGCGGCGGATCTTCTCGCCGGTGCCGTTGAGCTCGAAGCGGCGCGGGACGGCGTCGGCGAGCGCGTCCAGCGACCGGGAGATGTCGCCGTGCACCCCGACGGCCACCGGGTAGTGGTCGTCGACCTCGGCGGGGAACCGGTGGAGGTGGATGATCTCCTTGTCGCGGTTGGGATTGATCTTGACGGGGTCGAACTCCTGCAGCTCGTAGCCGACGCTGATCAGCACGTCGGCCTCGTCGAAGCCGAAGTTGACGTAGTCGTGCCGCATGAAGCCGACCGCGCCCAGCGCGTGCGGGTGGTCGTCGGGGAAGACGCCCTTGCCGTTGAACGTGGTGGCCACCGGCAGCCCGAGCCGCTCGGAGAAGCGCACCAGCGCGGCGGAGGCCCCGGCCCGGCCGGCGCCGTGCCCGGCCAGCACGATCGGCCTGCGCGCGCGGGCCAGCACGTCGGCCGCGCGGGCGATCTGCGCGGCCGAGGGGTCTTGGGGACGGACGACGTTGACCGGCAGCGGACCGAGGTCGGCCGGCACGGCAGCCGACTCGACGTCTTCTGGGATGGCCAGGTAGACGGCGCCGGGCCGCTCGGTCTGGGCGGTCTTGAACGCCTTGCGGATCATCTCGGGCAGGGCCAGGGCCGTCGGCGCCAGGTCGGCCCACTTGGTGATCGGCCGGAACAGCGACACCAGGTCGACCACCTGGTGCGACTCCTTGTAGATGCGGTCGAGGCCGACCTGGGCGGTGATCGCCACGACGGGGGTGCTGTTGGTGGTGGCGTCGGCCACGCCGAGCTGCAGGTTGATCGCGCCGGGGCCGAGCGTGGCCGAGGCCACCCCCGCCTTGCCGGTGAGCCTGCCGTAGATCTCGGCCATGAACGCCGCGCCCTGTTCGTGCCGGACGAGGATGTAACGGATGGAGGAGTCGTTGAGCGCGTCGACGAAGTGGATGTTCTCCTCGCCGGGGATGCCGAAGACGTACTCGACGCCTTCCGCCTCCAGGGCTCGCACGATCAGATGGGCCGCGTCCGCCTGCGGGGACATGGTTAACGCCTTCTTCCATGAGCGACTGCGTCCCTGACAGCACCCGGGAGGCGCGCTTCATTCCGGGACGCGGCCCTGTGCCCGCGCGACGGCGGATTCACGCGGGCACAGCGGGTCAGGAACCCAGCGCGCGCGTGGCCAGCGCGCCGAGGACCATGCCGACGACCATGCAGGCCGCGGCGGCGATGGCGGCCCACCTGCCCAGGGACTCGCCGCGGGTGTGGCCGACGATGCCCAGCACGATGCCGGCCAGGCCGAACAGGATCGGTATGAACAGGATGGCCACCGCGGCGCTGACGAACCCGATGATCGACAGAACCTGGGCGCCCTGCCGCTGCGGCGGCCCGCCGTAGGGCGGCGGCTGCGGCCGGCGCCCTTCACGTGTGTGCTCGTCGTCGCCCGGGGGCGGGTCTTGCGAAGCGGTCATTCTCCGGCTCCCTCGTGAAGTGAATCACATCACACACCAGAGCCGTGGGCCTGTCGAGCCGCCGAGTCCAGACATCTGCCCATTTCAGAAGGCTTATGACGGGCGGGAAAACTGAGGGGGAAGGGGTTCGGCGTGGACGACGTCGAGCCGGGAGACCGCGCGGGTGAGGGCGACGTACAGACGGTTGAGGCCGCGCGGTTCGGCCGCGACGACGGCGGCGGGCTCGGCGAGGACCACGTGGTCGTACTCCAGGCCCTTGGACATCGAGGCGGGCACGACGCTCAGCCGCTCGCCGAGGTCCAGGCCCTCGTTCCAGAGCGCGCAGGTGATCGCCTCGACGTGGGCGTCGGCCGCGATCACCCCGATCGACCCCTCGAACCCGCCCGCCTCCCGTACGGCCGCCACGACCCCCTTCTCCAGCTCGGCCGTCGCGATGACGCGCAGCCTGCCGTCGGAGCGGTAGGAGCGGGTGGGGGGCACGTCGGCGTCGAGCGCGGCCAGCAGCGTGTTGGCCAGCTCCACGACCACGCCGGGCACGCGGAAGCCGGTGGTCAGCTCGACGATCCGGCCGCCGGGGCTGCCGAGCAGCTCCAGGTGCTCGGGCCACGACCTGGCCGCCCACGGCGTGGTGCCCTGGGCCAGGTCGCCGAGCACGGTCAGCGAACCGTGCTCGCTGCGCCTGGCCACGGCGCGGCACTGCATGGGCGACAGGTCCTGGGCCTCGTCCACGATCACGTGGCCGTAGCCGCGGGGGCGTTCGAGCAGGCAGGCCAGCTCGTCCAGCAGCACCAGGTCGGCCTCGGTCCACTTGGCGCTCTTGGCGCCGCGCGGCGGACTGGGCCAGGCGAGTGCGGCGCGTTCGGCGTCGGTCAGCAGGCCCTCGGGCGGGGCGCTGAGGACCTCGTGCAGCACGTCCTCGGGGCGGACGGCGGGCCAGGTCGCGTCGAGCGCCGGGGTGAGCGCCCGGCCGATCCGGCGTTCCCAGGCGGCGTTGCAGGTCTGGCCGCGGGCCTCGGCCTGCCGCCGCATCGCCGCCACCGTCCTGGCCCTGACCCGTTCGCGGCCGACCCCGTACGGGAGCGCGGCCCGCCTGGTGTCCTCCACGATGCGGCGCAGCTCGTCCTCGCCGACGCGCCAGCGGTAGGAGCCGTCGGCCACCACGGCGGGCTCGGCGGGCCTGCGGATGCGGCCGTACAGCGCGCGGCGCAGCACTTCGGCCATCCGGACGTCGTGCTTGACCGCCGCGGCCGCCGCGGAGTCGGCGGCCCGTACGGGGTAGGCGCCGAGCAGCACTTCCAGGGTGGTCTGCTCGACGTCCACCTCGCCGAGCGCGGGCAGCACGGCCGAGATGTAGCCGAGGAAGGTGCGGTTCGGGCCGAGCACCAGGACGCCGGAGCGTTCGAGGCGCCGGCGGTGCGCGTACAGCAGGTAGGCGGCCCGGTGCAGGCCGACGGCGGTCTTGCCGGTGCCGGGGGCGCCCTGGACGCAGATGGTGGTGTCGAGGTCGGCGCGGACCAGGTCGTCCTGCTCGGGCTGGATGGTGGCGACGATGTCGCGCATCGGGCCGACGCGGGGGCGTTCGATCTCGGCCGCCAGGAGTGCGCCGCCGCCCTCCTCCCCCGCGCCGAGACGCTCGTCCTCGTACCCGGTCAGCGTCCTGCCCGACCAGCCGAAACGGCGGCGTACCTCGACGCCCTGGGGGTCGCGGGCGCCGGCGCGGTAGAAGGCGCGCGCCACGGGCGCGCGCCAGTCGATCACCACCGGCGGCCCGCCGTGCTCGCCGGTGATGTGCCGCCGGCCGATGTGGTACGCCCGCCCGCGGTGCTCGGCCGACTCCTGGCCGAAGTCGAGCCGGCCGAAGAACGGCGGCCCGTCGGGCTCCTCGCTCAGCTCCTTGGCCAGGCTCTTGAGATGGCGGCCGAGCCGCTCCGCGCTGTAGCGGTCGCCGGCGACGGTCTCGCCGACGATCACGTTCTCCCGCGCGCCCTCCAGCATCCTGCGCAGCCCCGCCCTGCACCGTTCGACGTGACGCCGTTCGTCGTCGAGCGTTCCCATGCCCACCCCCAAAGCGTTAACTCGGTTAAGACATTAACCAGGTTAACACTTTGCTAGACTGCGGTCATGACGGGACTGCGGGAGCTGCAGCGGCAGCGGGTGCACGAGGCCATCTCGACGGCGGCGATCGCACTCTTCCTGGAACGCGGCTTCGACGAGGTGCCGGTGACCGAGATCGCGGCGGCGGCCGGGGTGTCCAAGCCGACACTGTTCAAGTACTTCCCGACCAAGGAGGACCTCGTCCTGCACCGGTTCGCCGACCACAAGGGCGAGGCCGCCCGCGTGGTGCGCGGGCGGGCGCCCGGCGAGCACCCTGTCGCCGCCCTGCGCCGCCACCACCTCGACGGGCTGGCCGCCCACGACCCGGTCACCGGGCTCAACGACCACCCCGAGGTGCTGGCCTTCCACCGCATGGTGTTCGACACGCCCAGCCTGGCCGTCCGCCTGTTCCACCACATGACCCAGGACGAGGCCGAGCTGACCGAGGCCCTGGCCGAGAGCATGGACGAGCTGACCGCCGCGCTGCTGGCCGCGCAGGCGCTGACCGTGCAGCGGGTGCTCGCCCGCCGCACCTGGGCGCAGCTCGCCGGGGGCCGTCCCCTGGCCGAGGCCGAGGCCGACGCGGTGCGCGCCGCCGAACACGCCTACGCGCTGCTCATGGACGGCCCCGCCCGCCCCTGAGCTGCGGCGCGCAGGTCACGCGCGGCCCATGCGGCGGGCACGATTACCTCCAACGCCAGAGGCTGTGCTTAACTCGGAAATGCCGATGTGGCTGTGTCCCCCGGGCCGCAAATTACCGCCTTCACGGAATACCGTTCGGCTGGAACCGTGTTGTGCACCTCGCCGAGGAGGCGACCACCACATCGGCCTTAAAGCTTTCCGGGTGTCCCGCTGCCTTAGGGTGGCAAGGTTGACTGCCCATGATCCAGGAGAGCCCGTTGCTGTACGAAGTGGTCAAGTTCGCCGCCGCGCCGCTCGCCCACGCGATGTGCCGGCCGCACATCACCGGCGCCGCGAACGTGCCGAGGGTCGGCCCGGCCATCCTGGCAGCCAACCACCTCTCCGTGCTCGACTCCTTCCTGCTGCCCGCGCTGCTCCCCCGGCACGTCACGTTCACCGCCAAGAACGAGTACTTCGACGGCAACCCCGTCTCCGGCTTCTTCATGCGCCTGGGCGGCAGCCTGCCGATCGACCGCGAGAGCGCCCACGCCGCCCAGGCCATGCTCGACGCCGCCGCCGAGCTGCTGGAGCGCGGCGAGCTGTTCGGCATCCACCCCGAGGGCACCCGCTCCCCCGACGGCCGCCTCTACCGCGGCAAGGTCGGCGTGGCCTGGCTGGCGCTCAAGACGGGCGCGCCCGTGCTGCCGGTGGCGCTCAAGGGCACCGAGAAGGTGCTGCCGGTCGGGGCCAAGGTGCCCAGGCCCGCCAAGATCGGCATCTCCATCGGCCGGCCCCTGCGTTTCGAGGGCGACCACACCAAGGCGCGCGACCGGCGCCGGGTCACCGACGAGGTCATGGAGGCCGTCCAGAAGCTGTCCGGGCAGGAGTACGTGCCCGCGTACGCCTCCAGTTTCAAGACCACCAATGGAACGACGTGACCGGTCACCGCTAGGCTCTGACACCTGACGTCGAGGACCGGGGGGCTGACCAGTGGCGCGGGGCCGTACCATCGCGATCGTGTCGGTGTCCGCCGTGCTCGTGGCGGGGGCCGCGGGCGGGGGCGCCTACTACCTGCTACGCACCAAGGGCACACCGGGCGAGACGGCGCAGCGCTTCGCCGCCGCCTGGCAGGCCGGCGACAAGGCCGCCATGACCGCCGAGCTGGCCACCCAGCAGCAGCTCACCGCCTACGACCAGCAGCGCGCCGCGCTCGGCGTCGAGTCGGCCACGGTCAAGCTGGGGCGGGTCGTCGAGGGCGACGGCCGGGCCAAGGTCCCCTACACCGCGACCCTGGCGCTGAAGAACATCGGCTCCTGGTCCTACGACGGGCAGCTCGACCTCGTGGTGGCCGACCGCATGTGGAAGATCGACTGGCGGCCCACCACGCTGCACCCGCAGATGACCTCGGGCGCGGCGTTCGCCGTCAAGACGAGCTGGCCGCAGCGCGCGAAGATCACCGACGCCGACGGCGACCGCATCGACACCGGCACGTCCGGCGGCTCGGTTCAGCAGCTCGTCGGCTACCTCGACAAGGCCACCAAGAAGGACGTCGCCAAGCTCGGCACCTCCTACAAGCCGGGGCAGGCGATCGGGCGCGGCGGCCTGCAGGAGACGTTCCAGAAGCGGCTGGCCGGCACCCCCACCACGCAGATCCAGCTCGGTGGCAAGACCCTCGGCACCATCGAGGGCACCGACGGCAAACCCGTGGAGACCTCGCTCGACCCGCGGGCGCAGGCGGCGGCCGTGGCCGCGGTCAAAGACGTCCCCAAGCCCACATCCATGGTCGCCATCCGGCCCTCCACGGGCGAGGTCCTGGCCGTGGTCAACAACCAGGGCGGCTTCAACCGGGCCCTCGACGGCCGCTACCCGCCCGGCTCCACGTTCAAGGCGGTCACCGCGATCGGCCTGCTGGCGGCCGGCCTGTCGCCCGCCGACAAGGTCACCTGCCCGATGTACGCCACCGTCGGCGGGCTGAAGATCCGCAATTCGGAGAAGGAGGAGTTCGGCTCGCTGTCGTTCCTCGACTCCTTCGCCCACTCGTGCAACACCACCTTCGCGCCGCTGGCCGAACAGCGGCTCGGCGCCGACAAGCTGCTCAAGACGGCAGAAGGCGTCGGCTTCAACCAGCCGCTCAACCTCGGCGTGCCGGCCACGAAGGCCAGCTTCCCGCGGGCCCAGTCCGACGCCGAGCTGGCCGCCGAGTCCTTCGGCCAGGCCAGGATCACCGCGAGCCCGCTGTCGATGGCCTCGGTCGCCGCCGCCATCGCCGACGGCACGTGGCGGCCGCCGACGCTGGTGCCGTCGATCAAGCAGAAGGCCGGCGAGCAGGCGCTGCCCAAGGGGGTCAAGGAGCAGCTGCACAGCATGATGGCGGCCGTGGTCTCCAAGGGCACCGCCAGGGGCAGCGGCCTGCCCGCGGGCACCCACGGCAAGACGGGCACGGCCGAGTTCGGCACCGGCGACAAGCTCGACACCCACGCCTGGTTCATGGGGTTCAAGGGCGACGTGGCCTTCGCGGTGGTGGTGGAGGGGGGCGGCACGGGCGGCAAGGTCGCGGCCCCGGTGGCGGCGACCTTCCTCAAGGGCCTCTGACCCGCTCCTCCCGCCCGTTCCTCCAAGGGCTTCCGGCCCCTTCTCCTGCCCGTTCTTCCAAGGGCCTCTGACCCCTCCCGCCCGCTTCCCAATGACCTCCGCCCCCTCCTTCGCGAGCCTCCTGTCTCCGTGCGTTCCCCACCGGTCTGGAGCCGTCGCATGCATTGCATGCAATGTATGCAAAACGCTAGAGTCGTGTCCGTGCAGAGCGATGTGGCTTGGAGCCGGTTGCGGGAGCTGATCCTCGACGGGACCTACCCGCCGGGGGTGAAACTGACCGAGACGGAGGTCGCGGCGAGTCTGGAGATGAGCCGCACCCCGGTGCGCGAGGCGCTGCGAGCGCTGACCGCCGACGGCCTGGTGCGCCCGGCCGGGCGCGGGGTGGTCGTCGTGGCCCTGGAGGCGTCCGCACTGGAGGACGCCTACCAGGTACGGGCGGCCCTGGAGGCGCTCACGGCCGAGCTGGCGGCGACCCGCCAGGGCGAGGGCCGCATCGCCCCCGCCGACCTGGCTTCGCTGCGCGAGGTCGCCGACGCCACGGCGGCCGCCACCGCGCAGGGCCGGCTCGGCGAGGCCGTCGGGCTCAACCGCCGCTTCCACCGGCGGATCGCCGAGCTGGCGGCCAACGCCATCGCGCTGCACACCCTGGAGCGCGTGTGGGACCAGATCCAGGTCTCCACGTTGCGCTCGCTGGCGCCGCCGTCCCGTCCGGCACACGTCTCCGGCCAGCACGAACAGCTTCTCGCCGCGATCACCGAGGCCCGGCCGCAGGACGCCGCGGCCATCGCCCGCGCGCACGTCCTCGACACCCGCGCCGTCACTCACAGCAAGGACGAACCCGCATGACCCGCCACCACACGTACACCACCACCGTGACCTGGACCGGCAACCGGGGCACCGGCACCAGCGGCTACCGCGACTACGACCGCGACCACGATCTGTCCACCGAGGGCCGACAGGTCATCGCGGGCAGCTCCGACCCCGCCTTCCGCGGCGACCCCGCCCGGTGGAACCCCGAGCAGCTGCTGGTCGGCTCGCTCTCCCAGTGCCACATGTTGTGGTATCTGCACCTGTGCAGCGAGGCGGGCGTCGTGGTCACCGCGTACGCCGACCACGCGGTGGGCACCATGGCCGAGAGCGGCGCCGGCGGCCACTTCACCGAGGTCGTGCTCCGCCCCGAGGTGACCGTGGCCGCGCCGGAGATGACCGAGACCGCCGCCCGCCTGCACGAGGACGCCCACAAGGCGTGCTTCATCGCCGCCTCGGTCAACTTCCCGGTACGCCACGAGCCGACCGTGCGCACGGCCTGAGGCGCGACCGAAAGCCGCGAACGACCCGCGAACGATCCGGGACCGGTCCGGGAGCAGCCCCGGAGCGGTCAGCGCGAGGCGGCCAGCGCCACGGCGGTGGCGGCCTCGTGCTGGAGGACCATGATCAGCAGGGTGGCCACCAGCGTCGCGATGAGCACCCAGCTGATCACGATGATGACCGTCGACCGGCGTGGCCGCCTGTGGCCCGGCTGCCCCTTCGCCCGCGCCTCGCTGCGACGGGCCCGCTCGTTGAACGACTCGAGCCGGGCGACGAGACGTGGATCGTCGTCGACGAGGTGCTGCTCGATCTGGGCCAGCAGTCGTTCCTCGTCCTGCGACCAGGCCATAGACGCACCTCCGGAACGCAAGCACTGTGGCGTGTTCCTCCCCAACCATGAAGATCATTAGCCTTGACGTGACCCCCTAATTACCGCCTCTTTTCGGTTTGCGATCACGCTCGAACTTTTGTTCTAATCATGGGATGCGCTGGGACAACCTGCGCCTGACCGGCCCCGGTCAGGTCGATCCGGCCGTGCCGTTGTTCGCCCGCGGCGCGGTCACCCGTACGTTCGACACGCCCGAGTTCAGGGGCATGACCTTCTACGAGGTCCAGGCCCGGACCATCATCAACCGGGTGCCGGGGGCGAGCCGGGTGCCGTTCGAGTACACGATCAACCCCTACCGCGGGTGCGGGCATCGCTGCGTCTACTGCTTCGCCCGCAAGACGCACGAATACCTCGACCTCGACGCCGGGGCCGACTTCGACTCGAAGATCGTCGTCAAGGTCAACGCGGCCGAGCTGGCCCGAAAGGAGCTGGCCGCGGCCCGCTGGGGCGGCCACCACGTGGCCATGGGCACCAACGTCGACTGCTACCAGCGCGCCGAGGGCCGCTACCGGCTCATGCGGGGCATCCTGGCCGCGCTGCGCGACGCCGCGAACCCGTTCTCGGTGCTCACCAAGGGCACGCTGATCCTGCGCGACCTCGACCTGCTCACCGAGGCGGCCGAGGTCACCGACGTCAGCACGAGCATGTCGGTCGGGTTCGTCGACGAGGCGGTGTGGCGCGGGGTCGAACCCGGCACGCCCAACCCGCGCCGGCGGCTGGAGGCGTGCGCCACGCTCAACGACAACGGCGTGGCGTGCGGGGTGCTGATGGCGCCGATCCTGCCGTACCTGACCGACTCCCCCGCCCAGCTCGAACGCACGGTCAAGGAGATCGCCGAGGCCGGCGCCACCCATATCGCCCCGATCGTCCTGCACCTGCGGCCGGGGGCGCGCGAGTGGTGGCTGAGCTGGCTCGGGCGCGAGCACCCGCGCCTGGTGCCGCGCTATTTGGAGCTGTACGGCCGCGGCGCCTACGCCCCCGCCTCCTACCAGGACCGCGTCGTCGCCCAGGTCAAGGAGCTGGCCCGACGCCACGGGGTCGGCAGGGCCACCCCCGCCATGGCCCGCCGCGTACCGCCCCGCCGAACGCCCGACACCGTCGCCGCCGTCGCCGAGCCGGAGCAGCTTCGTCTGTTGTGACCCGGTTTAAATCGGTGGCCCGCCGGCCCGTCCCGGTGTCAGGATGACCGGGCACCAGCCGGACGACGTTCAGGAGCATGAGATGCGGCGCCGCCCAGAGATCTTCCAGCGCCCCATTGGCACGAGAGTTCTCGAGGGCTCCACCACTCATGCACATCCTGAACATCGGCATCCTCGCGCACGTAGACGCGGGCAAGACCAGCCTCACTGAGCGGCTGCTGTTCGAGACCGGGGTCATCGCGCGCCTCGGCAGCGTCGACGACGGCAGCACGCAGACCGACAGCGGCGAGATCGAACGCCGCCGCGGCATCACCATCCGCTCCGCGGTGGCCTCGTTCACCATGGGCGACCTGCGGGTCAATCTGGTGGACACACCGGGCCACGCCGACTTCGTGGCCGAGGTCGAACGCGCGCTCGGCGTGCTCGACGGCGCCGTCCTGGTGTTGTCGGCCGTGGAGGGCGTGCAGCCGCACACGCGGGTCCTGATGAAGACGCTGCGGCGGTTGCGGCTGCCCACGCTGATCTTCGTGAACAAGATCGATCGGATGGGGGCTCGGGAGGCGGGGGTGCTCGCCGAGATCCGGCGGTGGTTGTCGCCGCGGGCGGTTCCGCTCAACACGGTGAGCGGCATCGGCGGTCCGGCCGCCACCGTCCACCCCTTCACCTTCGCCCCGCCCCCCTTCGGCACCACCCCAAGCGCCCCCCCTCATCCCCTCGCCTTCAGTTCCCTTGCCTCCGGGCCCGCTCCCCGCGACCCGGCCGCTTCCCACCCCTTCACCTCCACTCCCCCGGCCTCCGGGGCCGCTTCCAGCGACCCGGGCCCCACCCCCCGCCCCCTCACCCCCTCGACTTCCGGGGTCGCTCCCAGCGACGCGGCCGCCGCCACCCACCCCCTCGCCCCCACTCCCCCGGCCTCGGGGGTCACTCTCCGTCCAGGGGTGGCGGGCGGCGGCTCGGAGGAGGTGGTGCGGGCCGGTGGGCCCGTCGAGGTCGAACCCGCCAAGGCGGAGGCCGACGCGGAGGCCGACGCGAGGCCCAAGGCGGGGCCCGACGCGGAGCACAGCGCGGAGCCCACCGCGGGGCCCGAGGCGGAGCACAGCGCGGAGCTCACCGCGGGGCCCGAGGCAGGGCCCGAGGCGGAGGACAGCGCGGGGCCTAACGCGAGGGCCGACCTCAGAGCCGACGCAGGGGCCGACGCGGCGGCTAACGCGCGGGCCGATGCAGGAGCCGACGTGCGGGCCGACGTGCGGGCCGACGGGGAGTATGGCGTCGAGGACGCTGGGATGGTGGCGGCTGAGGTGTTGGCTGAGGGGGATGACGGGCTGTTGGAGTTGCTCGTCGACGATGTGGTTCCGGGGGCGGAGCGGGTGCGGGAGGCGCTTGCGGCGCAGTGCGCGGCGGGCGAGGCGCATCCGGTGTTGTTCGGGTCGGCGATCACCGGTCAGGGGGTGGCCGAGCTGCTCGGGGCGGTCCGGCTGCTGCCCGCGGTTCCCCAGCCGCCGACCGGCCGGGACGGAGGCACCGACCGCGCGACGCCGAAGGCCACGACGGCAACGCTCGCGACGACCGCGCCCGCAACGGCGACGGCGACGGCGACGGCGACGGCGACGGCGACGGCGACAGGGACAGCGACGCCTGCGGCGACGGTGACCACGCCCGTGACGGCCACGTCCACGTCCACGACGGCTGCAGCTACGACGGCAACGCCCGCGACGGCAGCGACGGAGCCGGCAGCGACCGCTCCAGCGGCGGCGGGTGCGGCTGACGCGGCGGCGGGTGGCGCGGCGGCGGGTGCGGCGGCGGGTGCGGCGGCGACGGGTGCGGCTGGCGCGGCGGTGGGGGTGGTGTTTGTGGTGGAGCGGGGGCGGGGTGGGGAGAAGATCGCGTATCAGCGGATGTGGGGCGGGGAGCTTCGGGCGCGGGAGCGGGTGACGTTTCTGCGGCGAGAGCCGGGTGGGGGCGTCCACGCGTACGAGGGGCGGCCGAGCGGGGTGGCCGTCGTGGGGTCCGGG
The DNA here is from genome assembly GCF_040631115.1 of Nonomuraea sp. NPDC005692. Taxonomy (NCBI): domain Bacteria; kingdom Bacillati; phylum Actinomycetota; class Actinomycetes; order Streptosporangiales; family Streptosporangiaceae; genus Nonomuraea; species Nonomuraea sp. NPDC005692. The sequence continues at coordinate 170,679 of NZ_JBEXYU010000017.1, read as the reverse complement.
GGGCGGGTGGCGGTGGCGGGTGACATCGCGACGGTCCGGGGCGTGCCCGAGATCAGGGTCGGCGACCGGCTGGGCGAGCCGGGCCCGGCGGGGCAGGCCCACTTCACGCCGCCCAGCCTGGAGACCGTCGTACGCCCCCGGGTCCCCGGCCAGGAGCCGCGCCTGCACGCCGCGCTGGTCGCGCTGGCCGAGCAGGACCCCCTGATCGGCACCCGTACGCTCCCCGGCGGCCAGACGTCGGTCCTGCTGTACGGCGAGGTCCAGAAGGAGGTCATCGGCGAGACCCTGGTCAGGGACTTCGGCGTGGAGGCGGAGTTCGAGCCGAGCCGTCCGGTGCACTTCGAGCGTCCGGCGGGCACCGGCGCGGCCAGGGAGGAGATGCGCCAGGCCCGGGACGCGTTCATGGCGACCGTGGGCCTGCGGGTCGAGCCCGCACCGCCGGGCTCCGGCGTGCTCTACCGGCTGGAGGTCGACCTGGGTTCGCTGCCGCTGGCCTTCCACCGGGCGATCGAGGAGAGCGTGCGGCACAGCCTGGGCGCGGGCCCGCGGGGATGGCCGGTCACCGACGTGCTGGTCACGCTGACGGCGACGGGCTACGCCTCCCCGATCACGACCGCCGGCGACTTCCGCGGGCAGGCGCGGGTCGTGCTGGCCGAGGCGCTGCGCAGGGCCGGGACCAGGGTGTACGAGCCGTGTCACCGCTTCGAGCTGGAGGTGCCCGCCGACGCCTTCGCCGCCGTGTCGGCCCGCCTGGCCGGGCTGGGCGCGGTCCTGGACGGCACGAGCAGGCGGGCTGAGACGTGGGTGCTCGAAGGGGAGATCCCGGCGGCGGCCGTGCACGAGGTCGAGCGGCGGCTGCCGGGGCTGTCGCACGGCGAGGGGGTGTGGTGGTCGCGTCCGTCCGGAGATCGCCCGATTAGCGCACGATAGGCGGTATGTCGGATATCGGGGGTAGATGGGTATTAATTCGCCATAGTGTGCCAATCGGGCGCAACCGTTTCAGGGGGAAGACGATGGCTGACACGAAGAAGAAACCGGCCACCAAGTCGGGCAAGGCCAAGAAGCAGGCCATCAAGACGAGCCGGCAGGCCAAGGAGACCAAGAAGGAAACCAGAAGGACCGACGAGGGATGACCCCGTGAGGTGAATCGCGCAGCCGGGGGCCGGCGGCCCCCGGCTGTCCGGTGGAAGAGGAGCTGCGCACATGTCGGCCTATCTCCGCTTTCCCACTGTCTTTCAGGACGTGGTGGTCTTCGCCGCCGAGGACGACCTCTGGATGGTCTCGGCCCAGGGCGGCCGCGCGTTCCGCCTGACCGCCGGCGCGGCCGAGGCCGGCTACCCGCGCATCTCCCCGCGCGGCGACCAGATCGCGTTCGTCGGCCGCGAGGAGGGCCCGGAGGAGGTCTACGTGATGCCGGCCGTCGGCGGCGCCGCGCGCCGGGTCACCTTCCACGGCGCCCGCTGCACGGTCACCGGCTGGGACCACGAAGGCCGCATCCTGTACGCCAGCGACCAGTCCCAGCCGTTCGCCGGGCGCAAGTGGCTGCACCGCGTGGCGCCGGGCGGGGTGCCGCAGCGGCTTCCGTACGGACCGGCGAACTCGATCGCCCACGGCCCCGACGGGATGATCGTGCTCGGCCGCAACACCGCCGACCCCGCGCGCTGGAAGCGCTACCGCGGCGGCACGGTCGGCGACCTGTGGATCGACACCGACGGCGACGGCGAGTTCAGGCGGCTGATCCGGCTGCCGGGGAACCTGGCCTCGCCGTGCTGGAGCGGCCGGCGGGTCTGCTTCCTGTCCGACCACGAGGGGGTCGGCAATGTCTACTCCTGCCTGCCGGACGGCGGTGACCTGCGCAAGCACACCCATCACGACGACTACTACGCGCGCAACCTGTCCGGCGACGGCCACCGGCTGGTCTACCACGCCGGCGCCGACCTGTACCTGCTGGAGCCGGACGACGAGCCCAGGCGGCTGGAGGTGCGGCTGGCCAGCTCCAGGACGCAGCGCAACCGCCGGTTCGTCGACGCCGAGGACTACCTCGACAGCGCGACCCTCAGCCCGGACGGCAGCGCGCTGGCGATCACCTCGCGCGGCAAGGCGTACGCGATGGCCGACTGGGAGGGCCCGGTGAGCCAGCACGGCGAGCCGGACGGCGTCCGCTACCGCTTCCTGACCTGGCTGAACGACGGCGTACGGCTGATCGCCGCGGCCAGCGGCGAGTCCGACGAGGAGACGCTGGTCGTCCTGGAGGGTCACGAGGGCGGCTGCGGCGTCGAGGTGGCCCGGCTGGGCCGGATCAACGAGCTGGTCCCCGACCCCGCGCACGACCGGGTGGCCGTGGTCAACCACCGCCATGAGCTGTACCTGCTGGACCTGTCGACGGGCACGGCCACGCTGGTGGAACGCAACCCGCACGGCCCTCCCGAGGACCCGGCCTGGTCGCACGACGGCCAGTGGCTGGCCTACGCCGGGCCGCTCAACGCCCAGACGACCGCGATCAAGCTGCACCACCCGGAGACCGGCCGGACGGTGGCCGCCTCCGAGCCGGTGCTCAAGGACTCGATGCCGGCCTTCGACCCCCAGGGCCGCTACCTGTACTTCATCGGCCAGCGAGTCTTCTCGCCCGTCTACGACCAGTTGCAGTTCGACCTGGGCTTCCCGCTGGGCACCCGGCCGTACGCGATCGCGCTGCGGGCCGACGCGCCCGACCCGTTCGTGCCCGCGCGGCGCCCGCTCAACGGCAAGGACGAGGAGGAGGACGAGCCGGAGGAGGCCGTCCGGGTGGACCTGGACGGGCTGGCCGCCCGCGTCACCGCCTTCCCGCTGCCGGAGGGCCGCTACGAGGGGGTGGCCGGGCTCAAGGGCAAGGCGCTGCTGCTGACCAGCCCGCTGGAGGGCGAGAACACCCTGCACCTGTACGACTTCGCCAAGGGCAGGAACGAGACGTTCGCCGACGGCGTCACCGCGTTCGAGCTGGGCCGCGACCACAAGACGCTGCTGTACCGGGCCGGGAGCCGGCTGCGCGTGGTCAAGGCCGGCGAGGTGCCCGAGCACGACGACGACCCGCCGGGACGCGAGAGCGGCTGGATCGACCTGTCGCGCATCAAGGTGTCGGTGGCGCCGGAGTCGGAGTGGCGGCAGATGTTCCGCGAGGCGTGGCGGCTGCAGCGGGAGAACTTCTGGACCGAGGACATGGCCGGCGTCGACTGGCCGGGCGTCTACCGGCGCTACGAGCCGCTGGTGGACCGGGTCACCACCCGGGGCGAGTTCTCCGACCTGCTGTGGGAGCTGCACGGCGAGCTGGGCACCAGCCACGCCTACGAGAGCGGCGGCGAGTACCGTCCCGGGCCGGACTACAGCCAGGGCAAGCTGGGCGTCGACTGGGACTACCGCGACGGCGTCTATCACGTGCACGCGATCGTCACCGGCGATCCGTGGGACCCCGAGGCCACCTCGCCGCTGAACCGGCTGGGGCTGGACGTGCGGCCGGGGGACGCGGTGCTGGCCATCAACGGCGCGCCCATCGGCCGCGCGGCCACCCCGAACGAGCGGCTGGTCAACCAGGCCGGCGAGGAGGTGGAGCTGACCCTGCGGCGCGCGGAGCGGGTGTTCACGGTGACCGTGCGCGCGCTGGCCGACGAGCAGCCGGCCCGTTACCGCGACTGGGTGAACCTCAACCGCGCCGAGTGCCACGAGCGTTCCGGCGGGCGTATCGGCTACCTGCACGTCCCCGACATGGGCACCGAGGGGTTCGGCGAGTTCCACCGCGGCTTCCTGGCCGAGTACGACCGGCACGCCCTCATCGTGGACGTGCGCTTCAACGGCGGCGGGCACGTCTCGGCGCTGCTGCTGGAGAAGCTGGCCAGGCGGCGGCTCGGCTACGACTACCCGCGGTGGGGGGATCCGGAGCCGTACCCGCCGGAGTCGCCGCGCGGGCCGCTGGTGGCCATCACCAACGAGTGGGCGGGCTCGGACGGCGACATCTTCAGCCACACCTTCAAGCTGCTCAAGCTGGGCCCGCTGGTCGGCAAGCGCACCTGGGGCGGGGTGATCGGCATCTGGCCGCGCCACCGGCTCGCCGACGGGACCGTGACCACGCAGCCGGAGTTCTCCTTCGCCTTCGACGACGTCGGCTGGCAGGTGGAGAACTACGGCACGGATCCCGACATCGAGGTGGACATCACCCCGCAGGACTACGCCAAAGGCGTGGACACGCAGCTTGAGCGGGCCATCGACGTCGCCCTCGGCCTGCTTGCCGAGCATTCGCCGCATACGCCGGATCCGTCGCATCGGCCAGGTATGCAACCTTAGGAACCTCTTGGGCGTCTAAAGATCATAGGCGGGGAAAGCGCACAGGGGATGACATGTGCACTCCGCTCGCGCGCGGCTTGACGACCGGCCCCGCGCGTATGCGAATGCAACCGAGCACAAGGGGGATCGTCCAGGTGCGCGCACTGGCACGCAGGGGGAAGTCGGCGATGGTCCGGTTGTACCGGGGGTACAACCGCCGCAAGGCACGCAACGCGCCGCCGCCGTCGACCGACCGCATCCGAATCCTGCTCCTGCACGCCAACGGGATGGGCGGCACGATCAGGACGGTGTTCAACCTGGCCGGCTACCTGGCCGAGAAGCACGACGTCGAGATCGTCAGCATTCTGAAGGAGGCCGAGGAGCCGTTCTTCCCGATCGACCCGCGGGTGCGCTTCCGCTTCCTCGACGACCGGCTCAAGCCGAGCCCGGACCCGCTGCGGGCGATGTTGTCGAAGTTCCCCAGCAAGCTGATCCCGCCGGAGGAGACGGCCTACCACCGCTTCAACCTGTGGACCGACTACAAGCTGGCCCGCTTCATCCGTTCGCTCGACAGCGGCGTGCTCATGGCCACCCGTCCCGGGCTCAACCTGGCCATGGCGCAGTTAGCGCAGCCGGGCGTGATCACCATCGGGCAGGAGCACGTGGCCCTGCGCACCCAGGCCGAGCCGATGCAGAAGCTGATCAAGTGGCGGTACCGGCGGATGGACGCCCTGGTCACCCTCACCAAGGCCGACCTGCGCGACTACCGCAGCACGCTGCCGAAGAAGCCGAAGAAGCTGGCGCGCATCCCCAACGCCGTCCCGCCGATGAGCGGCGAGGTGTCCAGGCTGGACGCCAAGGTCGTCGTCGCCGTGGGCCGGATGACCCGGCTCAAGGGCTTCCACCGGCTGATCACCGCGTGGGAGACCGTCGCCGCCGCGCACCCCGACTGGAAACTGCGCATCTTCGGCGCCGGGCCGCAGGAGGACAACCTGGCGGCGCAGATCGTCGAGGCCGGACTCCAGGGCAAGGTGGAGCTGCCGGGGCCGACCAGCGACGTGGGGGCCGAGCTGGAGAAGGCGTCGATCTTCGTGCTCAGCTCGCGGCACGAGGGCTTCCCGATGACGATCCTGGAGGCCATGGCCAAGGGGCTGGCCATCGTCAGCTTCAACAGCCCGCACGGGCCCAAGGAGATGATCACCGACGAGGTGGACGGGCTGCTGGTCAAGCCGCGTACCAACGCCAACCTGGCGGCCTCGATCATGCGGGTCATCGAGGACGAGCCGCTGCGCCGGTCGCTGGCGGCGGGCGCGCTGGAGACGGCGCGCACGTACGACGTGGACGCGGTGGGCCAGAAGTGGGACGAGCTGCTGGCCGAACTGGTGGCCCGCCGCAACGGCACGTACGTCCGCCCGCCCCGCCCCGCCCCCGAGGCCGCCGAGACCACCGCGCCCGTCGAGGCCACCGAGCCGGCCGGACCCCGGGCTTAGCGGACGGACGTCACACCGCCGAGCCGGGAAGTCCGCCGGCTCGGCGAAGACAGGCGCCGGCGATCTGGCGGCCCGCGACCCCCTAGGTAGAGTTAGAGCATGGGAAGCCTCCCTCGCATGACCATGCCGACCATGCTCGTTCTCCACGCCCTGCTCGAAGACCCCGCCCGCGCCATGTACGGGCTGGAGATCCGCTCGGCGGCCGAGCTGCCCAGCGGCACGATCCATCCGATCCTGGCCCGGCTCGAAGGCTTCGGCTGGCTGGAGTCGAGCTGGGAGGAACTGGATCCGCGCGAGGAGGGCCGCCCGCGCCGCCGCTACTACCGCTTCACCTCCGACGGCGCCCAACTGGCCCGGCAGGCGCTCGACCGCGCCGCCGCCAAGCGCGCCGCCCTGCGGCTGCGGCCGTCCGAAGGTGTGGCGTGACCACCGTGGCACCGGCCTGTCCGGCGAGGGGTTACCAGGGCGGATCGGCCACCGCCTGAAAGCGGCGGCAGGGTGATCAGTGACGGAAGCCTTCCTGTGTCAAATCCGGCGATGGCGGGAATTCTCTAGACAACTTCGCCTACGGGAGCCACGGAGGGCTGCTTGAGCACGAAGGACGCCATCGCGATCCTCGCCGGAGCCGTCATCGTCGTTTCCTTCGTCGGCAGTGCCAAGAGCCCCGCCGCCACCGCCGCCAGCCCCCTGAGCAACGCCAGCGGGACGCTGCCCGGCCTCGCCCCCGTCCTGTCCGACGGCGACAAGGCCAGGGCGCGTACCCTCATCGGCCGCTTACGCGTCAAGGGCCGCGGCCCCAACACCGGCTACGCCCGCAGCCGGTACGGCGAGAACTGGGCCGACACCGCCACCGGCGTCCCCTACGCCCGCAACGGCTGCCGCACCCGCGACGACCTGCTCGCCCGCGACGGCACCGGCGTCGAGTACCGGCCGGGGTCGAGCTGCGAGGTCGTCGCCATGGAGCTGACCGACCCCTACACCGGCCGGCTCATCTCCTGGCACAAGGCCCAGGCCGACGAGGTGCAGGTGGACCACGTCGTGCCGCTCAACTACGGATGGCGCATGGGCGCGCCGCGCTGGCCGATGTCGAAGCGCCTCGACTTCGCCAACGACCCGCTCAACCTGTTACCCGTCGACGGCCGCGCCAACGAGGAGAAGGACGCCGCAGGCCCGGCCGGGTGGCTGCCTCCCCAGCGCCGCGTCCGCTGCGCGTACGTCACCCGCTTCGCCCAAGTCGCGCTCAAGTACGACCTGCCGGTGACCAGGGCCGACAAGAACGCCATGCTCGCGCAGTGCCGCTAGCCCCGGCCCAGGGCCCAGGGAAGAAGAATCCACCTTTCTCGGAACAAGAGGAGAAAGCGATCGATTTCTCTTCTTGCGAGGATCAATGACGTTAGGCAAGGGACTGCTGGCAGCGGTCCTGGCAGGCACGCTGGGCATGGGCGCGACGACGGGGACCGGCACGGCCGACGCCGGCCGGACAGGCCCCGGGCAGCCACGCTCGGGCACGGCGGGCAGTGTGACGCTGCTGACCGGCGACCGTGTCGTGGTCACGGGCCGGAGTTTCCGGGTGGAGCCGGGCACGGCCCGGGAGGTGCACTTCTCCTCCGGGTACCGCGACGGGCACCTGTACGTCGTCCCCTCCGACGCCGCGCCCCTGGTCGCCCAGGGGGTGCTGGACGAGCGGCTGTTCGATGTCACCCAGCTGCTCGCCTGGCGCTACGGCGACGCGGACACCCCCGACATCCCGCTGATCACACAGTCGCCGCACGGCACGGCCCCCGCGCTGCGGGGCGCGGCGACCACCCGGCGGCTGACCAGCCTGAACATGACAGCCCAGCGGGTGGCCAAGACGGGCGCGGGCGAGGCGTGGCGGAGCCTGCTCGGCGGGGCGTCCACGCTGGCCGCGGGCAAGGGCAGGATCTGGCTCGACGGCCGGCGTTCGTACACCCTGGACCGCAGCACCAGGCAGATCGGCGCGACCGAGGCGTGGCAGCGGGGATTCACCGGACAGGGCGTCACGGTCGCCGTGCTCGACAGCGGGTACGACCCCACGCATCCCGACCTGAAGGACGTGGTCACCCAGTCGCGGAACTTCTCCGACGAGCCCGACATCGTGGATCGTCTCGGCCACGGCACGCACGTCACCTCGATCATCGCCGGCGCCGGCGAGCGGTATCGCGGCGTGGCGCCGGGAGCCCGCATCGCCTTCGGCAAGCTGGGCACGAGGATCAGCGACTCCGGGATCCTGGCCGGGATGGAGTGGGCCGCCACGGAGGTCAAGGCCAAGATCGTCAACATGAGCTTCGGCGGCCCCGACGAACCCGGCCTCGACCCGATCGAGCAGGCGGTGAACACCCTGTCGCAGGCCACGGGCACCCTGTTCGTGACGGCCGCGGGCAACGACGGCGGCGAGGGCACCGTGAACAGCCCCGGCAGCGCGGACGCCGCGCTGACCGTCGGCGCGGTGGACCGCTCCGACCAATTGGCCCCCTTCTCCAGCACGGGCCCGCGCATCGGCGACCATGCGGTCAAGCCGGACATCACCGCGCCCGGCGTGGACATCGTGGCCGCCGCCGCGGCGGGCACCGCCGACGAAGCCCATGTGGCGATGAGCGGCACGTCGATGGCCACCCCACATGTGGCGGGCGCGGCGGCCATCCTCGCCCAGCGCCATCCCGGCTGGAGCGGGCAGCAGCTCAAGGCGGCGCTCGTCGGCAGTGCCCGGCCGACCGGCGGCGCCACGCCGTACCAGCAGGGCACCGGGCGGGTGGACGTGCTCCGCTCGCTGGCCCAGGAGGTGATCGCCGCTCCCACCGGCGTGTGGGCCGCGTTCCCCTGGGAGCAGCCGGGCGAGCGACGGGCCACCGGGAAGATCACCTACAGCAACACCGGGGCCACGCCCGTCACCCTGGACCTCGCGGCCGACTCCGACGTGCTCACGCTGTCGCCGCAACGGCTGGAGGTGCCCGCGGGCGGGCAGGCGGCGGTCATGGTGACGATCGACGCCGAGGGCAAGGGCCCCGGCGACCATCCCGGCATCGTCACCGCCACCGCCGGTGACACGGTGGTCCGCACCCCGGCCGGGGCCTACGTGGAGCCGGAGTCCCATGACGTCACGGTGACCGTCCGGGGCAGGGACGGGACGACCGCCGACGGCGTACAGGGCCGCGTCTACGACCAGGCGACCGGCACGCAGCGCACCCTCGTCTTCCACGGCGACACGGCCACGATCAGGCTGCCGAAGGGACGCTGGAACCTCTACACCGAGATCTGGGGGAAGGCGGAACACAGCCTGACGTTCGCGCACCGGCCGTTCGAGATCGACGACGCCGACGTGTCGCTGACGGTCGACGGGAGCAAGGCGAAGCGGATCACGTTCACGGTCGACGACCCCACGGCCGTCCCCGATCCCGCGCTCTCCCTCTCCGTGGTCAACGGGCCCTGGAGAACCGCGATGATCGCGTTCGGCTACTCCGGCGGCTTCTACCTCGTCCCGGTGCGGCAGCCGGGGCTCACCTACCTGGCCCAGACCGCCTGGACCAAGAAGGACACGACGCCCAGCCCGTACCGCTACGACCTCGTCGACCAGCGTACGGACGGCTTCCCCGACAACCCCGGGTACGCCGCGCGGACCCGGGACATGGTCAAGGCGACCGAGACCTACCGCTCGACCGTCCCGGGTGCCACCGGCACGCTGAACACGGGGCCGGTGCTGCCCGGCGACGTCCTCTCGCCGGGAATGAGCACGTGGGAGGACATGCCGCTGCCGAGCAGCCTGACGCGGTACCTCACCCCAGGGTTCGCGTGGAACGACGAGTTCAGCACGGGCGGCCTGATCGAGCACGGCACCGGCCCGGTGCGCGACAGGAACTTCACCCAGCTCTGGAACGCCGCGGTGACCGGCCCCTCGTTCGCCGTCCCCGGCGGCAGCCGGGCCGGCGACACCCTGGCCTTCCCCGCCGACGGGCTGTACAGCAGCGGAGTCGCCGGACGTACCGGCATGGACGCGGCCGCGACCGGCACCCTCACCCTGACCGGGAACGGAACGGAGATCGCCACGACCGGCATCACCGGCTGCCTCCCCTACCGCAGCGAGGAGTGCACGCTCACCGCCACGTTGCCGCAGGCCGACGCCGCCTACACGCTGACCGCCTCCTCCCGGCGGCCGGAGGCGAATCTGTCCACGGCGGTCGACGCCGTCTGGACCTTCCACTCCGCCCGTACGGCGAAGCCCGAGCCGCTGCCGCTGATGGCCGTGCGCTACGCGCCACAGGGTCTCGATGACGCCAACCGCGCCAGACCGGGATCACGAACCATTCTCCCGATCCAGGTCGAGCGCGCTCCCGGCGCCGCCAGGGCGGCGGTCTCCTCGATAAGGCTGGAGGCGTCCGCCGACGACGGCAGGACGTGGCGACCGGTGCACGTCCGGGCGAGCCGATCGGGCTGGACGGCACGGCTGGACAACCCCGCCACCGCGGGGTACGTCTCGCTGCGCGCGACCGTCACCGACAAGGCGGGCAACGGCGTCACCCAGACGGTGACCCGCGCCTACGCCGTGGGCTGACCCGGACGACCGGTGAGCTGAGGCTCCCGGCGCATCACGACTCGTCCGCCCCCGGGCCTTCCAGCCCGGGGGCGGACGAGTGAGCAGGCCCGTCAGCGGCCGCGCTCACCCGCGGGGCGCACGGAATCCCGCCTCAGCTCCGCACCGCAGGAAGCTGATCCGTCCACTCGGTGGTCACGGAGATGAAGTCGGCGCTGAACGCCGCGTCGCCGTCGTCGACGAGGACGAGGTTGGCCCGGACCACCCGGGCCGTCTCGGGATCGATGACCAGCTCGATGTCGCCACCACCGTCGGGGTTGGGAAAGCGCAGACGCTGGCCGCCTTCGACCGCGCCCGCGTTCTCCACCCCCGGTGTCGCGGCGAGCGCGCGGAACGCCGCCGAGCGGGCCTCCGCGGGCGTCGGCAGGTCGGTGATCAGCGCGAGCAGGGTGAGCGTGGGATCGCCGCGCAGCTCGGACGCGGACATGTCCCTCCCCTCGCCCTTGCGCGCGACGAGCCACGCCTTCAGCGCCTCCGGCTCCGTCGGCAGCCCTTCGAGCTCCTCGAAGCTCACCTTGGCGCCCTTGAGGCTGAGCGACTTCCAGGCCGGCGCCTGGATGACGGCGCCGGCGGGATCCCCCGGCACGGCCCTGGTCCAGCGCTTGCCGTCGCGCCGGGTCCAGCTCTCTATCGGCGGGGCGTCCGACCCGAGCCACCGGCGCGTGACGTGCCAGTACGTCCCGGAGCCCTGGGGCGTACGTTCAGCGCTGACGGCGGCCATGAGCAGGACCTCCTTGCCCGTGACCGGTGCGCCGTCGTTCGTGGGCGCCCCCGTGGCGAGCACGACCGCCGCGACGGCACCGGCGGCGGCCAGAGCCACTCCCGGGACGAACCAGCCGGCACGCCGGCGCGCCCGGCCCGCCAGCGCCCTTCGCTCCAGGCGCTCCCTGCCGCGCGCGACCGCCCCGGCGGACGGCTCCGGCTCCTCCAGCAAGGTGGCGATCTCTTCCAGGTCATTCATGGGTGGTCTCCTTGTCGGTGAGGGCCTGGATCTTGGCGCGGGCCCGGCTGAGCCGCGACCCCACTGTGCCGAGGGAAATGCCGAGCGCCTGGGCGATCTCGAGGTAACTGAGCTGGCCCAGCGCCAGGAGCAGCAGCACGTCACGCTCGCCGCCGTTCAGCGAGGCGAGCGCCATGGCCAGGTACGGCTGCGCGGTCGCGGCGGTGACGACCCGGTTCTCGTGCCCTTCCACGACCGGCACGGGGTCCAGCCGGGCCAGCGCCTTGTACCGGCGGGCCTCCTTGTGGCGATGCCGGGCCACCAGGTTCGTGGCGATGCCGAGCAGCCAGGGCCGCAGGGCACCTCGTCCCAGGTCGAAGCGGTCACGCCGGTCGAACGCCAGCAGAAACGTCTCCGCCGCGATGTCCTCGGCCACCTGGGCGCCGAGGCGTCCCGCCACGTACCGGTAGACGTCATGGAAGTACCGGTCATAGACGGCGGTGAACAGCTCAGGGTTGCGCCGGTAGCCGGCGACGAGGTCGGCGTCGGTCACCTGCTCGCCCACGTCGGCGGTCATGTGCCGGTGTCCGTCATGAGTGTGCCTTCCGGTGGGTGATCATCACTTTCACCCATCCTTCGCGGCGCACGCGGCTTTTCTTCCCGCGCGCCGAGAGGCGGCCACTCACCGGGACCGGCGGCCCGGACCTACGAGACCTCTGCGGAGGACCGGGCTAGCGCGGGTCCTCCCAGACGAAGCCGTGCTCGAACGTCTGCTCGGCCAGCGCCTTCTGCCCGGCGAGGTTGGGGTGGAAGAAGTCCCACTTGCTGACGTGGTCGAGCGTGAACGGGAAGGAGAAGATCGCGCCCTCGTCGGTGTCGCAGGAGGGCCCCATCGCCTCGCACGCCAGCGCCGCCTCCTTGTTGTAGGCCATCACCCGCGCCCGCACCCGGGCCCGCCGCTCGACGTCGGCCTTCTTCGTCGAGGCCGGGTCGGCCAGCATGGTCTGGCAGATCCTGCCGACGGTCCAGAACGTACGGGCCAGCGGGTTGCCCTTGCCGACCTGCCACAACCGCCGCAGGTCGGGGACGCTGGCGATGAACACCCTGGCCTGCGGCATGCCGGCGCGCAGGGCCGACAGCGCGGCGTCCATGCGCCGGCGGTAGAGCGCGACCGGCGTCATCTCCCGCTCGGTGCGCTTGCACGCGTCCTGGGCGCCTATGAGGATCGTCACATAATCGGCCTTCGCCGCGATCGCCTGGTTGACCTGGCCGAGCAGCTCGGCGCTCGTCGAGCCGGGCACCGCGAAGTTCTCCCGCTGGAGCGTTCCAGCCAGGCTCCGCAGCCGGAAGTAGTGGCTGCCCACCTGCGAGTTGTCGCCGGCCGCCCAGGAACGGGCCGCGCAGGAGACGTACCAGCCGCAGGAGTTGAAGCCCGTGGAGATCGAGTCGCCCAGCGCCGCCATCGTCTCAGGGACGGGCTGAGCTGCGGCGACGGCCTGCGCAGGACCCGAGGCGGCCAGAACGAGGACGGCGGTGACGACTGGGGACAGACGACCGATCATGGCCCCAAGGTAGGGAGTGGATCAAGGTCGCACCATGACCTTCCGGCGAGGTCTGCCATTTCAGGACCGTCTTCGTATCGCCGCTTGACAGTGCGTCCGCGAGCGGGGCGCCCTCAATAAACGTCAAGATCCGGTTATTTCCTGGCTCGCGGGCAGTAACACCGCATTCACGGGGGTCCGAGTCGAACGTGTTCAGTTCCCGCATAGAGTGTCTTGAGTGAGTGTCGCGCTCGGAACAACCCGCCCGCTACCGGTTCGCACCACCCCTGTCGGCGACCCCGGTGACCTGCTGGCATCCCTCCCGAAGACGGCGCCCTACGCCTGGATCAGGAACGGCGAGGGCCTGGTGGGATGGGGCCAGGCCGCCCGCGTCGCCGTGCCGCCGGGCCCCGGCCGCTTCGCCTGGGCCCGCGAGTGGCTGCGCACCGTCCTCGGCGACGCGCCCGCCGACGACGCCGGACGCGCCCCCGGCTCCGGCTCCGGCCCCGTCGCCTTCGGCAGCTTCACCTTTGACGAGGACGCCCCCGGGTCCGTGCTCGTCGTCCCCCGCGCCGTGCTCGCCCGCCGCGGCGGCCGCGCCTGGCTCACCACCGTCGGCGAGGCCCCGCTGGAGACGTTCAGCCCCATCCGCGAGCCCGGCCGCATCAGCTACGGCGACGGCAGCCTCACCGCCCCCGAATGGGAGCACGTCGTCGCCCGGGCCGCCCGCCGCATCCGCGACGGCGAACTGGAGAAGGTCGTGCTCGCCCGCGACCTGCTCGCCACCGCCGAGCACCCCATCGACGTACGCCTGCTGCTGACCCGGCTGGCCCGGCGCTACCCCGAGTGCTACACCTTCTCCGTGGCCGGCCTCGTCGGCGCCACCCCCGAGCTGCTCATCCGCCGCACCGGGCAGGAGATCGAGTCCCTCGTCCTGGCCGGCACCACCGCCCGCGGCACCGGCGCGGCCGACGACGTCGCCCGCGGCGCCGCGCTGTTCGCCTCCCAGAAGGACCGCCACGAGCACGAGTGCGCCATCGCCTCCGTGCGCCAGACCCTCGCCCCCCTCTGCTCCTCGCTGCACACCCCCGACGAGCCCGAACTCCTCGTGCTGCCCAACGTCCAGCACCTGGCCAGCCACGTCACCGGGCGGCTGGCCGACGGCGCGTCCGTCCTCGACGTGGTGGCCGCCATGCACCCCACCGCCGCCGTCGGCGGCACCCCGACCGACACCGCCATCAAGGTCATCCGCGAGCTGGAGGGCATGGACCGCGCCGGCTACGCGGGCCCGGTCGGCTGGATCGACGCCCACGGCGACGGCGAATGGGGCATCGCCCTGCGCTCGGGGCTGATCGAGGGCAACCGCGCCCGGCTGTTCGCCGGCGGCGGCATCATGGGCAACTCCGACCCGGCCGCCGAGCTGGCCGAGGCCCAGGCCAAGTTCCGCGTCATGCAGTACGCCCTGGAGGGCTGAGCGGCCTCAGCCGGGCACGTGCACGCCCTCGCCCAGCTCGACGCGGGCCCGGCCGGCCGTCAGCGCGGCCACCCACTCGCCGAACGCCGCCACCTCGTCCTCCCCCACCGCCACCGAGAACGTCACCCCGGCCGCGTAGGTCACCTCGCGCAGCGCGTAGCGGGAGGCGCGCAGGTCGTTCTCCACCCGGCCGGCCTGGTCGTGGGCCACCGAGACGCTCACCAGCCTGGCCGGGACCATCCGCACCGGCTCCACCAGGTCGAGCGTCTCGGTCACCGCTCCCCCGTAGGCGCGCACCAGCCCGCCCGCGCCCAGCAGGACGCCGCCGAAATAGCGGGTGACCACCGCGACCACGTCGTTGAACCCCCGGCCGACCAGCGCCTGGACCATCGGCGTGCCCGCCGTGCCGCCGGGCTCGCCGTCGTCGTCGCCCTTCTGCAGCCGCCCGCCGATCACGTACGCGCTGCAGTTGTGGGTGGCGCCGGCGTGCTCGCGGCGGCGGGCGGCGATGAACGCGGCGGCCTCCTCGACGGTACGGGCGGGGGCCAGCGCGCAGACGAACCGGGAGCGGCGCACCTCGGTCTCGTGCTCGACGCCGGTCGCGAGGGTGAGGTACGACTGGGACACGCCCGCCAGGCTACCGCCTTTACGTTGTAGATTTTTGGACGGGTAGGCGGGGTTGAGCGTGATGCACGGGAGGCGCCCCTTCCCTGTGCAGGACGCCCATGATCGCGGCGCCGCCCCGCGCATACGGTGCGGCGCATGACCTATCGCGTCGCCATGGACATCGGCGGCACCTTCACCGACGTCGTCTGCTACGACGAGCGCACGGGGGCCGTCACCGCCTCGAAGGCGCCCACCACGCCGGGGGACCTGGCCGAGGGCGTGTTCGCCGCGCTCGGCCGGGTCGTGGACGACCCCGCGGCCATCTCCTTCTTCGTGCACGGCACCACGCAGGGACTCAATGCCCTGCTGGAGCGCAAGGGCGCGCGGGTGCTGCTGCTGGCGAGCCGGGGCGCCGGGGACGTCTACCGGATCGCCCGCGGCAACCGCGACCGCATGTTCGACCTGCGCTACCGCAAGCCGTCGCCGCTCGTGCCGCGCCACGACGTCATGGAGGCCGGCGGCCGCCTCGACCACCGGGGCCGCGAGCTGGAACCCCTCGACGAGGAGGCGGTGCGGCGGGCCGCGCGGCGCGCCCGCGCGGAGGGCTTCGACGCCGTCGCCGTGTGCCTGCTGTTCTCCTTCGCCGACCCCGCGCACGAGCTGCGCGCGGGCGAGATCCTGCGGGCCGAGCTGGGCGAGGACGTGCTCGTGGTGCTCTCGCACGAGGTCGCGCGGGAGTGGCGCGAGTACGAGCGCACCTCCTCGGCGGTGCTGGAGGCCTACACCGGGCCGGTCGTGCGCAGGTACCTGGCCAGGATCGAGCGGCGCTTCGCCGAGCACGGCCTGTCGGTGCCGGTGCACGTGATGCAGTCGTCGGGCGGGCTGGTCAACGCCTCGTACGCGATGCGGCGGCCGTTGCAGACCCTGCTGTCGGGGCCGGTCGGCGGCACGATGGGCGGCGTCGCCGCGGCCCGCATGCTGGGCCGGGAGAACGCGATCTGCGTGGACATGGGCGGCACCTCCTTCGACGTCTCGCTCGTGGTGAACGGGCGGCCCGACGTCAGCGCCGAGGCCCGCATCGAGGGCTACCCGGTGCTCATGCCCATCGTGAACCTGCACACCATCGGCGCGGGCGGCGGCTCGATCGCCTACGCCGAGGCGGGCGCGCTGCGCGTCGGCCCGGAGTCGGCCGGGGCCGTGCCGGGCCCGGCCTGCTACGGCCGGGGCGGCACCCGGCCCACCGTGACCGACGCGAACGTGGTGCTCGGCCGGGTGGACCCGGCCTGGTTCGCGGGCGGGCTGATGACGCTGGACGAGGAGGCGGCGGGCGCGGCCGTGGTCACGCTGGCGCGGGAGCTGGACCTGGACCCGCTGCGGCTGGCCGAGGGCATCTGCGACGTGGCCAACGCCAAGATGGCCCAGGCGATCCGCACGCTGACGGTCGAGCACGGGGTGGAGCCGCGGGAGTTCGCGCTGGTCGCCTTCGGCGGCGCGGGCGCGATGCACGCCGTGTTCATCGCCCGCGAGCTGGGCATCTCCGAGGTGGTCGTCCCGCGGTTCCCGGGGGCGTTCTCGGCCTGGGGGATGCTGGAGGCGGACGTGCGGCGGGACCTGACGCACCCGTACTTCCGGCCGCAGGACACGCTCGACGGCGACGACATGTCCCGAAATCTGGTGACATTGGAGCGGGAGGCGCTGGAGGCGCTGGCCGGGCAGGGCGTGCCGGAGGAGCGACGCCGGGTCGAGCACGCCGTGGACATGCGCTACGAGGGCCAGGACTACACGCTCACCGTGCCGCTGCGCGACGCGGCCGAGCCCGGCGAGCCGGGCTTCCTCGCCGCGGTCGCGGCCCGCTACGCCGAGGCCCACACCAGCCGGTACGGCCACGCCACCCCCGAGGCGCCGGTCGAGTTCGTCATGCTGCGCAGCACCGGGTTCGGCTCGTTCCCGCGCGCCGCCGCCGGGGCCGCCGAGCCGCGCGAGGAGACGTCCGGGGACGTCCGGGACGTGATCTTCGACGGGGTGGTGCACCGCACGCCCGTGTTGCGGCGGGCGGGCCTGTCCGGCTCGTTCGCCGGGCCCGCGATCGTGGTCGAGGAGACCGCGACCACGGTCATCCCGCCGGGCTGCCTGGCGGCCGTCGACGACAACGGTTTCCTCATCGTGAAGGTGGACGTCCAGTGATCGACCCAGTGATCGACCCAATGATCGACGCCGTGACCACCGAGATCATCCGGTGCGCCCTGCTCCAGGCCGCCGAGGACATGAACACCACGCTGATCCGCAGCTCGTACACGCCGGTGATCTACGAGGCCAAGGACTGCGCGGTGGCGCTGCTCGACCGGGACCACAACGTGCTGGGGCAGTCGTCCGGCCTGCCGATCTTCCTGGGCAACCTGGAGGTGTGCACCCGCGAGACCGAGCGCATGTACGGCCGCGAGGTGTGGCAGGAGGGCGACGTGTGGGTGCTGAACGACTCCTACGTCGGCGGCACCCACCTCAACGACGTCACCGTCTACGGCCCGATCTTCGCCGGCGGCGAGCTGGCCGGGTTCGCCGCCTCGCGCGCCCACTGGCTGGACGTCGGCTCCAAGGACCCGGGCGGCTCGATGGACTCCACCTCGATCTTCCAGGAGGGCCTGCGGCTGGGCCCGGTGAAGGTGTACGCGGGCGGGCGGCCGTGCCGCGACCTGCACGAGGTGATCGCCCGCAACGTGCGCTTCCCGCACGCCACGCTCGGCGACATGCGGGCCCAGGTGAGCTGCGCGATGACCGGCCAGCGGCGGCTGCAGGAGATCGTCTCGCGCTGGGGCCTGGAGACGGTCATGGCCGCCCGGGACGAGATCTTCGCCCAGACCGAGCGCATGGAACGCCAGGCCATCGCCGCGATCCCGGACGGCGTGTACGAGGCGTCCGGCTTCCTCGACAACGACGGCATCGACCTGGCCACGCCGCTGCCGGTGAACGTGCGCGTCACGGTGTCGGGCGAGTCGATGCACGTGGACCTGACCGACTCCGCCGACCAGGCCCGCGGGCCGGTCAACTGCGGCGCGGCGCAGGCCGTGGCGGCGGTGCGGGTGGGGTACAAGCTGCTGGTGTCGGGGGACGTGCCGCTGAACGGCGGCTCCTTCCGCCCGCTGAGCGTCGAGACCCGGCCGGGCTCGATGCTGGCCGCGCGCTCGCCGGCCGCCTGCCAGTACTACTACTCCCACCTCGGGCTGCTCATCGACCTGGTGGTCAAAGCGCTGGCCCCGGCGCTGCCGGGCAAGGCGGCGGCGGCCTCGTACGGGGACTCGATGATCGTGCAGTTCACCGGGACGGACCCGCGTACCGGGAAGTTGTACGTCTCCCAGGAGGCCACGGTCGGCGGCTGGGGGGCGTGGGAGGGCGGCGACGGCGAGTCCTGCCTGATCAACAACGTCAACGGCTCGCTGCGGGACATGCCGATCGAGGTGCTGGAGACACTGTTCCCGGTCCGGGTGCGCCGTTACGAGGTGCGCCCGGACACCGGCGGCGCCGGGCAGTGGCGCGGCGGCAACGGCGTGGTGCGGGAGTACGAGTTCTGCGGCGACACCTCGTTGTCGTTGTGGTTCGAGCGCTCGGTCACGCCCGCGTGGGGCCTGGCCGGCGGCGCGGCGGGCGCTCCCCCGCGGGTGACGCTCAACCCTGGCACGGCGGACGAGCGCCGGATGCTCAAGGTCAACGCCCTGCCGGTGTCGGCCGGCGACGTGCTGCGCTGCGAGTCCGGCGGAGGTGGCGGCTACGGCCCGGCCGATCGCCGCTCCCCGTCGACGCGGGCGGCGGACCTGGCCGAGGGCATGATCACGAACTGATCCGCATTCGACCGAAAAACGCACGGATTGTTCTCCGGTCTGTGAAGATGATCGACAACGCGGGGGCACGCGCAAGCCTGGGGAGGCTGTGTCCCCGTCATGACCATCTTCACGAGGGGACTCACATGACTGCGTTACGAACGCGCCTTCTCGCGGGCTCGGCCGCGCTCGCCGCGGGCCTGGCCGGTGTCGCCGTGCTGACGCCGGCCGCGCCCGCCTCGGCCGCCAGGGTGGAGGCCGCCTGCTCCGACGCCCCCGGCGACGCCGCCGCGATCCAGGCCGCCATCGACTCCTCCAAGGACGGCGACGAGATCGTCATCAAGGGGCCGTGCCTGATCAACGCCACGATCAGCCTGGCCGACCGGCGCACCTACCGGGGCGACGCCAAGGCCGGCACGGTGCTCAAGCAGGCCGACGGCGCCAACCTGCCCGCCGTGCTGGCCTCCAAGGGCTGGCTGGAGGACACCGAGTTCAGCGGCGAGAGCGTGCGCGTCGAGCGGCTGACCATCGACGGCAACCGCGACCACAACACCGGCACGGTCGGCCTGCTGCTGCGGTCGTGGAACACCCGGGTCTACGACGTGGACATCTACGGCACGCCGTCCGACGGCATCCGCATCAGCAACCCGTCCAAGAACGGCACGACGCTGCGCAACACCATGGTCAACAGCGTCATCAGCGACGTCTACATCGAGGGCGCCGCCGAGGCCGGGATCCGCGTCGTCGACCCCGGCAACTCCGTCACCGACTGGACGCTGCAGCGCTCCTGGATCGGCTTCAGCGGCACCAACGCCATCCAGAGCGACAACGCGGCCGGCTGGACGATGAGCGGCCTGCACCTGTACGGGACGCCGAAGAACGCCATCGACGCCCACCGCTGCTTCGGCACCTCGATCCAGGACAACTACATCGAGGACTTCGGCGCCGAGAGCACGGCCGGCCAGACGTACTACGGCATCCGCTGCGACCTCCAGGGCGATGCCGCCACCACGATCACCGGCAACCGCGTGCACAAGTTCCTGCCGCCCCCGAACGCGCTGGCCGAGCTGCGCAAGGCCCGCCAGAGCGGTTCGGCGCCGCCCGAGCGCAAGATCGCCGCGACCGGCCCGCTCCCCGACGGCGTGGACTTCGTCTACCTGGCGCTGGACGCGGTCAACTACGGCGCGGGCCACGCCGCGATCACCGGCAACACCGTCGTCGGCCACGGCACCAAGCGCGAGACCGGCATCCTGCTGGCCAAGGGCGAGGGCGAGTCGATGTCGATCGCCTCGTCGGGCAACCTCCTCGACGGCGTCGGGAAGCGGCGCAAGGTCGGCGCGGGCGTCCGCCTCACCAGAGGTTACTGACCCGGCGACGCCGCCCCCGGCTCAGCGCAGCAGCACGTGACAGGCGAGCTGGAGCGCCAGGCGGGTGGCGGCGTCGTCCAGGTCGAAGCCGGCGGCCTTGATGCGGTCCAGGCGGGTGGTGACCGTGTTGCGGTGCACGCCCAGGCGTTCGGCGGCCTTGAGCGCGCCGCCCTCGTCCAGGACGGCGGCCAGCGTCACCAGCAGCGTGCCGTCCTTGTCGACGGCCAGCAGCGGCTGGAGCACGACGGTCGCCGGCGCGCGCAGCACCCCCGCCGGGAGCGCGCCGAGCAGCTCGGCCGGTCCCATCCGGTCGGCGCGGGCCACCGTGCCCGCGCCGGCCACGAACGCCGCCGCCTCGGCGCCGAGCAGCGACTCCCCCACCGCCTCCAGCCCCTCCACCGCCGCGCCCACCCCGGCCGCGCACGGCCAGGGCATGCCGTGCACGCAGCGTCGCAGGTGCTCGGCCAGCTCGCCGGGCGGCTCCGGCGACCACCCGGCCCACCCCTCGCCGCGCCGCAGCACCGGCACCTGGCCCAGCGCCGCGGTGACCAGCGCCTGCACCAACGGCCCGTCGTCGGCCAGCGCCCCCATCGGGCGGACGTGGTAGGCGGTCAGCGTGCCGCGCACCCCCCATCCCAGCGCGACGGCCTCGGCCGGGGCCCCTTCCAGCCAGATGCCGCCGTCGCCGGCCGGTTCGTGGGCCGGCCGGCCCGCCGCGAGCAGCCGCCGGGCCAGCGCCGACTGCAGCGCGAAGTCGCGCGAGGCGCGCAGGCGCTCCTGGGCCGCCCACGCCGCCAGCGGGGCCACCGCCAATCCCAGGACGGTCCGCACCACCGCCGGCCAGCCGGGCGAACGCGACGTGCCGGCGGCCACCAGCGTCCCGAGCGCGGGGCCCTCCTGGCCGGGCACCTCGACCTCGGCCGCCCACCGGGACCCCGGCGTTCGGGCCGGCTCGTGCTCGCCCGGCGCGCGGGTGGCGCTCTGGCGGCCGGCGACGTGCAGACCGTACCGGTCGAGGAAGGCCACCGACGTGCCGGGCAGCTCGGCGTTGAGCACCCCGAGCACCCGCCGCGCCGAGGGGCCCGCGTCGGCCAGCCGGGTCGCGCAGCGGGCGACGAGCTGGGTGCGGGCCGCCTCCGGCCTGGAGGCCGCCGAGGCGACCCGGACGGCGACGATCAGCGGGTCCTCGTCCACGAAGATCAGGGTCACGCCGAGCCGGTCGGCCAGCACCTCGCCCGACCCGGCGCTCAGGCCGCCCGACGGCGCGATCACGCAGGCCGCCGCCTGCTCCCAGGCCCGGCGCATGGCCATCTCGACCGCCCAGCCGCCGCCGGCCGCCGCCCCGATCAGCACGACCGCCGTGTGCGGCGTCACCGCGCCGAACACCGACAGGTCGTCCACGATGCGGACCTGGTGCACGGGGTTGTCGCCGCTGCCGTACATCCGGGCCCCGGCCAGCGGGCCGGTGTTGACCAGCTCCGCCACCGTGACCGGCGCCTCCCAGCCGGGCTCGCGCAGGCCGCTCACGGCGACTCCGCCCGCTGCTCGAAGGGGATCCCGAACGCCCGCAGCCCGCCCAGCGCGAGCCCCGCGTCCGTGTGCCAGACCGGCGCGGCCTTGACCACCATGACCTCCACCTCCATGCCGGGCGCCGCCTTGTCGACGTCCACGACCAGGCCATCGGCGGACGAGATCATGCAGACCTGGTCCGGCGCCATCGCCACCGGCGCCCCGTCGGCCAGGGCGAGCACGATCTCGTTGTGCGCCTCCAGCCGGACGAGCCTGCGCAGGCCGCCCGTCTCCTGCACCACGATGCTGGAGGGCAGCGAGGGCATGGCCACGTCGGCGCCGTGCCCCGTACTGCCCTCGACGGCCAGGATGCGGCCCGCGCACAGCGTGCGCACCCCGTACGGGGCGGCCGCCGAGCGCGGCGCGCCGGGCACCCCGGCCGCCAGCAGCAGGCTGACCGTGCCCGGCACCAGCACCCGGGCCAGGTCCCGCGCCGCCATCGGGTAGCAGGCGGCCACCGCCCAACCGCCCACCGCCAGCACGACGGGACGCAGCAGCTCCTCCACCCGGCCGCCCGCGGTCTCCAGCAGCACCAGCTCCCCCGACGCCCCGGCCAGCGCCAGCGGGGTCGCGCTGAGCCCGCCCAGCGTGTACGTCGTCTGCTCCACCAGCGGGAACACCCGGCCCGTCCCGTCGCCGTCGACCAGCGGCACGCCCAGGGCCGCCGCGGCGACCAGCGGGATCAGCGCGTTCTCGGCCGCCAGGTTGAGCGCCGCCACGGCCCCGGCCCGCTCCCCCAGCCGCCGCTCCAGCGCCCGCACCGCCCGTACGGGCTCGTCGCCCGCGGGCAGCTGCTCGCCCAGCGCGGTCGTGGACCCGACCAGGCTGACCACCATGCACAACGTCCCCGGGTCCAGCTCGTGCGCCGCGGCCAGCTCGACGCCGTCGCCGAGCACCGACTCCGCCCAGGCCAGGGTGAGGCCGTAGGAGGACTCGCCCGCGCCCGTGGCGAACAGCCGCGACCCCGCCGAGAAGCGGCGCAGCTCATCGGGGCCGACGAGCCGGGTCACGGCGTCGCGCCTTCGGCCGTGACGCGCACCCGGTAGAAGCCGTCGGGCAGGTAGGACAGCGGGTTGACGGTGGTCTCGGCGATCCGGGCGAAGCCGGGGGCGGCGCCGGCGCTGACCACGCGGGTCAGGGCCTCGTCCCTGGCGTCCTGCAGCGCCCGGTCCAGCTCGGCCCGGCCGCGGGCCTGCACGATGCGCTCCACCTGGGCCTCGGGACGGGCGAGCGCCGCCCCGTAGGCCGCGGCCAGCAGGTCGTCGCCCGCGCCGCCGGGCTCGATCACCTCGAACGGCGCCGGGACGTCCGCCGTGGCCAGGGCGGCCCGGCCGCGGCGCAGGCTGGTCGTGCCGCCGCGGTCGCAGGCCCGCGGGTACCTGCGGAAGTAGTGCGCCGACACCAGGCCGCTGCCGGTGCGGGCGAAGAACACCGGCACCCCGGGCAGCTCCCGCGCCACCCGGTCGGCGATCCGGCCCGCCTCGGGGCCGAGTGCGGCGTTCCTGATCGCGTGCGCCTCGCGTTCCCGCAGGCCGGGGCGGCCGAACTCGTACGACAGCGTGATCCTGGCCGCGGGCACCTCGGCGGCGATGATCGCGGCCACCGCCAGCTCGTGGTCGGCCAGCATCGGCGACCCGGTCGCCGTCACCGCGAAGTCGACCAGGCCGCAGCCGGCGGCGAACTCGCGTACCGCGCCGGTGTCCAGCGGAGCCAGCGGGCGGCCGGTCAGGCTGTGCCCGCCGCGCACGATCGTGGCCACCCCCGGGTCGGCCACCGGCCGCAGCACCGGCGGGCACGGTCCGCCGACGCGGATCGCGGCCACCGGCGCGCGCGGCATCCCGTCGAGGTCGACCGCCACGCAGGCGCGGACGGCCCGCGACGGCGGCGCGCCGTCGCCGACGGCCACCACCGCCGGCGACGGCCCGTCCAGCGCGACGCCGAGGATCACTCCAGCTCGCGCCCTTCGGTCTCGGGCAGCGGCATGGCCAGCAGCGCCGTGGCCACCATGAACGCGTTGATCACCAGCATCGTCGCGGTGAAGCCGGTGGCATGGGCCAGCAGCGCGCCCACGGCCGACGGCGCGACCGTGGTGGCCACGAGCTGGGAGGCCGTGGCCCAGGAGTAGCCGGTGCCGCGCAGGGCGGTCGGGTAGAACTCGCCGTTCCACGTGTTCCAGACGCCCCACGCGCCCAGGCTGAAGAACGACAGGACGAAGTTGCCCAGGTACAGGCCGGTCAGGCTGCTCGCGGTGGCGAACCACAGGCCGCCCAGCACGGCGGCGACGACGTAGAACAGGAAGACCTTCTTGCGGCCGAACCGGCCGGTCAGCAGGGACGCGCTCACGTACCCGGGGATCATCATCAGCGCGCTGAGCGCGGCGAAGCCGAGCGAGGCCGACAGCGACAGGCCCTTGGCCTGCAGCAGCGTCGGCAGCCAGGTCTGCAGCCCCCAGTAGCCCCAGTTGAAGACGAAGTTGAGCAGCAGCATGAGCACGGTGATCCGGGCCAGCCGGCCGCGGAACAGATCCAGGGGGTTGCCCGCGCGCTCGCTCGCCACCGTCCCGGCCACCGTGAATGTGGCCTCGGCGTCGGGGCTGCCCAGCACGCGCAGCACGGCCCGCGCCTCCTCCTGCCGCCCGCGGGCGGCCAGCCAGTACGGCGACTCGGGCACCCACGCCCTGATCGCGAACGCCCACAGCCCGGCCGCCGCGCTGGCGATGACCACGACGTGCCAGCCGAGCCCGCCGAGCGTCACCGAGGCGGCGATGGCCGCCAGCATGCCGATGGGCCAGCCGATCGACAGGTAGACCGCCGCCCGGCCCCGGTGCCTGGTCGGCAGCAGTTCCAGGAAGAGCGGGAAGGTGATCGTGTAGATTCCGGCCAGCGCGAGCCCGGAGCCGACGCGCAGCGCGACCAGGGTCGCCATGTTCGGCGCGAACGCCGAGGCGAGCGCGATCACGCCGTAGGCCAGCAGCGACCAGAACGCGGTCGGCCTGCGCCCGACGCGGTCGGCGAGCGGCCCCCAGACCAGCACGCCGGGGATCATGCCGAACGCCACCGCCGACAGCACGACGCCGATCCCGGCCTCGTCGATGCCGAACGCCGGCCCGAGGTCGCCGGCGACGTAGACCAGGGCGAGCTGCTCCCAGGACTCGATGACGAAGGCGATGAACAGGGCGAGCGCGATGAGCACGTGCCGGCGGGAGAACGGCATCCGGTCGAACGCCGCCCCGATGGGGAGCGTCGGTGCGTCGGTGGCGGTCATGCAAGCTCCTCGGAGGGGGGCGCGAAGTATTGCCGCACCATAGGGCCGTCCCCCTTTCGCCTCGGTGTGCGCGACGCCCGGCCGGGGCCGCCCCGGCTGTGCGCGGCGCACTGCCGGGGTCACTGCCCGGGTCACTGCCGGGACCGTCACACGGCGCGCCCGCGCCCGTTCACGTCGTCAGGGCGTGTCCTCGCGCACGTCGTCCGTGTGTGTCCTGGTGCACGAGCTGAGCGTGTTCTCGTGCACGTGGACGATCTTCCACTCGCCGTCCACCAGACGCAGCACGCTCGTCGTCCGGACCAGTTCCGGGTCGCCGTGCTCGAAATCCACCTGCAGCAGGTACCGGGCCAGGGCGGTGTCGCCCCACACGTCCACGATCTCGTCGAAGGCCCGGACGGAGGTCTCCGCCGGGCCGTCCGACGGACGCGCGTCGCGCACTCTGTCGAGCTGCCGCCTGTTGGTGATCAGGCCGGGCTCGGCGGAGTCCCAGATCGTGGCCTCCGGGTGGAGGAGCCGGTCGATGCCCTGCCTGTCGTCTCGCGCGTAGGCGTCGTACATGCCGGTAATAACGGCCCAGACAGCGTCGCGTGCCACGCTTCCGTACTCCTTTGTCTTGGTGGAGAAATATGGTTCTTTCTCACCGTATGGGCAGCGTGGAACGCAGGCGTCTTTACGTTGTAGATCAGGGCCTCAGCCACTCGCGCAGCTTGGCGACCGCCAGGCTCATGGCGGCCTTGTTGGCGTTGGTGTCGCGCAGCAGGTCCACCATGGCGAAGTCGTGCACCATCCCCGCCAGCTCGACCGCCGTGACGTCGTTGCCCGCCTCTCGCAGCCGGGCCGCGTACGCCTCGCCCTCGTCCCGCAGGACGTCGGCCTGGCCGTTCAGCACCAGGGCCGGCGGCAGGCCGCGCAGCTCCTGGTCGCTCGCGCGCAGCGGCGAGGCGTGGCTCTCCGCGCGCTGCGCCGGATCTGTCGTGTACTGGTCCCAGAACCACTTCATGCCGTCCCGGTTGAGGTAGTAGCCCGTGGCGAACTGCTTGTAGGACCCGGTGTCGAAGTTCGCGTCCGTGACGGGGTAGAACAACACCTGGCCGAGCAGCCGCACGTCACCGCGCTCCTTGGCCATCAGCGTCAGCACGATCGACATGTTGCCGCCCACCGAGTCGCCGGCCACGGCCATGCGGGAGGGGTCCAGCCCCTTCTCCGCGCCGTGCTCGGCCACCCACTGGGCGGCGGCGTAGTTCTGCTCGATCTGCGTGGGGTACTTCGCCTCGGGCGCGCGGTCGTACTCGGGGAAGACGACGGCGGCGCCGGTCCGCACGGCCAGCTCGCGTACGAGCCGGTCGTGGGTGTGCGCCGAGCCGAACACCCAGCCCGCGCCGTGGATGTAGAAGACGACCGGCAGCGTGCCCGTGGCCCCCTTGGGCTTGACGATGCGCACCGGGACGATGCCCGTCGGGCCGCCCTGGACCTGGATCCACTCCTCGTCGATCTCCGGCTTGGGCACGCCCGGGTCGGACTGCAGCTTCTCCAGCACCTCGCGGCCCTGCTCGGGCGGCAGCTCGTAGATGAAGGGCCGCTTGGCGTTGGCGTCGGCGAACTCCTGCGCCGCCTTCTCCAGCACGATCTGCTTGCTGATCATCGTCGTCACGGTGGCCGCCCCGGGTCGTCAGTCGTCGTCCACCCCGTTCCTGCCTTGGCGCACCTCGATCCGATCGCCCGGTTCCGTCAAATTCCGATCAAGCGGCTCTCATTCGCGCCGGAGCTCGTGGTCCAGCTCCGCCAGCTCCGCCCCGCCGGCCATCAGCGCGGTCAGCTCGTCCTTGCCGATGTCGGCCTTGGCGTACTCGCCCATGCCGGTCCCGCGGTTGAGCAGCAGGAACCGGTCGCCGACCGGGTAGGCGTGGTGCGGGTTGTGGGTGATGAACACCACGCCGAGCCCCCGGTCGCGGGCACGGGCGATGTAACGCAGCACCATGCCCGCCTGCTTGACCCCCAGCGCCGAGGTGGGCTCGTCCAGGATGAGGACGCGCGCGCCGAAATGCACCGCCCTGGCGATGGCGACCGACTGCCGCTCGCCGCCCGACAGCGTGCCGACGGGCTGGTCGACGTCCCGGATGTCGATGCCCATCGCGCGCAGCTCCTCCGCCGCCACCCGGCGGGCCCTGGCCACGTCGAAGGCCAGGCCCCTGCGGGGCTCGGAGCCGAGGAAGAAGTTCCGCCAGACCGACATGAGCGGGATCATCGCCAGGTCCTGGTAGACCGTGGCGATGCCGCGGTCGAGCGCCTCACGCGGGCTGGCGAAGCGCACCTCGGCGCCGTCCACCAGGTACGTCCCCGTGTCGTGCTGGTGCACCCCGGCCAGGATCTTGATGAGCGTGGACTTGCCGGCGCCGTTGTCGCCGAGCACGCAGGTGACCGAGCCCGCCTCGACGCCCATCGACACGCCGCGCAGGGCCAGCACCGAGCCGAACGTCTTGCCGATGTCGCGGGTCTGCAGGATCAATGCCGCACCTCCTCGGCGTAGCGCCGGACCATCCGGTTGGCCAGCGTGGCGAGCAGCAGCATGGCCCCGAGGAAGAACTTGAACCAGTCGGCGTCCCAGCCCAGGAACACGATGCCCTTGTCGGCCATGCCGAAGATCACCGCGCCGATGGAGGCGCCGACGGCGGAGCCGTACCCGCCGGTCAGCAGGCAGCCGCCGATGACGGCCGCGATGATGTAGATGAACTCCTGCCCGATGCCGATGTTGGCCTGGACGGAGGTGTAGCGCAGCGCCAGGATCGAGCCGACCAGCCAGGCGGCCACCGACGTGGTCATGAACAGCGCGATCTTCGTCCGGGCGGCCGGCACCCCGACCGCCCGCGCGGCCTGCTCGTCGCCGCCCACCGCGAAGATCCAGTTGCCCGGCCTTGAGCGCATGAGCACCCACGTGGCCAGCGCGGTGATCGCGATCCACCACAGGATCGCCACCCGGAACGACGTGCCGCCGATCTGGATCGTCCCGGCGAGGAGCGCGCTGGCGCCGTCGAACCCGGCCGCCCGGCGCAGCCCGCCGACCTGCACGGTCCCGGTGATGGCCTTGGTGACGCCGAGGTTGACGCCCTGCAGCATGAGGAACGTGCCCAGCGTGACGATGAAGCTGGGCAGCTTCGTCCGGGTCACCACCAGGCCGTTGGCGAACCCGACGGCGAGCGCCACGACCAGCCCGGCCAGCATCGCCGGCCAGACGCCGAACCCGTAACGGGTGGCCAGCGTGACCAGGATCAGCCCGCTGGTGCCGGTCAGCACGCCCGCCGACAGGTCGAACTCGCCGCCGATCATGAGCAGCGCCACCGCGACCGCCATGATCCCGAGCGTGGCGGCCGGGTCGAGCCAGTTGGCGATCCCGGCCGGCGAGCGGAAGACCTCCGACTGCGCGGCGAAGAACGCGAACACCACGACCAGCCCCACCACGGCGCCGAGCTCGGGCCGGACGATCAGGCGGCGGGCCAGGCCGACCCGGGCGACCCGCTCGTCGGCCCGCGCGGGAGCGGCCGTCATCGGCGGCCCTCCCCGCCCCGGCCCTCGTCCCGGCGGCCGCTCATCGGGTGCCCGCCTCGGCCAGCTTGGCCACCTGCTCGGCGTTGTCCTTGGTGACGAACCCGGGCCCGGTGTTGACCGGCAGCCCGCCGCCGACGGTGTTGAGGTTGTCCCTGTAGAGCTTCAGGAACGTGATCGGCAGGTAGCCCTGCAGGTACTGCTGCTGGTCGACGGCGAACAGGATCTCGCCGTCCTTGATCGCGGCGACCACGTCGCCCGACAGGTCGAAGGTGGCGAGTCTGGCCTGCGAGCCCGAGTCCTTGATCGCGTCCCTGGCCGCCACGGCGACCGCCGGGTTGAGCGCGAGCACGCCGTTGACCTGCTTGTCCGACTGCAGCTTGGCGGTGACCTTGGAGGTGACGTCGGCCAGGTTGGCGACGTCCACCTGCAGGCGCTCGACCGTGCCGCCGAGGGTCTGCTCGGCGCCCTTGCAGCGCTGGTCGAGGCCGACGTTGCCGGCCTCGTGCACGACGCACAGCAGCTTGGTGACGCCCGCGGCCTTGAGCTGCTCGCCCGCGCCGCGCCCGGCCACGTCCTCGGACTGGCCGACGTGGGTGAGGGCGCCGAACGCCTTGGAGGAGTCGGCCCCGGAGTTGATGGTCACGACCGGGATCCTGGCCGCGACGGCCTTGCCGATGGCCTCCTTGAGCGCGTCGGGGTTGGCCATGGAGACGACGAGGCCGTCCACCTTCTCCGAGACGGCCTGGTCGATGAGCTGCGACTGCTTGGCCGGGTCGCCGTCGCCCTGGTAGGTGACCTTGACGCCGTACTGCTTGCCGGCGGCCTCGGCGCCGTTCTTGACCACGTCCCAGAAGGCGTCCCCGGCGCCGCCGTGGGTGATGACGGCGAAGCTGCCGCCGGCCGCCGGGGCGGCGGCCGAGCCGGGCGCGGCGCTCTGCGCGCCCGGCTCGGCGGAGGAGGAACAGCCGGTCAGGGCCAGTACGCCGGCCAGCGCCAGCACGATCGGGGTACGTCTCATCGAATACCTCCAAGACCAACGGGCTAGCCTGGTTCTACCGCACTGTGATCTCTTTGTATAGACATACGGACCAGCGCTTCGATCTTCGCCGGAAGTAGAACGGAATCTTTCGTTCCCGTATGCTGAAGGCATGACCAGCGCACCCATGAGCGGCCGCAAGGCTCAGGCCGCCCGCAACGACGAGTTGATCCTCCAGGCGGCCAGAGCGGTCTTCACCGCCGATCCGGGCGCCCCCATCGCGGCCGTGGCCGAGAAGGCGGGCGTCGGGATCAGCGCGCTCTACCGCCGCTACCCCAGCAAGGAGGCGTTGCTGCAGAAGTTGTGCGGCGACGGGCTGAAGCTCTACGCCGCCGTGGCCCAGCGGGCGATGGACGACGAGGGCGACCCCTGGGAGGCGTTCGCCTCCTACCTGCGCGGCATCGTGGACGCCGACACCAACTCGCTGACGATCAAGCTGGCCGGCACCTTCCAGCCGACGGAGGAGCTCTACCACGACGCCGTCCACGCCGGCGACCTGGCCGCCCGGCTGCACCGCCGGGCGGTCGAGGCGGGTGTGCTGCGGGCCGACGTCACGGTGGCCGACATCGCGCTGCTGTTCGAGCAGATCGCCTCGATCAAGCTCGGCGACGAGGAGCGCACCGCCCAGCTCCGCCACCGCTACCTGACGCTGATGATGGACTCGCTGCGGGTGCCGCCCGCCCACCGCGACCTGCCCGGCCCGGCCCCGGCGGACGAGGAGCTGCAGGTCCGCTGGTACCCGTCCCGCTAGCCGTGCGCCGCCGGGCCCGCCGGGTCCGCGGGGGCGAGCCGGCGGGCCAGGTCCAGCACGCGGCGGGCCCTGGCGAGGACCGGGGCGTCCACGAAGCGGCCGTCGGGCAGGGCGACCGCCCCTGTGCCCGTGCCCGCCCGCTCGGCCGCCTCGACGATCTCGGCGGCCCGAGCCGTCTCCTCCTCGGTGGGGCGGAAGGCCCGCCGGATGGCCGGGAGCTGCGCGGGGTGGATGGCGGTCCTGCCGAACAGGCCGAGCGCGCGGCCGGCCCGGCAGGAGGCGAGGAGACCGTCCTCGTCCTTGATGTCGGGGTAGACCGACAGGGGCACCGGCGGCAGGCCCGCGGCCGCGGCGGCCAGGACGACCTGCAGCCTGAGCTGGTTCATGGCGGTCTCGTCGGTGAGGGACAGCTCGGCGGCCAGGTCCTGCTCGCCCAACGCCACGCCGGCCACCCGCGGGTGCGCGGCCACGGCGCGGGCCTCGACGATCCCGGCCGCCGACTCCAGCAGCGCGTACAGGGGGGCCGTGCCGGGCAGGGCGTCCAGCGCGGCGGCCGACTCGACCTTGGGCAGCCGTACGGCGTCGGCCAGCTCGCCCACGGCCGCCAGGTCGTCCAGGCCGCGCGCGGTCGTCACGTCGTTCACCCGGACGTGGATCCGCGGCCCCGCCTGCCTGGGCCCGCGCAGGTAGGCGACGGCGTGGGCGCGGGCGGCGTCCTTGGCGGCGGGCGCGACCGCGTCCTCCAGGTCGATGATGACGACGTCGGCGCCCGAGGCGACGGCCTTGGCGAAGCGCTCGGGACGGTCGCCGGGCACGTACAGCCAGGTGACGGGGGGGTTCACGCGATCACCCCGGCCTCGCGCAGGGCCGCGACGGTCTCGGCCGGGTAGTCCAGCTCGCCGAGCACCTCGTCGGTGTCGTGGCCGAGCGGGCGGCCGGGCCAGCGGATCTCGCCGGGCGTCTCCGACAGGCGGAACAGCACGTTCTGCAGGGTGACCGTGCCCAGCTCCGCGTCCGGCAGCTCGACGAACGTGCCGAGCGCGGCGTACTGCGGGTCGGTCGCCAGGTCGGTGACGTCGTAGATGGGGGCGACGGCGGCCTGGGCCTCCTCGAAGCGGGCGATCACCTCGTCGGCGTCGCGCGCGGCGATCCAGGTGGCGACCGCCTCGTCCAGCTCGTCCACGTGCTGGACGCGACCGTGACCGCTGGCGAACCACGGCTGCTCGACCAGGTCCGGCCGCCCGACGAGGGTGACGACCCGCTCGGCGATGGGCTGGGCGCTGGTGGAGATCGCCACCCAGCGGCCGTCGCGGGTGCGGTAGGTGTTGCGCGGGGCGTTGCTGCTGGACCGGTTGCCGGTGCGCCGCGGCACCACCCCGAGCGCCTTGTACGCGGTCATCTGCGGCCCGAGCAGGCCCAGGATCGGCTCGATGATGGCCAGGTCGATCACCTGCCCGCGGCCGGTCGCCGCGCGGGCGTGCAGGGCCACCATGATCGCGTACGACATGGCCAGGCCCGCGATGCCGTCGGCCAGGGCCAGCGGCGGCAGGGTCGGGGGGCCGTCCGGCTCGCCGGTCATGGCCGCGAACCCGCTCATGGCCTCGGCCAGCGTCCCGAACCCCGGCTGCCCGGCCATCGGCCCGACCTGCCCGAACCCGGTCATCCGGGCCACGATCAGCCGCGGGTTGGCCTTGAGCAGGTCCTCTGGGGCCAGGTTCCAGCGTTCCAGGGTGCCGGGACGGAAGTTCTCGATCAGCACGTCGGAGCGCTCGGCCAGGCGGCGCAGGATCTCCTGGCCCTCGGCGCGGGAGAGGTCGACGGCGGCGGTGCGCTTGTTGCGGGACAACGACTTCCACCACAGGCCCACGCCGTCCACCGAGGCGCCGTGGCCGCGCGAGGGGTCGCCGCGGCGCGGGTGCTCGATCTTGATCACGTCGGCGCCGAAGTCGCCGAGCATCATCGCGGCGGAGGGACCGGCGAACAGCGTCGCCGCGTCGATGACCCGCAGGTCGGCGAGACTTGTCATAGTTTGTAAGTTATAAGAAATAAGTAATAGCCGCGACCGGCCGTGCGAGAGACTGGGGACATGACAGCCAGCGAGCCCACGCCGCCCATGAGCAAGGCCGAGTACGTCTACAGCGTGCTGCTGGACGAGATCCGCGGCGGCCGCATCCCGGGCGGCACCGCCCTGCGCGCCGGGGCCGTCGCCCGGCGGCTCGGCGTCTCGGTCACCCCCGTGCGCGAGGCGCTGCGCCGGCTGGAGAAGGACCGGCTGATCAGCTACGAGGCCCACCACGGCGCGACCGTCATCGACCTCGGCGACGACGCCCTGGCCGAGTACTACGGGCTGCGCGCGGTCGTCGAGGGCCTGGGGGCGCGGCTGGCCGCCGCCCGGATCACCGCCGACGACCTCGCCCGGCTGCGCGACCTGCACCGCGAGATGGCCGCCGACGCCGAGCAGGGCAGGCACGACCGGCTGGCCGAGCAGAGCAGCCGCTTCCACCTGCGCATCGTCGACATCGGCGGCCCGGCCTTCCTCGGCGCCCACGCCAGGTCGGTGCGCAACGGCGTCCCGGTGCCCGCCGAGGCGTCGCTGTGGCTCGACCCGGCTCAGGTCGGGCGGCAGCTCCAGGCGCACGAGCGGCTGCTGGCCGCCCTGGAGGCGGGCGACGCCGAGGCCGCCGAACGCGTCATGATCGACCACATCCGGCAGGCGGGCGAGTACCGCAAGCACCACTGATGACAAACATCATCGTTCACCACCGGTTCATTGATTCACCGTGACGGGTGTTGCACGATGAGTCACTCTGATGGTCTTGCCGCGACCCCGACGCCGAAGGAGCCGACACTGTGGCGGACGCGTGGACGCTCAATCCCGACTACCGCACCCCCCGGGTCCCCGCAGACCAGGCCACCGAACCCGGCCCCTGGCGCCACCCCGACGGCCAGGTGATGAACGGCGCCTACGAGCGCAGGCGTCCCAAGCGGCGCACCGAGGTCGTCACCGTCTGGTACGGCTACGCGCTGAGCCGCTGCCTCGGCCCCCGCATGCCGCGCTTCAGCAGCCCGCTGGTCTCGGCCTGGAACCCGGTGCTGGCCCAGGGCCTGAGCTGCGACCCGGGGTCGCCGACGCCGTACCGCGACGAGCAGTGGTGCGACCGCTGGATCGCCGAGGCCCTGCTGTACGGGCGCAAGCCGTACGGCACCTTCACCCTGCCCGCCGAGGAGGCGCTGCGCTGGTTCGCCAAGAGCGGCGGCACCGGCCTGGTCTACCGGGCACGCGCCGACGGCGCGGCCGTCAGGGTCGTGGCGGGCACCACCGAGCCCTACGAGCGGCTCTTCGACCTCGACTCCCTGATCGCCGACTACCACGAGGCCCTGCCCCCCGAGCGGGCCGCGGCCGAGGTGGCGGCGCTGGAGTCGCATCGCGGCCTGTCCCCCGCCCTGGCCTACGTGCTGGGCGAGGACGCCGAGGCCCGCTTCGCCGGCGCGCCGCGCTCGGTGCGCGGCCTCACCCTGGGCTACCCGCCGCGCGAGACGGCGGCCCGCGTCGCCGCCGATATGCTCGCCGGGTGAGCGGCACCATCAAGGGCATCCTGTTCGACCTCGACGGCACTCTGCTCGACCATCGCGGCGCGGCCGATGCCGCGATCACCGCGTGGGCGTCGGAGCTGGTCCCCGGCCATTCCCGCCTGCCCGAGGTCGCCTCGCTGTGGGCGGCGCTGGAGATCCCCCACCTGGCCGCCTGGCAGGCCGGCGAGTGCTCGTGGCAGGAGCAGCGCCGCCGCCGGGTGCGCGCCCTGTGCCGGGAGCTGTCCGTCGAGGCGCCCGCCGACCTGGAGGCCGCCTTCGCGAGCTACGCCGACCACTACCGGCGCGGCTGGGCCGCCTACCCCGACGTGGCCCCGGCGCTCGCCGAGCTGCGCGGCTACACGCTGGGCGTCCTGACCAACGGCTCGCAGGGCGTGCAGGAGGCGAAGGTCCGCGCGCTCGGCCTCGACGTGGGCCCGGTGCTGACCGGCGAGTGCCTGGGCGGGCACTTCAAGCCGTCCGCCGCCTGCTACGCCGCGGCGGCGCGGGCCCTCGGGCTGCCGCCCGAGCAGGTGCTGCTGGTGGGCGACGACCTCGACAACGACGTACGCGGCCCGGCGGCGGCCGGCATGCCCTCGGTGTGGATCGACCGGCTGGGCGCCGAGGCGGCGCCGGCCGGATTCCCCCGCCTCACCTCGCTCGCCGGGCTGCCCGCGCTGCTCGCCACTCGCTATTTGTCTTGACATTCTGACCTCGGTTAGGCTGATCAGCATGACCCCGAACCTGGCCATCGACCTGGACCGATCCAGCCCTGTGCCGCTCTACTTCCAGGTGGCGGAGCAGA
This sequence comes from Nonomuraea sp. NPDC005692, assembly GCF_040631115.1. Classification (NCBI taxonomy): domain Bacteria; kingdom Bacillati; phylum Actinomycetota; class Actinomycetes; order Streptosporangiales; family Streptosporangiaceae; genus Nonomuraea; species Nonomuraea sp. NPDC005692. The sequence goes on along the minus strand of NZ_JBEXYU010000017.1, from coordinate 136,012 downwards.
TCGCCGAGGCGATCCGGCGCGGCGACCTGGCGCCCGGCTCCCGGCTGGACAACGAGATCCTGCTCGCCGACAAGCTCGGCCTGTCCAGGCCGACGATCCGCCAGGCGATCCAATACCTCGTGGACAAGGGCCTGCTGGTCCGCAAGCGCGGCGTCGGCACGCAGGTGGTGCACGGCCAGGTCAAGCGCTCGGTCGAGCTGACCAGCCTCTACGACGACCTGCGCCGCTCGGGCCAGGAACCGGCCACGCAGGTGCTCGCGCTGGAGCCGCGCCCGGCCGAGGAGGACAAGGCGGCCATCCTGGGCGTCGAGCCCGGCACCGAGATCCTCTACCTCGAACGCCTGCGTTTCGCCGCCGGCGAGCCGCTCGCCGTGCTGCACAACTGGCTGCCGCTGGGCCTGGCCCCGCTCTCCGCCGCCGACCTGGAGGGCCGCGGCCTGTACGAGGTGCTGCGCGGCGCGGGCGTGCGCATGCGGGTGGCCAACCAGCGCATCGGGGCCCGCGCCGCCGGCCAGGTCGAGGCCAAGCTGCTCGACGAGCGCCGCGGCGCGCCGCTGCTCACCATGATCAGGACGACGTACGACGACCAGGGCCGGGCCGTCGAGCACGGCTCACACGTCTATCGGGCCTCTCACTACTCCCTCGAGGTCACCCTCATCGAGCGCTGAGGCCGCGCGGCGCTTGAGGTAGAGCGTGGTGCCGATGCCGAACAGCACGGCCACCCCGAGCCCGACCCAGGAGAAGCCCTTCAGCCATTTCTCGGCCACCATCCCGAGATAGTAGATCACCGCGGTGGTGCCGCCCGCCCACACGATGCCGCCCAGCACGTTCGCCACGGCGAACCGCCAGTACGGCATGCGCAGCGCCCCCGCCAGCGGCCCGGCCAGGATGCGCAGCAGCGCGATGAAGCGGCCGACGAACACGGCCCAGACGCCGTACCGGTGGAAGTAGTCCTCGGCCTTGGCGACGTGGCGGGGGCCGAAGTGGCGGGGGAAGCGGCGGCCCAGCCGTTCGAACAGACGACGGCCGCCCTTGCGCCCGATGGCGTAGCCGGCGGAGTCACCCACGATCGCCCCCGCGCTCGCGCACACGCCGACGGCGACCGGGCTGACCACGCCCTTGGCGGACAGAATGGCGGCGCTGACCAGCACGATCTCGCCGGGCAGCGGGATGCCGAGGCTCTCCAGGCCGATCACGAGCGCGACCATCGCGCACAACCAGGCGGCGGGGATCGCTTGCAGCCATTCGTCGATATGCACGCGGCCACCCTAACCCCGCTCCCCACCTCCTCCATCCCTCCGCCACCCGACCCTCACTCCCGGGCCGCCGTTGGCGGGGCCCGCCGTACGGCGGTGGGGGTGCGGAGACGGAGGGGGCTCAGCCGAGCAGGCCGCCGAGGCGGCCCTCCAGGACGAGCAGCAGTTCGGCCAGCAGGTCGGCGAGCTGGCGTTCGCGGTCGCGGGGAAGCCCTTCCAGCAGCTCGGTCTCGTAGTCGAGCTGCTCGGGCAGCAGGCGCAGGATCAGCTCCCTGCCGCGTCCGGTCAGCGAGAGGTGGGCGACACGACGGTCCCGCTCGTCCACCCGACGGGCGACCAGGCCGATCTCCTCCAGCCGCCTGACCCGCTTGGTCACGGCGGCTCCCGAGGCGAACGTCTCGCGAGCCAGCCTGCCCGGCGTCAGCTCGCCGCCGACCCTGAGCAGGGCGCACAGCAGGTCGTACTCCGGGCGGCTCACCCCGGCCCGCCCGAGCGGGGCATCGGCGGCCTGCTGCAGGAGCGCGGCGCAGCGGTTGAGCCTGCCGATGACGGCGATCGTGTCGAGGTCGGCGTCGGGAAGGACCTGCCGCCATTGCCGCAACGCCTTCGCGACGGCGTCCTCCACGTGCTCGTTCCTCTCATCGTGCCGATCTTCCGGTGGCTCCGATCGTACGCGCCGACGGCGCCCCCTCGGCCCCGGGCAGAGCGATCAGGCGTACAGGGTGGCGAGTCTGCGGTGGCCGGCGCGCTCGGCGGCGGCGATGCGCTCGTGCGGGAGCGCCCCGGTCCACCACTCGCCCGCGGCCACGTCGGCCGCTTCGCGGACCTCCACCAGCGCCGCGCGGAGCCGGTCACGCTCCCCCGGTTCCGGCGTCCCGGCCAGGATCCGCTCCAGACGTACGAGCCCCGCCCGTACGCGCCGGGCCGCCCTCCGGTCCGGCACCAGCACGCAGGCCAGCAACCCGGCCACCGCGCCGAGACACGTGTCCAGCCATCGATCGGCCACGAGCTCGGCCACCGGCCGCGTCCCGGCGAACTCCCCCATGAGGATGGCCATCGGCGTGACGAAGACGCTCCCCAGCCAGTAGTTGCGCGTGATGGCCGCCTCCGTCGCGAACTGCAACGCCAGGACGGCCACGACGAGCGCCATCGCGCCCAGCCGGGTCACGGGGGCGACCAGGGTGAACAGCCCGACGCCGAGCAGGTTGCCGACGACGCGCTGGATGGCGCGGCTCCAGGAAAGGGTGGTGTTGGCCGCGAACACCGCCGCCGCCGTCACCACCGCCCAGTACGGCCTCCCCACCCCCAACGCCATCGACCCCCACCCGGCCACAGCGGCCCCGGCGAACACCATCCCGACCACCCGCCACCGTCTCGCCACCTCGACCATCACCCGCACGACGCCACCCCCTCCCCCGCACCGCACTCCACCGCCCGCTGCTGCGTGCCCCGGCCTGTCCGCTCCGGTCGTCGCGAACTCGTCCCGTTCAGCCGCGACACCGGCGAGTTCGGCCCGCTCGTCCGCGGGGAGCGCGACCCCGGGCGGGGACGGCAGTGGGCGGCCTTTGCGCAGGTCCCGGGCCCAGCCGGCGAACTCTCCGACGACGGCCCGCCGCGCGGCCCCGGAAGGGGCCGGAGCCCCAGAAACCCCCCGCCCCCCTGGAACGCCCCGAACGCCCTGAACACCCTGAACACCCTGAACGGCACGAAAGCCGCGAACTCCCTGAACACCCGAAGCGCCCGAAACACCTGAAGCGTCCGAAGCCCCGGGAGCGCCCGGAACCCTCGTAGCGCCCGGCCCGGTCTCCTCGGCTATCCCAGCGGCGGCCGACTCTGCGCGGACCAGCAGCCAGGACAGCGCGTCGCGACGCCGAGCGGGGACGCCGGAGCGCATGAGCGTCTGCCAGGCGGCGTTGACCGCCGCCGCAGCGGCATGGCGCGCCTGCCGAACCGCGGCGGACTCGCGTTCCTCGGAGAAATCGCCGGCCTCCGAGAGGTCGCAGGTCTCGGAGAGGCCGCGCCCCTCCAGGAGACCGCGGGGGTCGGGGAGGTCGCGGGGGTCGGGGAGGTCGCGGGGGTCGGGGGACGTACGCAGGAGGTGGGCGGTGGATTCGAGGGCGCGGGCGACGGCGATGCGTTCGGGGCCGTCGGGGCGGAGGAGGCCGGGGGCCATGCCGACCGTCCAGGCGAGGAGCCCGCCGAGCAGCCCGAGGCCGACGTGGGCGGGCACGTCGCCCAGTTCCTGCGGTACGAACACCGCACTGGCCGCGACGAACGTGAGCACGACGTTCCCCGGCGGCCCGATCCGGGTCGCGTCGCAGACCGCCTTGTGCAGCCCGGCCAGCAGGGCGGCCACCGCAACCCGGACGGCGACCGAGCCGGTGAGGGCCGAGGCGACCAGCGCGACCGCCGTGCCGGACGTCATGCCCAGCACCACCCAGGCCAGCGCCCTGGCACGGGCCACGTACGGCAGGCCGTGACCGTACAAGGCGCACATCGAGCCGGCGGCGGCGTAGGGCACCAGGTCGAGCCGTCCGGCCCACAGGAGGGCGAGCAGCGGGACGGCGAGGGCGACGACGGCGCTCAGGGCGGGCTTGTGCCAGATGTCGCCAACGGGCCCCAGACGCAGCGCCGCCCGCACGGGCAGCCGCGCACGCCACCCCGACAACGCCCACGAGGACGCCCACGAGGACGGCCCTGACGGCGATCCCGACGGCGATCCCGAGAGGGTACCGAGCGACGGCGAGGCAGGGGACGGCACGGATCGGGCACGAGGTCGGAGGGCACTGGTCATCCCAAAAAGATTACCAGGTGTTTTACTAGTGAAATAAACCAGGTCGGCGACGGGATCTTGCAACCGGCGATCAAGCGGCGGTCAAGCCGTCCCGGCTAGAAAGTCCTTCGAGATCGAACGGAACGAGCCGCCCGGACGCCGGGCGGAGGACAGAACTGGGGAAGCACAGTGACCACGGGAATCTTGCTGGCTGTGGCGATCACCGCCGGGACGACGCTGATCACGGCCGCGGTCGGCGTGCCGTTCCTGATCATGGCGAGGAACGGCCAGCGGCTCCTGGCGACCGGGATTCCCGCGCAGGCCGTGGTGGAGTCGATGGCCGACACCCACATGTCCGTCAACGACCAGCCCGTCGTCAGCTTCGGCCTGGTGGTCCAGCCGCATGAGGGCCCCGCCTACCGGGTCGCCCACCGCCAGACGCTGCCGCGCATCCCCATGGGCCTGGTGGTCCCGGGCGCGGTGCTGCCCGTGAAGGTGGACCCGGCCCGGCCGGACCGGGTGCGCATCGACTGGGCGGCCTGGCGCCCCTCCCCCGCCGACGCCCCCTGGCGCCCGGCCACCCACTGACCGCGCCACTGACCGCACAACTGAGCACACGACCGAGCACGCCGACAGGAACCGGCACCCGGCCCGAGCACCGCGCGACCGGGAGTGGTCCTCACACAACCGGGGCAGACGGCCGGGCGGCGCCAGGACGGCCGCGGCTGATGCCCGACCGGCCGGTCTGGCGCCCGTACAACCCGAGCTGGCACCCGTACGACCGGGCCTGACGCCCGTACAACCCGAGCTGGCACCCGTACGACCGGGCCTGACGCCCGTACGATCCGAGCTGATTCCAGGGTGACCCGAGCTGGTGTCCGGGCGGTGGCCCAGCGGCTGGGGCCGGGGCTCGATCGGTCAGGCCTGCCGCCCCGCGGCCACCCGTTCGACCTCGAAGACCAGCGCCGAGGCCGGACGCAGCGCGGGCCCCGGCAACCCCAGCTCGGCCAGCGCCGCCCCCGGTACCCGCGCCGGCGCGAACACCCACTGCGGCAGCCCGGCGCCCTCCGGCAGCGGCCCCGCGGCGCGCACCTCGTACAGCGCGGCCGGGTCGAGCCCCGGCAGCCGCAACGGTTCCGGGCTGACGGTGACCCGGCTGGTGAGCTGGACGCAGGCGAACACGGCCCGTTCGGGCAGCACGACCCCGTGCAGCAGCGTCGAGGGGTCGGGGTGGTCGGCCCGCACGACCCGGCCCGCGTGCAGCACCGGCCGCAGCCGCTTGTGCAGCGCGATCCAGACGCCCAGCTCCGCCAGCTCCTGCGGGCTCGCCGAGGTCAGGTCCCACTCCACGCCCATGTGGCCGAACATCGCGGTCGCCGCCCGGAAGGCGAGCGGCAGCGCGCGGCCGGTGATGTGGTCGTGGGGCGCGCCGACGTGGCAGCCCATGCGGTCCGGCGGCACCAGCAGCCCGGTCCAGCGCTGGATGGCCTGCCGGTCGAGGGCGTCGTTGCTGTCGGAGGCCCACACGCGGTCGGTACGGGCCAGGACGCCGTAGTCGATGCGCGCGCCACCCGACGAGCACGACTCGATCTCCAGCCCGGGGTGGCGACGGCGCAGCTCGTCGATCAGCCGGTAGACCGCGGCCGTCTGCGCGTGCACGCCGGGCGTCCCGTCGTGGACGGCCTCGGCCAGGTCCCGGTTGTGGTCCCACTTGATGTAGTCCAGCGCGTACTCGCGGGTCAGCGTGTCGAGGCGGTCGAGGAGGTGGTCGTAGACCTCGGGCCGGGCCAGGTCGAGCACCTGCTGGTTGCGCCAGAGCGCGGGCGGGCGGTCGGCGCGGGCGAGGATCCAGTCGGGGTGGGCGCGGGCCAGGTCGGAGTCGGGGTTGACCATCTCAGGCTCGAACCACAGGCCGAACTGCAGGCCCAGCTCGCGCACGTGCTCGGCCAGCGGGTGCAGGCCGCCGGGCCAGACGTCCTCGTCGACGTACCAGTCGCCGAGCCCGGCCCGGTCGTGGCGGCGGTGGCGGAACCAGCCGTCGTCGAGCACGAACCGTTCGATGCCGGCGGCGGCCGCCTTGTCGGCCAGCTCGCGCAGCCGGTCGAGGCCGTGGTCGAAGTAGGTCGCCTCCCAGTTGTTCAGGGTGACCGGGCGCACCGGGAGCGGACGGGCGGCGCGCAGGTGGTCGTGCAGGCGGCCGGCGGCCTCGTCCAGGCCGCTGCCGGACCAGGTGAAGTAGATCCACGGGGTGCTGTAGGCGCCGTCCTGGGCAAGGGTGATCTCGCCGGGTTCGAGCAGTTCGCCGGCGGCCAGCACGGCCTGGCCCTCGACGAGCCGTTCGGCGTAGTGCACGTGGCCGCCGCTCCACCCGGCGTGCACGGCCCACACCTCGCCGGAGCGGAAGCCGAAGCCGGGCGTGCCGGCGACGAGCAGGCCGGTCGCGTCGTGGCCGGTGCGGCCGCGGCGGCTCTCCCGCGACCACACCCCCTGCCCGAACTCCCTGCGCTGCGGCACCTTCTCCAGCGCCCACCGTCCGGTGAAGTCCAGCAGTTCGCCGGCCCTGGCGGGCAGCGGCAGCGCGCACGTCAACCCCTGCAGCCGGTACGGCGAGGCGGCGGTGTTGGTCACCGTGTGCCGCATCATGACGACGCCGGAGGCGTCCATCACCAGCTCGCTGAGCAGCCGCAACCCCGCCTCGGCGTCCACGGCGGCGACGGTGACGCGGCCGCCCGCGCCCGGCTCGGCCGCCGTCTCGACGCTCTCGGCGCTCCAGCGCACCGGCCAGTGCTCACCGGCCCGGTCACCGGACAGGCCCGGCCGGCCGAACCAGGACTCGTCCTGGCCGGGCAGCAGCGCCAGCGCGGGGGTCAGCGACAGCAGGGCGGGTGCCAGGTCGGCGCCGGTGACCGGCCCGAGGTCGGCGCCATAGTGCCGCACCCGCGGCAGGCCGGGGCCGGAGTCGTCGAACACCAGGGCCGAGCCGGCGGCGGAAAGGATCACGGGGGGCACGTCACGCTCCTCAATGTCAGTACATCAGGTGGAACGAGACGTTACCGGGCAGTACGCCCCCGCCCGCAACGCCCGCGGCGCCGGTCTTGTCGGGCTCTTCGCACGGAGGGGGCCTGCTCCGCGAGCCCGGACAGGAGGGCATGTACACTCCTCTTCGGAAACAGACCGTAGCGCTGCGTGACGATCATCGCATCCGGCGCCTTCGGCCAGGGGCGGGTCCCCGTAGTCAGCACCACTTCCCCCGCCCGGACCAACAGCGGGGAGCCGACATGGATTCTCTTCACCTGACCACCAGCCGCCACGACACGACCGTGACCGTCTCCCTGAGCGGCGAGCTCGACATCGCCACCACCGAGGCCGTCCGCGGCCACCTGCTCGGCGTGCTGGAGGAGGCCGGGCGCGCGCGGCGGCCGGACATGTCGGTGGTGATCGAGGTGGGCGGCCTGTCCTTCATCGACGCGGCCGGGCTCGGCATCCTGGTCTCCCTGCACAACCAGGCCGCCCGCGGGCACACCAGCCTGCGGCTGGCCAACGTCCCGCCCAACATGAAGCGCCTGCTGCGCATCACCGGCCTCGACGCCCACCTGACGCCCCAGTAGTGACGGTACGCCCGCCTTGAGTAGGTTGTGGGCGTGTCGATGATTCAGGTTCCTGGCCCGATCCCCGCCAGGCTGGAGGACGGGTTCGACCGCGTGCTGCGCGAGCAGCGGCTGCCCGCCGGGTTCCCCCAGGACGTGCTCGACGAGGCCGACTGGGTGGCGCAGGTGCCCAGGCTTGACGCCGAAGACCTGACCCACGTGCCGTTCGTGACCATCGACCCGCCGGGCTCGATGGACCTCGACCAGGCCCTGCACCTGGAACGGCTGCGCGACGGCTACCGCGTCTGGTACGCCATCGCCGACGTCGGCGCCTTCGTCCGGCCGGGCGGCCGGGTCGACGCCGAGGCCCGTACCAGGGGGGAGACGGTGTACCTGCCGGTGGGCAGGGTGCCGCTGCATCCCAAGGTGCTGTCGGAGGGCGCGGCGAGCCTGCTGCCCGGAGCGATCCGGCCGGCCGCGGTCTGGCGCGTCGACCTCGACGCCGAGGGCCGGATCGTCGGCGCGGACGTGCAGCGCGCCCGGGTGCGCAGCCGCGAACGGCTCGACTACGCCTACGTGCAGGCGGCCGTGGACACCGGCACCGCCGACGGCACCCTGAGCCTGCTGGCCGAGATCGGCGCGCTGCGGCTGGGGCTGGAGCGGGCGCGCGGCGGCGTCACGCTGCCCACGCCCGAGCAGGAGGTCGTCCGGGACGACGACGGCGGCTACCGGCTGGAGTACCGCATGCCGCTGCCCGCCGAGGCGTGGAACGCCCAGATCTCGCTGCTGACCGGCATGGCCGCCGCCTCGATGATGCTGGACGCCGAGATCGGCATCCTGCGCGTGCTTCCCGCGCCGCAGCCGGAGGACCTGGCCAAGGTGCGCAGGGTCGCGCAGGCGCTCGGCGTGCCGTGGCCCGAGGGCGCCGGTTACGGAGAGGTCGTGCACGACCTCGACCCCAAGAACCCGCAGCAGGCGGCGTTCCTGCAGGAGTCGAAGGTGCTGCTGCGCGGCGCGGGGTACGCGGCCTTCGACGGCGCGCCGCCCAAGCTGGCCGAGCACTCGGCGGTGGCGGCGCCGTACGCGCACGTCACGGCTCCGCTGCGGCGCTTGGTGGACCGGTACGCGACCGAGGTGTGCCTGGCGGTCGCGGCGGGCGAGCCGGTGCCCTCGGACGTCCGGGCCGCGCTGCCGCTGCTGCCCGACATCATGTCGGCGACCGGCCGCCGCGCCGGTGCGGTCGACCGGGCCTGCGTGGACCTGGTGGAGGCGTTCCTGCTGCGGGAGCGGATCGGGCAGGCGTTCGAGGCGATGGTGATCGACGTGGACGAGCGCCGCGGCGGCGGCCAGGTGCAGCTCGTCGAGCCGGCCGTGATCGCCCGCTGCGACGGCGTCCTGCCCCTGGGCGAGCGGGTCACCGTCCGCCTGACGCAGGCCGACCCGGCCACCCGCGAGGTCCGCTTCACCCTGGCCTGACGCCGGGCCGGGCGCCCACGGGCACGGCGAGGGGCCGCGCGCGGGACGATCTCGCGCACGGCCCCCGGTGGACCCGCCCTCACCGCTTGAGCGGCGACCATCCCGCGCCGACCCCCAGCAGGTGGAGGGCGACGCACAGCAGCCCGGCCGTGGTGAGCGTGCCCGCGGTGAGCACGTTGCCGACGGCGGTGCCGGCGATGTCGAGGATCAGGGCGAGCAGGAAGAACAGGGCGGCGATGAGAGCGAACACGGGTTACCTCCCGAGCTGACCGGACCCCGGCCCGATGGGCCTGAAGGGGAGTCCCTTTCCTACGCCTTGGGGATGTCCGCCGGATTCGGCGGAGAAACTGCCTCGAGGGTGACGATCTGTAGCCATATGACGACACACCCTTGACCGGCCGGTCAGTCGGGCTCGGGCCGCCCGCCGTACCTCACGACCGGTCACCTCACCCCGGCGCGCATGCCGTCGCACATCACGGCCGCCATCCGCCCGGCCGCGCCCCTGCCCCGCGCGCGGCGTTCGGCCACCAGGGCGCCGCGCAGCAGGTCGCGCACGTCGTCGGCGGACAGGTCGCGGCGCACGGCTCCGGCGCGCTGCGCGCGGGCCAGCAGCCGCCCGATCGCGTCGGCCAGGTCGGCCTCCAGCGTCGAGCCGGGCCGCGGCGCCGGCCCCGCGCCGCCTTCCAGCAGGTCGCACAGCACCTGGTGGGCCGCGGCTTGCTCGGCGACCCGGCAGAACCAGCCGAAGAAGGCCCGCCCGGCGTCCTCGGCGGTGGCCAGTGCGCGGGCGTCGGCCACGAAACGTTCGGCCCGGCCCAGCAGCACCGCCTCCAGCAGCGCCTCCTTGGTGGGGAAGTGCCGGTGAACGGTGCCGACCCCGAACCCGGCGCGGCGGGCGATCTCGTCGAGGGAGATGGTCAGCCCGTCGGCGGCCAGCGCCTCCTGCGCGATCTGCAGGACCCGCTCGCGGTTGCGGCGGGCGTCGGCGCGTAACGGCCGGGCGGAGCTGTGGTCGCCCATGGGGAACCTGCCTTCGGCAAGCGGAGGGAGGGCTCCGATTCTACCGGGCGGTAGCCCGGCGTGGCGCGGCCGCCCGCCCTGGCCGGAGCCAGGAGGGGCGGCCGCATGGGACCTGTCACACCGGCCGCTCAGGGCGGCGCCGCCAGCGGCGGCCTGAGGCCGAACGAGCCGACGCGCTTGAGCCGGATGCGCTCCTCGCGGGGCAGCGGCTCCAGCTCCACGGCTCGCGCGCCCTCCGGCACGTGACGCAGGTCGTGGGTGATGAGGATGGTCGTGCGCCCGGCCATCAGCCGCCGCAGCGGCTTCATGACCTGGGCGACGGTGGCGTCGTCCAGCCCGGTCATCGGCTCGTCGAGCACCAGGACGGGCGCGTCGCGCAGGATGGCCCTGGCGATCCCGATCCGCTGCCGCTGGCCGCCGGACAGCAGCCGGCCCCGCTGACCGACCGGGGTGTCGTACCCCTGGGGCAGCAGCTTGACGAAGTCGTGCACGCCCGCCGCCTCGGCCGCCCTGATCACCTCGTCGAGCGAGGCGCCCGGCCGGCCGTAGGCGATGTTGTCGCGTACGGACCCCGAGAACAGCAGCGTCTCCTGGTGCAGGATCGCCACGTTGGCACGCAGCGACTCCCGCGTCAGGCCCCTGATGTCGCGGCCGTCGAGCAGGATGCGGCCGCGTTCCGGGTCGTAGAAGCGCAGCAGCAGCTTGGCCAGCGTCGACTTGCCGCTCCCGCTGGGCCCGGTGCAGACGATCAGCTCGCCGGGCCCGGCGGTGAACGACACATCGCGCACGGCGGGCCGTGTGCGTCCCGGATAGGTGAAGCCGACGCCGTCGAACTCCACCCGTCCCTCGGCCCGGCCGGGCAGCGCCACCGCCCCCTCGCGGTCGGTGACGAGGGGCCGGGCGCGCAGGACCTCGATCACGCGGTCGGACCCCGCCGCCGCCTCCGACACCGTCAGCGCGAGCTCCCCCAGGCTCTGCACGGCCGGGTAGAGCATCGCCAGGTAGGCGGCGAAGGCGAGCAGGCCGCCCAGGGTGAGCCGTCCGGAGACGATCTCCCAGGCGCCGAACCCGATGATGACGATCAGGCAGACCGTCTCGATGACCTGGACGACGGGCTGGTAGAGCCCCGACAGCCAGGCCTGGGACAGGTTGGCGCGCAGCCAGTGGCGGCCCTCGCCGTGCAGGCGCCCGGACTCGGCCCCCTGCCGGTTGTAGGCCTGGACGAGCGCCTGGTTGGCCAGACCCTCCTCCAGCACGCTGTTCATGGCGCCGTTGCTGAGCCGCTCGCGCGCCGCCGCCGTCCTGAACCTGGCCGCGAACAGCTTGGAGACGACCAGGAACGCCGGGATCAGCGCCATCGTGATGAGCGCGAGGTCCCAGCGGATGAGGAAGGCGGCGCCGGCGAAGAACACCACGCTGGCCGCGGTGGTGAACAGCTTGACCAGGCCGGAGCCGACCAGTTCCTCGATGGCCTGGACGTCGTCGGTCAGCCGGGCCATGAGGTCGCCGAGCCGCCGGTTCTCCGAGAAGTCCGGCGACAGGGTCTGGATGTGCGCGAACACGCGGTCGCGCAGGGCGAGCAGGAAACGTTCCGCGCCGTAGGCCGTGGCGTACGTCCCGACGAAGGACGTCACCCCGGCGAAGGCGGCGAGCCCGAGCCAGGTGAGGGCGGGCGCCCAGAAGGCGTCCAGATCGCGTGTGGCGAGCACGTCGTCGGTGATGTGCCCGAACAGGCGGATCGCGGCGACCTCGCAGAGTGCTGCAAGGACGGCGAACACCACGCCACACGCGAAGAACCGGCGCAGACCTTTGGTGTCCGGCCAGAACTCGCGAAATGTTCGGCGGATGGAAACGGCGGGAGCGAGTTCACGGCCGGAGAGCGTAAGGGAGAGCCGGCGGCTGGGCCGCCGGCTCTCACGGGGTTGCTCTACCACCCCCAGCCCCACCACCTGCGGTAACCGCAGCAGCGGCGGCGGGCCCACCGGCGCCGGCGACAGCGCCAGGACTCCTGGAAGCCGGCCTGGGTCAGCTGGTTGTTAGCCATGTCTTCCTCCCCCGTATGGCTGTTCCATTCGACAAATGGGACGATACCCACGAATTCGCCGCAAATCACCCGAAGTTCAGCCGTTAAAGGGAGAATTGACCGGTGAATCCCGGCCACAAAGGCACTTCTGCCGGCCACTTAAATGAGCCGTAAATCGCGAAAACCGCTGATAGCGGTAACGGGACGCTCAAAGATGCTACTCAGAACTGGTTCTCACCTAATCGGAAAACCCGAAGGGCGGGCGGATCCGGCCGGATCCGCCCGCCCTTCGCGGGCATTCCCGCACGTCAGGCGAGCCCTCAGGTGAGCCCCTCAGGTGAGTGACGAGTACGCCACGACGCCACGTCGCATGGCGTCCATCGCCTTGCCCGCGGTCTGCTTGATCTTGCTGCCCTCGGGAGCCGCGCTCCCGAGCTGGCCGAGCAGGTCCATCAGCTGCTTGATCCACCGCACGAAGTCGCCGGCCGCCAGCTCGTTGCCGGCCACGCCCTCCAGCAGCACCGCGTCGAGGCTGTGGCCCTTGGCCCACCGGAACGCCGCCCACGCGAACCCCAGATCGGGCTCGCGGATGGTGGACAGCCCGTGGTCGGACTCGATGCCCTCCAGCTCGCCCCACAGCCGGACCATCGACGACAGCGCGTCCTGGGCCCGCCCGGCCGGGATCTTGGGACGGCGCGCGTCGTCGGACTGCCGCGACTCGAAGACCAGCGCCGACACGCACGCGGCCAGCTCGGCCGGTTCGAGCTCCTCCCACAGGCCGCCGCGCAGGCACTCGGCGGTCAGCAGGTCGAGCTCGGTGTAGAGGCGGCCCAGGCGGCGGCCCTCGTCGGTGACGGTCTCGCCGTCGAGGTAGCCCAGCTGCTCCAGCACCGAGCAGATGCGGTCGAAGGTGCGGGAGATGACGTGGGAGCGGCCCTCGACGCGACGGCGCAGCCCCTCGGTCTCGCGCTGCAGCTTGTAGTAGCGCTCGGCCCAGCGGGCGTGGTCCTCCCGCTCGTCGCAGCCGTGGCACGGGTGCTGGCGGATGCGCCGGCGCAGCTCGTTGACCTCGTCGTCGTCGACCGAGTGGTCGCGCGCCCTGACCGGCTTGCCGAGATCGCGGTCGCCCATCTTGGCCAGCAGGGTGGAGACGAGGTTGGCACGCTCCTTCGGCGAACGACCGTTGAAGTTCTTCGGGATGCGCAGCTTCTCCAGCGGCTCGACCGGCACCGGGAAGTCGGCCGGGTCGAGCTTCTTGATCTGCTTGCCGATCGTCAGCACCAGCGGGCTCGGACCGTGGCCGCGCGGGTTGCGGCCGGGGTCGAGCACGATCGCCAGGCCCGCCCTGCGCCCGCCCGGCACCCGGATCACGTCGCCCGGCTCCAGCGCCTCCAGCGAGCGCACGGCGGCCGCGCGCCGGGCCGCGCCGCGCTGCTTGGACAGCTCGGCCTCCCGGTCCGACAGACGCCGGCGCAGCGCGGCGTATTCGGGGAAGTCGCCCAGGTGGCACGTCATGGCCTCCTGGTAGCCCTCCAGGGCCTCCTCGTGCTTGCGCAGCTGCTTGGCCAGGCCCACGACCGCCCGGTCGGCCTGGAACTGCGCGAAGGACTCCTCCAGCAGCGTGCGGGCGCGCTCCCGGCCGAACTGGCCCACCAGGTTGACGGCCATGTTGTAGGACGGCTGGAAGCTGGAGCGCAGCGGGTAGGTGCGGGTGCCGGCCAGCCCGGCCACCGACAGCGGGTCCATGCCCGGCTGCCACAGCACGACCGCGTGCCCCTCGACGTCGATGCCGCGCCGCCCGGCCCGCCCGGTGAGCTGGGTGTACTCGCCCGGGGTGAGGTCGGCGTGGGTCTCGCCGTTCCACTTGTCGAGCTTCTCGATCACCACGCTGCGCGCGGGCATGTTGATGCCCAGCGCCAGGGTCTCGGTGGCGAAGACGGCCTTGACCAGGCCGCGGGTGAACAGCTCCTCGACGACCTCCTTGAAGGCCGGCAGCATGCCCGCGTGGTGGGCGGCCAGGCCGCGCTCCAGGCAGTCGCGCCATTCCAGGTAGCCCAGCACGGCCAGGTCTTCGTCGGGCAGGTGGGCGGTGCGCTCGTCGACGAGCTGCCTGATCTCGTGGCGCTCGCGGTCGGTGGTCAGCCGGATGCCGGCGTAGAGGCACTGCTGCACGGCCGCCTGGCAGCCGGCCCGCGAGAAGATGAACGTGATCGCCGGGAGCAGCCCCTCGGAGTCGAGCTTCTCGATCACCTGGACGCGGTCGGGCGGGCGTGAGCGGTGGACCTTGCCGTAGCCGCCGCGCCCGCGCCGCCCGGCCATGAGCCGCTCGGCGTCGCGTGTCACCCGCATCAGCGCGGGGTTGATGCGCAGCGTCAGGTCGTCGGTCATGAACATGTCGTAGACGCGGTTGCCGACCATCATGTGCTGCCACAGGGGCACCGGCCGGTGCTCGTCGACGATGACCGTGGTGTCGCCGCGCACCTCGCCCAGCCACTCGCCGAACTCCTCGGCGTTGCTGACCGTGGCCGACAGCGCCACCAGGCGCACCGACTCCGGCAGGTGGATGATGACCTCTTCCCACACCGCGCCGCGGAAGCGGTCGGCGAGGTAGTGGACCTCGTCCATGACGGCGAAGCCCAGCCCGGCCAGGGTGGCCGAGCCGGCGTAGAGCATGTTGCGCAGCACCTCGGTGGTCATGACCACGATCGGGGCCTCGCCGTTGACGCTGTTGTCGCCCGTCAGCAGGCCGACCTTGGCCGTGCCGTAGCGCTTGACCAGGTCGTTGTACTTCTGGTTGGACAGCGCCTTGATGGGGGTGGTGTAGAAGCACTTGCGGCCCTGCTCCAGGGCCAGGTGGACGGCGAACTCGCCGACGACCGTCTTGCCCGACCCGGTGGGCGCGGCCACCAGGACGCCGTCGCCCGCCTCCAAGGCCCGGCAGGCGTCGAGCTGGAAGTCGTCGAGCTCGAAGTCGTAGAGACCGCGGAACGATCTCAGCGCCCCTCCGTCGTCTCCGTGCTTCTGACGGAAGGCCGCGTAGCGTTCCGCTGGCGTTGTCATACCCGTCAGCCTACCGAAATCGCCATTCCGGTCCGTCCCGGCGGACTCGGCCCGCGGCGAACAGCCTTCACGTCGTGGATCAGGTGATCACACGGAGCGCGCCGGGCTGGATCTCGCAGGTGACCGGCACCGGCCCCACGCGCTCGCCGTCGGCGTAGGCCACCACGTCGGCCGCCTCCAGCGTGACCCGGCGGGCCCGCCGCACCGACACCGCCGGGTGCCCCACGTGGGTGCCCCGGTAGACGCCCGGGAAGACGCGCAGGAACTCGCGCTTGGACACCGCGCCGACCATCATCACGTCGAGCAGGCCGTCGTCGGGCGAGGCGTCGGGGCACACCCGCATGCCGGCCCCGTAGGAGCGGGTGTTGGCCACGGCGACCATCATGGCCTCCTGCTCGACCACCTCCCCGTCGTCGAGCGTGACCCGGAACGGGATGGGCCGGAAGGCGCGCAGCTCCTCGGCCACCGCCACCAGGTAGCGGCCCTTGCCGGGCGGCCAGGTGCGCCGGTTGGCGCGTTCGTTGACGCGCGAGTCGAAGCCGCAGCACAACACCCCGGCGAACAGCTCCTCCGACTCCCCGGCCCGTACGCGGGCCGCGTCGACCGGCCGGGCCCGCATCCGCAGCACGGTCCTGGCCGCGGCCAGCGGGTCGCGGTGGGCCAGGCCCAGGGCGGCGGCGAAGTCGTTGCCGGTGCCGGCCGGGATGATGCCGAGCGGCACGTCGGTGCCCGCCACAGCCTGGACGGCCAGGTGGACCAGCCCGTCGCCGCCGAAGGCGACCAGCGCGTCGGGACGCTCGGCGACGGCGGTGCAGGCACGTTCGAGGGCGTCGGCGGCGTCGGTGCCGACGATCACCGACAGCTCGGCGCCGCCGGCGCGCAACCGGCGGGCGACGGGTTCGAGCAGTCGCAGGGTGCGCCCGCCGCGTGCGGCGGGGTTGACGAGCAGGGCGATTTGGGGGGCCACGCCCGGAACCTATCGCCTATCGGGCGCCGTCGGAATCCTCGGCGTCGGGCGGGACGTCCGCCAGCGGCGAGGCCTCGTCGTCGGACAGGTGCGAGAAGTCCTCGCCCGCGGGCCTGCGGCGCTCCCGCACGTACATGAAGAGCTCGGCGAGGAAGTACAGGATGATCATCGGCGCGGCCAGCGCCATCATGGTGAGCGGGTCGCCACCGGGGGTGATGACCGCCCCGAACACGAACATCGCGAAGATCACCGTACGCCGGTGCTTCTTGACGGTCGCGTGCGACAGGACGCCGATGACGTTGAGGAAGACCAGCAGCAGCGGCAGCTCGAACGACACGCCGAAGATCATCAACATGATCAGGACGTAGTCGAGGTACTCGTCGATCGAGATCGTCGCGACGGTGTCCTCGAGCGAGAAGCTCAGCAGGATGCCGAGGCTGGTGTCCATGATGACGTAGGCCAGGCCCGCGCCGAACACGAACAGCGGGACGGCCAGGCCGAGGAACGCGATCGAGTAGCGCTTCTCGTTGCGGTAGAGGGCCGGGGTGACGAAGGCCCAGATCTGGTAGAGCCAGACCGGTGAGGCCACCACGACGCCCACCATCGCCGCGACCTTCAGCGTGATGAAGAAGGACTGGAAGATGCCGTTGTAGACCAGGCTGCAGTGACCGTTGAGCTGGCGCGACTGCACCGTCTCGCAGTAGGGCGCGCGCAGCGCCTCCCACACCGGGTCGAACAGGATCCAGCCGACGACGATGCCCACGACCACCGCGAGAACCGAGATGAGCAGCCTGTTGCGCAGCTCACGCAGGTGCTCCATGAGCGGCATCCGGCCCTCGGGGTCGGGGGCCGATCCGGAATCACTCGACCGTTTGAGCAGCGCCATTCGCAGTCCAGGGGTGAAGGAGGAGGAAGGGGGGTCAGCCTTGCTTGTCGGCCTGGGCGGCGCTGGCGCGCAGGCGGGCGGCCTGCTCCTCGAGCTGGCGGGCCTGCTCCTCGGCCGAGAGCGCCGGGGCGGCGGCGGGGGCCGGGGCGGGAGCGGGGGTGATCGGCTGCGGTACGGGCTGCTGGGCCGGAGCCGGGGCCGGCTGCGCCTGGACCGTGGTGTGGGGCGTGTCGTCGTCGTCATCGCGGAGCTTGGCGGTCTCCGACTTGAAGATGCGCAGCGACCTGCCGACGCCCCTGGCCACGTCGGGCAGCTTCTTCGCACCGAACAGCAGGACGAGCACGCCTGCGATGATCAGGAGCTCGGGAACTCCAAGGTTCGACATGAAACGTCCTTTATCAGCGAGTGCCGGTCTTCAGCCCCGATGGTACGCCCCCAGGGGCCGTGGTCTCATCCTCCCGGGGCGTCAATCTGGCCCGCCCCGGCTCCAGACGCGCCTTCGCCGCGGCGACCTCCCTCTTCAGGGTGCGTGCCGCGGCGGCGGCCCTGGCGCCCGCGACGCCGAGCACGGCCAGCCCGGCCAGGACCAGCCCGGCGGCCAAGAAGATCCACGTCATGGGTGCTGAGCGTACAGGGCCAGGGCCCGCTCGGCCTCCCCGCGCACGGTCTCGGCCATCGCCGGCGGGGAGACGACCCGGCCGGTGTCGCCGAGCCGCAGCGCCAGCTTGACGATCCAGTCCTCGTCACGCGCCCGCAACGTTATCTTCAGCCGCCCTTCACCGAGCTCGGCGACCTCCTCGCACGGGTAGTACTCGGCCACCCACCGCCCGGCGGCGCTGACCTCCAGCTCGACCAGCTCGTCGGTCGGCGAGGGACGGAAGACGCCGCGGGTGACGTCGATGGGCTCGGCCTCGGCCGGCGGGTCGGCCGGCACGTCGAGCACGTCGACGCCGAGCACCCGGTCGAGCCGGAACAGCCGCATCGCCTCGGCCCGGTAGCACCAGCCCTCCAGGTAGGTGCGGCCGTCGACGACCACGACCCGGGTCGGGTCGACCTCGCGCGGGGTGACCTCGTCGCGCCCCGGCACGTAGTAGCGCAGCGACAACCGGCGCCGGCCGGTGAGCCCCTCGCGCACCCGGCCGAGGGCGTCGGGGGCGGCCTCGACGTCGAAGGCGACCTGGCTGCTGACGGTGGCCGCGCCCTCGCCCGCGGCGCGCTCCAGCTTGGCCACCACGCGCGGCAGCGCATCGCCGGCGGCCACGTCGGCCAGCTCGGGCGTGGCGGCCAGCATGCGCAGCGCGACCAGCAGCGCGCTGGCCTCGTCGATGCCGAGCCGCAGCGGCCGGGCGATGGTGTCGGCGTTGTCGATGATGATCTCGCCGCCGTCCCAGGAGACGTCGATGAGGTCGCCGGGGGTGTGGCCGGGCAGGCCGCACATCCACACCAGTTGCAGGTCGTCGATCAGCTGCTTCTCGCTCAGCCCGAACACCTCGGCGACCTCGCCGACCTGGGCCCCCGGGTGGGACATCAGGTACGGCACCAGCGCCAGCAGCCTGGGCAGCCGGTCAGCCGAACCGCTCATGCCAGGGCTCCCTTCAGTCGGCGGATGACGGCCTCGCGGGCGTCAGGAGGCTCGACCACCTCGACGTCGGCGCCGAGGCTGGCCATCCAGCCCGCGAGGCGTTCGGGGTCGGCGAAGGCCAGCTCGGCCTCGTCCCAGCCGTCCTCGCGCGGGTGCACGGCCCTGGCGAGCTGGCGCAGGCCCTCGCAGGTGCCCCGGCGCACCCGGATGACGGCCACGCGCTCGTCCACGGGCTCCTCGGGGAAGCCGACCATGGCCCGCAGGTCGACCCCGTGGGGCACCTCGACGACGCCGGCGCGGCCGAGTGCGGTGACCGCCCCGGCGATGCGGCTGAGGCGGAAGGCGCGCGGCGCGTCGCGGTCGCGGTCGAATCCGGCCAGGTACCAGCGTCCGCGCCGGCTGACCACGCCCCAGGGCTCGACGGTGCGGGCGCGCACGGTCTCGCTGCCGGAGGCGCGGTAGTCGAAGCGCACCACGCGGCGGTCGCGCACGGCGTTCCACAGGGCGGGGAAGGCCGGGTCGCGGGTGTCGACGCGCAGTTCCAGGGCGCCGCCGCCGATCGGGCCGCCGACCGGCTCGTCGGTGGCCACGCCGGCGGCGCGCAGCTTCAGCAGCGCCCCCGAGGCGGCCTCGGCCAGGCTGGCCCGCTGCCACACCTGCGCCGCCAGGCCCAGCACGGCGGCCTCGTCGGGCTCCAGGGTGATCTCCGGCAGCTCGTACGACTGCGGGTCGATGCGGTAGCCCGGCTCGTCCTCCCACGGGTCGCGTACGACGTCGATGGGGATGCCGATCTCACGCAGCTCGTTCTTGTCGCGTTCGAACATGCGCTGGAACGCCTCGTCGCCGTCGCGGTCGTAGCCGGGAACCGCCTGGCGGATCTGCTCGGCCGACAGCGGGCGCCGGGTGGCGAGCAGGCAGATCACCAGATTCAGCAACCGCTCGGTCTTACGGCGCGACATCTGCCTCACTCCTCCTTCATCGACGCTACCCTGCCCCCGTGATCAGATGGCGCAAGGGCGAGGTTGTCCGGATCCGACGCGAGTGGCCGGGAGCGGTGGAGCTGGATGTCGCCGTCCCCGAAGGTGAGTGCCGGGCACTGGCCTACCCCCCGTTGGTGGGCCGCCCGGAACCCGGTGACGAGGTCCTGCTCAACACGACCGCACTCGCGATGGGTCTCGGTACGGGAGGTTACGCCATGGTGGTGGCCGTCCCGAACCGTTTGCCGCAAGATCCGGTGGGTCCAGGGCACCTGGTGAAGGCCCGCTACACGCCGCTGCAGGCCACGGTGCTGGGCGCCGACGAGCAGGATTCGCAGTTCCACGACGTCCTGAGCGAGGCCGACGACCTGGCCGGGATGCCGGTGATCGTGGCCGATCTGCACTCGGCGCTGGCCCCGATCCTGTCCGGACTGTACGACGGCGCCCCCGGCCTGCGCGTGGCGTACGTGATGCAGGACGGCGGCGCGCTGCCCGCCTGGTTCTCGATGTCGGCGGCCCGGCTGCGCGAGACCGGCTGGCTGGCCGGGGTGGTGACGACGGGCCAGGCGTTCGGCGGCGACGTCGAGACGGTCACCGTCCACACCGGGCTGCTGGCGGCCCGGCACGTGCTGCGGGCCGACGTGGCGATCGTCACGCAGGGGCCGGGCAACCTGGGGACGGGCACCCGCTGGGGCTTCTCGGGCGTGGCGGCCGGCGAGGCGGTCAACGCCGCCGGGGTGCTGCGCGGCCGTCCGGTGGCGGCGCTGCGGGTCAGCGAGGGCGACGCGCGCGAGCGGCACGTCGGCCTCTCCCACCACTCGCTGACCGCCTACGGCCGGGTCGCGCTGTCGCCGGCCGACGTGGCGGTGCCGGAGCTGCCCGGCACGTTCGGCGAGCGGGTGCGCGAGCAGGCCGAGCCGCTGGCGGCCCGGCACCGGCTGGTGCCGGTGCCGGTGGACGGCCTGCACGAGGCGCTGCGCGCCGCGCCCGTGAAGCTGTCCACCATGGGCAGGGGCCTGGAGGAGGACCTGCCCTACTTCCTGACCTCGGCGGCGGCGGGCAGGCTGGCGGCCTCGCTGCTGTCGTAGGAGTCCTTGTACGTGAACGCCTCGGGGCTCGGCCCCTCGGTCCTGAGGCGTTCCAGCCGCCGCATGCCCTCGGCCAGCGAGGGGATGTGCCCCTCGGGCACCCACCACATCACCATGTACGGCTCGGCCACGCGCAGGAACCACTCCCTGCGCCGGCGCAGCACGCCCAGGTGGACGCTGCGGTAGGTGAAGTCCCACAGGGTCTCCAGCGACTCCCACACCGAGAAGTTGATCAGCAGGTGGTCGCCGAAGTCGTGCACCACGGTGGCGGTGGGGTCGCTCTCGCTCTCCTTCATCCGCCACACGAAGCCGGGGGCCTCGTCGGCGACGGCGTTGACGGGTTCGAGCAGGGCGACGAACTCGGCGAGTTCGGGGGCGTCGATGGGCGCGCGCAGGTGCGCGACGTTGAGCTGGGCCAGATGCATGGGGCTCAGCACATCACTCTCGCGGCTTCTATGTCAATCTTCATTTGTTTTAGAAAGCGAGACGCAGCACTCCCCCGGCCTCGGATCCAGCCGCGCCCTGCCCGGGTCCTCGCCCATGCCCTCCAGCAGCCCCTGGCACAGCGCCAGGTTCATCGAGCACACCAGCAGCGGCTGCTCCTGCGACAGCAGGTGGAAGGGGCAGTTGCGCAGCCGCAGCGCGCCGCCCTCGTCGTAGGGTTCGTAGCCGCGCTCGCGCAGCACGCGGTCGACGGGCTCGCCGCAGCGCCCCCTGCCGATGCGCGCGCCCGCCCGGCGGGCCGCCTGCTCGGCCTGCTCCTCGGCGCCGAGCAGCTCCACCACGTCGGCCAGCACCGAGGCGGGCGTCGCGTAGTCGCGCGGGGGCAGGCTGACCGTGCGCTCGCCCTTGGCCCTGCGGTAGACCTTGGCCGGGCGGCCGCTGCCGGGGCCCTTCCTGTCCTGGGGGCGAAAGCCGCTCTCCAGCAGCCCGGCCTCGACGAGCTTGTCGAGGTGGTGGCCGGCCAGCGTCCGGGACACGCCGGCCGCCTCGGCGGCCTCGCCCCTGCCGACGTCGCCGCCGCCGGCCGTCACGGCCTCGTACAGGCTGCGGCGCACGGGGTCGTGCAGCAGGCCGAGCGCCTGCAGGTCGTCGTCACTGCTCACAGCCGGAGTCTACGGAGCCTCAGTAGGCGGCCAGGACGTCCACGACGAACACGAGGGTGTCGGAGCCCTTGATCCCGTACGCGGGATGGCCCGGCGCGCCGTAGCCGTAGGCGGGCGGGACGATCATCAGCACCCGGCTGCCGACCGGCACCCCGACCAGCGCCTTGTCCCACGCCTTGATCACGGCGCCGTCGCCGATCCGGAACGCCTTCGGCAGGCCGGTCGACCAGGTGGCGTCGAAGACCTCGCGCCGGGCCCAGATCGCGCCCTCGTACTGGGTGACCAGGAGCTGCCCGGCCTGCGCCGGGCCGCCGCTCCCCCGCCGCAGCACCTTGGCGGCGAACGCCCGCGGCGGCGCGGCGGACGGGATCGACAACTCCGGCCGCTCGCCCCCGGTCACGCGGACGCCGGCCAGCGACCCGCCGGCCGCCTCGACCGCGGCGCCCTTGCGGTGGGCGCCCAGGATGTCCACGACGTAGACCAGGTCGTCGGCCGGGCCGACGCCACGCGGCGGGGTGGCGCCGAAGCCCTGATCGGGCGGGACGGCCGCGAGCACCCTGCTGCCGACCGTACGGCCGCGCAGCGCCCTGCCGAGCCCCGGCAGCAGCGAACCCACCGGGAAGGCCGCCGGGGCGCCCCGGTTGAAGCTGGAGTCGACCAGGCGGTTGTCGCGGCCGTCCCAGACGTGCGCGGTGTACTGGACGACCGCGACGTCGTCGTCGCCCAGCCGGTCGCCGCCGCCCGTGGTCAGCTCGTCGACCTGGAGATCGGCGGCGGGCCGGCCGGCGGGGAAGACGATCGTGGGCCGGGCGCCGAACGCGCCGCCCACCTTCAGGTCGAGCTGTCCGCCCGCCTTGGCGGCGGGGTCGCCGGCCGTCGGGCCCGTGCAGGCGGCCAGCAGGAGCAGCGACGCCAGCGACGGCACGATCGTACGGCGGCGCATCTGCCCTCCCACGACGGAGTGGCCCGGCGGCGAGACGCCACCGGGCCACGAGATGCTACCGCGTCGTCGGACGGCCCGTCAGGAGATCACCCGGTCAGGAGGCCGCCAGCACGTCGACCACGAACACCAGCGTGCTCTTGGCGGGGATCTTGTCCTGGGCCTGGTCGCCGTAGCCGAGGTCCGGCGGGATGCTCATGACGACCCGGCTGCCGACCGGCACCCCGGCCAGGCCCTTCTGCCAGCCCTGGATCACGTTCGCGAGCGGGAACTCGGCCGGCTCGCCGCGCTCCCAGCTGGAGTCGAACTGGCTGTCGGTGCCCCAGACCTTGCCCGTGTAGTGGACCGTCAGCGTCTGGGTGGGCTGCACCTTGGCGCCGGTGCCCTCGATGAGGGTCTTGACCACCAGCTCCTTGGACGGCTTCTCGTCGGTCTTGGTGGTCAGCGTCGGGGCCTTGTCCCCACCCGGGCTGACGACCTTGACGCCCTTGAGGGTCTGGCCGGTCTCCTTGCCCGTGGCCGCCTTCAGCGCGGCGGGCCGGGCGCCGACCACGTCGAGCACGAACACCTTCGTCGGCTCGGCGCCGGCCGTGGCCTGCCCCGCCGGAGCCGAGTCGTTGGCCAGCACGGCCAGCAGCCGGCCGCCGTGCTTGACCTTCGTGAAGCCGTCGCGCAGCACCTGCGGGAGCTGCTCGTTGACCGGGACGGTCTCGGGCTGCTTGGTGTCGTAGGAGGAGCCCTGGATCGCGTTGCCCTTGCCGTCCCAGTTGTAGACGGTCAGGTTGACGATCAGCTTGTCGCCGGTCTTGACCTCGGGGCCGGTGCCCGGCTGGATCACCTCGTAGGAGGACTTCGTCGCCGGCGAGCCGGCGGGGAAGGTCACCGTGGGCTTGGCGCCCACGTTCCCGGTGACCTTGAGCCCGGCCGAGCCGGTGCTGGTGGCGGCGCCTCCGTTCGCCCCGGCGTCGGTGTCGCCGCACGCGGCGGCGAAGAAGATCAAAGGCACGGCTGCCAGTACGGCCAGAGCGCGGCGCATGGATTTCCCTCGGAAAAGACGTCAGATTCGCGTCACCCTACCCGACATCGAGGTAGGGCCGAGGTAAACACCACGCCCCGGCCGTTTCCTCACATGCCGGCGATGAGCTTGTCGACGCGCTCGTCCACGCTGCGGAAGGGGTCCTTGCACAGCACCGTGCGCTGGGCCTGGTCGTTCAGCTTCAGGTGAACCCAGTCGACGGTGAAGTCGCGCCGCTTCTCCTGCGCCTTGCGGATGAACTCGCCGCGCAGGCGTGCCCTGGTGGTCTGCGGCGGCACCGACTTGGCCTCGAAGATCTTCAGGTCGGAGGCCACCCGCTCGACCGAGCCGCGCTTCTGCAGCAGGTAGAACAGGCCGCGCTTGCGGTGGACGTCGTGGTAGGCCAGGTCGAGCTGGGCCACCCTGGGCGAGGACAGCGGCAGGTCGTACTTCTTGCGGTAGCGCTCGATCAACTGGTATTTGGTCACCCAGTCGATCTCCCGCGAGACCAGGTCGAGGTCGCCGGTCTCGACGGCGCGCAGCGTGCGCTCCCACAGCTCCAGCACCCGGCGGGTGATGGCGTCGCCGCCGCGCCGGTCGACGAAGTCCTGGGCCTTGGACAGGTACTCCTGCTGGATCTCCAGGCTGGAGGCCTCCCGGCCGTTGGCCAGGCGCACCCGGCGGCGGCCGGTCATGTCGTGGGAGACCTCGCGGATGGCCCTGATCGGGTTCTCCAGGGACAGGTCGCGCATCACCGTGCCGGCCTCGATCATGCGCAGCACCAGGTCGGTCGCGCCGACCTTGAGCAGCATCGTGGTCTCGCTCATGTTCGAGTCGCCGACGATCACGTGCAGGCGGCGGAAGCGCTCGGCGTCGGCGTGCGGCTCGTCGCGGGTGTTGATGATCGGCCGGGACCGGGTGGTGGCGCTGGAGACGCCCTCCCAGATGTGCTCGGCCCGCTGCGAGACGCAGTAGACGGCGCCGCGCGGCGTCTGGAGCACCTTGCCCGCCCCGCACACGATCTGCCGGGTCACCAGGAACGGGATCAGCACGTCGGCCAGGCGGCCGAACTCGCCGTGCCGGCCCACCAGGTAGTTCTCGTGGCAGCCGTAGGAGTTGCCGGCCGAGTCGGTGTTGTTCTTGAACAGGTAGATGTCACCCGCGATGCCCTCTTCGCGCAGGCGTTTCTCGGCGTCGACGAGAAGGCCCTCAAGGATGCGCTCGCCCGCCTTGTCGTGGGTGACGAGTTCGATGACGTTGTCACACTCGGGTGTTGCGTACTCAGGATGGCTGCCCACGTCGAGGTAGAGACGTGCGCCGTTGCGGAGGAAGACGTTGCTCGATCGGCCCCAGGACACGACCCGCCGGAACAGGTAGCGCGCGACCTCGTCGGGGGACAGCCTGCGCTGTCCCCTGAACGTGCAGGTCACGCCGTACTCGTTCTCCAGCCCGAAGATGCGACGATCCATCACCTCACACTATGCCCACGGATCGGCGATCGGGAGAGATCTTCACAGGTGTTTTCCGGCGGACGTCCCATTTGCCAGATTTGCTGGGTGGGTTTTACCAGGTCCGCGCCCGCCCCCGCGAAGCGCGGAGCCGGGATCACGGGGTGTAGATCTCCTGAACCTTGACGATCTTGCCCTGGTACACCGTGATGAGGGACGGCTGCCGCTGCTTGTCGTGCCGCTTGACCAGGACGGACGTGGGGCAGCGCTTGGCGCCCAGGCCGGTGTGGCGGTCGACGGTCATGGCCGCCATCACCGGCTTGCAGCCGTAGGCGGACAGGAAGACGACGTCCTTGGCGATCGGGGAGGCGTAGGCCGTCACGTCACCCTCGGGCGGGCCGACGAAGTAGCCCTCGGTGGTCTTGGACCGCTTCCACTTGATGGGCTCGTACTCGGCGACGCCGTCGCGGACGTCGGTGATCCAGCCGCGCAGGATGCCGTTGCGGCGGGAGTGGATGCCCTTGGTGAAGTCGTGACCGGGGTCGGCCTGGAAGCTCGTGCCGAAGATCGCGGGCTTCTTGTACGCCGGGTAGGCCGCGGTGGCCCCGCTCGCGGTGGCGGCGGTGGCGGCGGTGGCCGCCTGGGCGGCGACGCCGGAGGCCAGCAGCGCGGCGGCGGCGGTGCCGCCGGCGAGGAGGGTGCGCATCGTTGTGTTCACGCTTGCTGAGATCCCACCTCGCGCCCCGGGGTTCGCCGCCACGCCGGTGATACAGGTCACACAGCGCGGCCCCTCGCGGCCCCTGTGGCGGGCGGGAGCCTCACGGGACAGGGCGGGGGCCGCCATCGCGGCCCCCGCCCTGTCCCGGCGGTCTTCGAAGGCTCAGAGCGGCCCGGAGCCGTCGTCGACGTCGCCCTCGGGGCCCGTGGGCGGACCGGTCGGCGGCGCGGCGGGCGGAGTGGCGGGCGGGGTCTCAGGCGGGGTCTCAGGCGGGGTCGCGGACGACTCCGCGGCGGCCCCGGCCGGCGGGGTCGCGGGCGGGGTGGCGGACGTCGTCGTCTGGGCGAGCAGGCGCTCCAGCCGCGCGCCCGTCAGCCGCAGGAACTTGCGGTGCTCGCGGTTGCGGTCGAGGACCGCGACCTCGAGCTGGGCGACCGGCGGCCGCTCGCCGCCCGGCTCGGTGAGCGCGGCCAGCGCCACCTCAAGGGCGTCGGCCAGCGACATCGACTCGCGGTAGCGCTCCTTGAGCCGCCCGGCCACGGCGTCGGCCTGGCCGCCCATGGCCGCGAAGCCGTGCTCGTCGAACACCGAGCCGTCGAAGGTCAGCCGGTAGATGGCGTCGCCGTCGGGGGTGTCGCCGACCTCGGCGACGACGACCTCCACCTCCAGCGACTTGATCGACTCGGTGAAGATGCGGCCCAGGTTGGAGGCGTAGAGGTTGGCCAGCCCGCGGCCGGTCACGTCGGAGCGGTCGTAGGTGTAGCCGTTGATGTCGGCGTAGCGGATGCCGCCGAGGCGCAGCTCCTCGAACTCGTTGTAGCGGCCGACGGCGGCGAACCCGATGCGGTCGTAGATCTCGCTGATCTTGTGCAGCGCCCGCGACGGGTTGGGCGCCACGAACAGGATGCCGTCGACGTACTGCAGCACGACGACCGACCGGCCCCGCGCGATGCCCTTGCGCGCGTAGTCGGCCTTGTCCCGCATGATCTGCTCAGGGGACGCATATCCAAAAGGCATGGACACGGGCAGTGGTCCTTTCTAGCGCAGCGGGGCGATGGGGCCGTCGGGCGAGATCATCCGGGCCTCCAGCATCTGTTCGACCTTGGCGGCCACCTGCTGGTCGGTCAGCTTGCGGAAGCCGTCGGCGTCGATCACCGACACGATCGGCCAGATCTTCCTCGACACGTCGGGCCCGCCGGTCGCCGAGTCGTCGTCGGCCGCGTCGTAGAGGGCCTGGATCACCGTCATCACCATGTCGTCGGCCGAGGCGCCGTCGCGGTAGAGCTTCTTCAGCGAGCCGCGGGCGAAGATCGAGCCGGAGCCGATGGCGTCGTACCTGTCGCGCTCGTAGGGGCCGCCCGCCACGTCGTAGCTGAAGATGCGGCCCTCGTCGCGGTCGGGGTCGTAGGCCGCGAACAGCGGCACCACCACCAGGCCCTGCATCGCCATGCCGAGGTTGCCGCGGATCATGGTGGCCAGGCGGTTGGCCTTGCCCGCCACCGAGAGCGTGCGGCCCTCCATCTTCTCGTAGTGCTCCAGCTCCACGCGATAGAGGCGGGCCATCTCGATGCCGGTGCTGGCCGTGCCCGCGATGCCCATGCACGAGTAGTCGTCGGAGCGGAACACCTTCTCGATGTCACGCTGCGAGATGATGTTCCCCGACGTGGCCCGCCGGTCGCCCGCCATCACCACGCCGCCGGCGAAGGTGGCGGCCACGATCGTGGTCGCGTGCGGGACCTGGTCGCCGATCGGAGTGGCCAGCGCCTGGTGACGCTGGGGCAGCAACTCGGGCGCGTACGAGCCGACGAACTCGGTGAACGAGGAGTTCCCTGAGTTTCGGAAAAGCTGGTCCACCAGGCCGACGGGCAGATCCCTGTTCGGTGCCACGCGACTCCCTCCCAACATCAGTGTCTCTAGGCCGACCCTACTCATGTTGCGTTGCTGTCTGCACTTCCCACGATCAGCTCACGGCGAACCGTTCATCAGATCGTTTCTTTACGCCCGCCACACCCCGTGCGATTGTCGGTATGTCTGCACGTCCTGAACAGGAGGCCGACTTGCGACTCCCCAGCCGGCCCGCGCTCGTCGCGGCCGCAGCCGTCCTGGCCCTCACCTCCTGCGGCTCCGGCACCCAGTCCGGGGGCAGCATCACCCTCACCATCACCGCCAACTCCATCGAGGGCGGCAAGAACTCCGAGTCCGCCGCCTGGATCAAGAAGTGGGTCATCCCCGAGTTCGAGAAGACCCACCAGAACGTCAAGGTGCTCTTCCAGGGCAACGGCGTGGACGACGAGCAGTACAAGACCAAGATCGCTCTGGACCTCAAGTCCAGGACCGGGGCCGACGTCATCGACCTCGACGGCATCTGGGTCGGCGAGTTCGCCCAGGCCGGATACATCAAGCCGCTCACCGAGGTCGGCGGCGCCGGCGTCGAGCAGTGGGAGGGCTGGTCGCAGATCCCGCAGGCCGTCCAGGGCCTCGGCATCTTCGACGGCAAGAAGTACGGCCTGCCCCAGGGCACCGACGGCCGCGTGCTGTTCTACAACAAGGCGCTGTTCAGGAAGGCCGGTCTGCCCGAGACCTGGCAGCCGACCAGCTGGCAGCAGATCATCGACGCCGGCGTCAAGCTCAAGGCCGCCGGGGTGCCCACGCCCGTCCAGATCGACGCCGGCACCGCCATGGGCGAGGCCACCACCATGCAGGGCGTGCTGCCCCTGCTGGCCGGCGCCGGGTCGGAGATCTACGCCTCGGGCAAGTGGACCGGCGCCTCCCAGGCCGTCAAGGACGTCCTGGGCTTCTACCAGCAGGTCTACGGCGGCAGCGGGCTCGGCGACCCCAAGCTCCAGCAGGAGGCCAAGGGCCGCGACAAGTCCTTCGCCCAGTTCGCCGCCGGCAAGATCGCCATCCTGGCCGAGAGCGACTACTTCTGGCGCTCGGTCATCGAGCCCAAGGCCGGCGTCGCCCCCATGCCCGACCGCGACCAGGTCGTGGGCTACGCCAAGATCCCGGCCAGGCAGCCCGGCGGCGGCATCCGCGGCCAGGACTTCGTCAGCATGTCCGGCGGGGCCGTCCGCGTGCTCAACCCCTTCTCCAAGAACCCCAAGGCGGCCTGGGAGCTGCTGGCCTTCATGCACTCGGCCGCCGCGACCAAGTCGCAGCTGGCCGGGCAGGCCCGCGTCAGCGCCCGTACCGACGTCAACGAAGAGGTGCTGACCGCCGACCCCATGCTCAAGTTCGTCGCCGTCGAGGTGCTGCCCATCACCGCCTACCGGCCGGGCCTGGCCGTCTACCCGCAGGTCTCCACCGCCCTGCAGGAGGCCACCGCGGCCGTGGTGGCCGGCAGGAGCGCCGACGAGGCGGCCGCGGCGTACCGGAGCAAGCTGGAGGGACTGGTCGGTGGCGCGGCCAACGTCGGCGGCTGACGCCGCGGGGCTGGGCCGGGGCAGGGCGGTCGCGTTCGTCCTGCCCGCCCTGGTCCTGATCGGCGTCTTCCTGCTCTTCCCGGCCCTGTGGACCATCTACCTCGGCCTGACCGACTACCGGCTGACCGGCCTGGCCGCCGCCGACCCCCAGGTCGTCGGCCTGGACAACTACACCGCCGCGCTCGCCGACCCGCGTTTCCTGTCCTCGCTGTGGCTCACCCTGCTGTACGTCGGCGGCTCGGCCGTCGTCGGGCAGGCCGGGCTGGGCTTCGCCCTGGCCTGGATCCTGCGCTCGCGCACCGGCCCGCTGCGCCGGGTCGTCGAGGGCGCGGTGCTGCTGTCGTGGATCCTGCCCAGCACCGTGGTCGGCATGTTGTGGTTCGCGCTGCTCGACCGCGACGACGGCACGCTCAACGCCCTGCTGCACACGCCCGGGTTCGCCTGGCTGCTGGACTACCCGCTGCTGTCGATCATCGTCTTCAACGTGTGGCGCGGCACCGCGTTCTCGATGATGCTCTACTCGGCCGCCCTGGAGAACGTGCCGCCCTCGCACCTGGAGACCGCCCGGCTGGCCGGCGCGAGCGTGCCGCAGCAGCTCCGCGACGTGGTGCTGCCGGCCATCAGGCGGCACGTCCTGACGAACCTGCTGCTGATCAGCCTGTGGACGTTCAACGACTTCACGCCGTTCGTGCTGACCGGCGGCGGGCCCGAGGGCCGCTCGGAGATCCTGCCCGTGTACGTCTACCGCGTCGCCCTCCAGGACGGGCAGCTCGGCGTCGGCGCCGCCATCTCCTTCCTCATCCTGCTGATCAACCTCGTCTTCGCCCTGGCCTACCTGCGGTTGCTGCGCGGACGTCGCCGCACGCGGGAGGTCGCCGCCGCCGGAGGACCGCCCGCATGATCCGCCACACGCTCGGACGGCTGGCCGCCACCGTGTTCGTCGCCGTCGTCCTGGCCTTCTTCGCGCTGCCCATGCTCTGGCTGGCCAGCGCGCCCTTCGACGACACCCCGACGATCACCACGTCGATCCCCGAGTTCACGTTGCGCAACTTCGCCGCCGTCCTGGACAACCCGTACGCGCTGGGCTCGATCCGCAACTCCCTGATCCAGGGGGGCGGGGCGGCGGTGCTGGTCGTCGTCCTGTCGGCGCTGGCCGCCTACGCCCTGTCGCGGGTGCGGCTGCCCGGCCGCGACGTCCTGCTCTACCTGCTCCTGCTGCTGTCGTCCGTGGTCACCGGCACCGCGGCGATGGTGCCGATCTTCGAGCTGGCCACCCGGCTCGGCCTCATCGACACCCATCTCGGCGTCGTCCTGGTGGTCTCGGCCGGCCTGCTGCCCGCCGCGATCTTCATCCTGAAGGACTTCATGGACGAGACGCCCACCTCCTACGAGGAGTCTGCCCGGGTCTTCGGCGCCTCGTCGCTGCAGATCCTGCGGCACATCGTGGTCCCGCTCGTGCGGCCGGGGCTGGCCACCATCGCCGTGTGGGCGCTGGCCAGCGTGTGGGGCGGATTCCTGTTCCAGTTCATCCTGCTGCGCGACCCCGAGAAGGCGCCCGGCTCGATCATCCTCTACACGCTCTACACCGAGGGCGGCGCGCCCCGGCTCGACCTCATCTCCGCCTTCTCGCTGCTGTACTCCCTGCCGGTGGTCCTGATGTACCTGTTCGTCTCCCAGCGGTACGGCTTCCGCTTCCACGGAGGAATCAAGCGTTGATCTCCCTGCACGGCCTGACCAAGGTGTTCCCCGGAGGCGTACGCGCGCTCGACGACCTCGCGCTCACCGTCGCCGACGGCGAGTTCTTCGCCCTGCTCGGCCCCTCCGGCTGCGGCAAGACCACCCTCCTGCGCAGCATCGCCGGCCTGGAGACCCCCACGTCCGGGACCGTCGCCATCAACGGCAAGGACGTCACCGCCCTGCCGCCGGGCGAGCGCGACGTCGCCATGGTCTTCCAGGACTACGCGATCTTCCCCCACATGGACGTCACCGCCAACATCGCCTACCCGCTGCGCATCAGGAAGGTCCCCCGCGCCCGGCGGACGGAGAAGGCGGCCGAGGTCGCGGCCCGGCTCAGCCTCACCGAGCTGCTGCTGCGGCGTCCGTCGGAGCTGTCCGGCGGCCAGCAGCAGCGGGTGGCGCTGGCCCGCGCGATCGCCTGCCACCCGGCCGCGTTCCTGTTCGACGAGCCGCTGTCCAACCTCGACGCCCGCCTGCGCCTGGAGGCGCGCACCTTCCTCAAGCGGCTGCAGCGGGAGCTGGCCGTCACCACGGTGTTCGTCACCCACGACCAGGCCGAGGCGCTCGCGCTGGCCGACCGCATCGCCGTCATGTCCAAGGGCTCGATGATCCAGGTCGGCACCCCCGCGGAGATCTTCCACCGGCCTGCCACCACGTTCGTGGCCTCCTTCATCGGCTCCACCCCGATGAACCTCCTGCCCGCCCGGGTCACCGACGCCGGGCTCGAGGTGGCCGGCGCCCTGCGCCCGCTGCCCGAGGGCCTGACCCCGGACGACGACGCCCCCGTGACGTACGGCGTGCGCCCGGAGTACATGGACCTGTCCCCCGCCGAGCGCCCGGACGCCTTCCCGGGCGTCGTGTCCGTCCTGGAGAACATGGGCACCCACACCCTCATCACCCTGGAGTCCCCCGGCGGGCTCATCCAGGCCGTCGTGCCGGAGGGCGAGGAGCCGCCGCTCGGCGCCGCCCGCTGGGCCGTGCCGCGCCGCTCCCTGGTCTACCGCGACGACCGGCTGCTGTGAGCCTGGGCGACCCGGGCTCGCATACTGGACTCATGGCCAGGTCCTGGATCCTGCACGTCGACCTCGACCAGTTCATCGCCGCCGTCGAGCTGCTGCGCCATCCCGAGTTGCGCGGCCGGCCCGTCGTCGTGGGCGGTTCCGGCGACCCCGCCCAGCCGCGCACGGTCGCCGCCACCGCCACCTACGAGGCCCGCGCGCACGGCGTGCACTCGGGCATGCCGCTGCGCACCGCGCTGCGGCGCTGCCCCGACGCCGTCTTCCTGCCCAGCGACCCGCCCGCCTACGAGGCCGCCTCCGAGCGCGTCATGGCCGCCCTGCGCGAGCTGCCGGTGCTCGTGGAGGTCTGGGGCTGGGACGAGGCCTTCGTCGGCGCCACGACCGACGACCCCGAGGCGCTGGCGGCCGGGCTGCGGCAGGTCGTGCTCGACCGCACCACGCTGAGCTGCTCGGTCGGCATCGGCGACAACAAGCACCAGGCCAAGCTCGCCTCGGCCTTCGCCAAACCGGCCGGCGTCTACCGCCTGACCGGCGAGAACTGGGCCGAGGTGATGAACGACCGGCCGACCGACGCGCTGTGGGGCATCGGCGCCCGGACGGCGAAGAAGCTCGCCGGGCTCGGCCTGCGCACGGTCGCCGACCTGGCCGCCGCCGACCCCGCCGAGCTGGCCCGCGCCTTCGGCCCGGTGAACGGCCCCTGGTACCGCTATCTGGCCCTCGGCAAGGGCGAGGCCGAGGTGGACACCAGTCCCTGGGTGGCCCGCGGTCACAGCCGCGAGATCACCTTCCCCCGTGACCTCACCGATCGTGAGGCCGTCGCCGGCCAGGTGGCCGGTCTCGCCGGGCAGGTCGCCCGTGACGCGGTGGCGGCGGGGCGTCTGTGCGCGCGGGTGACGGTCAAGGTGCGCTTCACCCCGTTCCTGACCCGTACCCGGCAGTGCACGCTCCCCGAGCCCACGGCCGACCCCGGCGCGCTGACCGAGGCGGCGCTGGCCGCGCTGGGCCGCTTCGACCTCGACCGCCCGGTGAGGCTGCTCGGCGTGGCGGTCGACTACACGGCGCTCGACTGAACCCTGGCTGAGCAGGGCCCGAGGAGTGAGCCCCGGCCGCATCGGCCGGGGCTCATCCTTCCCCATGGTCAGAGCGGTGAGGACAAGGCCCTACTGGCCCTACTCGCCACCCTTTTGCACATAGGAACGCACGAATTCCTCGGCGTTCTCTTCGAGCACTTCGTCGATTTCGTCCAGGATCGCGTCGACATCGTCAGTGAGCTTCTCCTGTCGCTCCTGCACGTCCGGCGCCGCCGAGGCCTCGGTCTCCTCAACTTCGGCCTCACGCCGGCCGGTCTGCTTCTGCCCGCCGGTGTCCTTGGTTGCCATGTCCTACCTCCGCTTGGGGGACTGCCTCTAAGGCATATCTTCCCCGAACCGGACGACATTTCGCGTCGAACGCCCTGCGATCTTGGCGGCTTGACTGGATAGCACTCCTATCCAATAATGGATCCACCTATACACAAGGAGATCCCGACATGTCGCCCTCTTCGCTGCACACGGCAGGTGTGCTCCTCATCACAGTTCCCGGCGTCGCGTTCGGCGGCGTGACCCTGCTGCGTTTCCTCATGCGCAACGAGCCGGGCTATCTGGACAACCCCGTCCGCAGGGGCCTGTGGCGGGCCGGGCACGCGCACGCGGGCGTCCTGGTGCTGTTCAGCCTGGTCGCGATGCTGTACGTGGACCAGGCGAGCCTGCCCGAGGGCGTGAAGGCGCTGACGCGCACGCTCATCGTGGCCGCGCCCATCCTGATGCCGCTCGGCTTCTTCCTGTCGGTGCTGCGTCCGCGCGACACCAAGCCGAACCGGCTGATCTGGCTGACCGCGGTCGGCGGCGCGTCGCTGGCCGCGGGCACGCTGACGCTCGGCATCGGCCTGCTGTGAGCCCCGGGACGGCCCGGGGCCCCGGCTACTCCCCGGTGCCGGTCAGCGCGGCGACCAGCTCGGCCGCGGTGCGGCAGCGGTCGAAGAGCTCGCCGACGTGGGCCTTGGTGCCGCGCAGCGGTTCGAGCGTGGGCACGCGCTGCAGGGACTCCCGGCCGGGGATGTCGAAGATCACCGAGTCCCAGGAGGCGGCGGCCACCGACTCGCTGTACTGGCTGAGGCAGCGCCCGCGGAAGTAGGCGCGGGTGTCGGTCGGCGGCAGCTCGATCGCGCGCTCGACCTCCTCCTCGCTGATCAGGCGCTGCATGCGCCCGCGCGCCACGAGCCGGTTGTACAGGCCGCGGTCGGGGCGGATGTCGGAGTACTGGAGGTCGACGAGCTGCAACCTCGGGTGGGACCAGGGCAGGCTGTCGCGGGTGCGGTAGCCCTCCAGCAGCTCCAGCTTGGCGACCCAGTCGAGCTCGCGCGAGAGCTGCATCGGGTCCTCGGCCAGGCGCGTGAGCACGGACTCCCAGCGGTCGAGGACGTCCTTGTTCATCTCGTCCTGGGCGGTGCCGCGTTCCTCGACGTACTTGCGGGCCTGCTCCAGGTACTCCATCTGGAGCTGCACGGCGGTGAGCTTGCGGCCGTCGCGCATCGGGATCTCGTAGCGGCAGGTCGGGTCGTGGCTGACCGCCCGCAGCGACTGGACGGGGTTCTCCACGGCCAGGTCGCGGGTCAGGAAGCCCTCTTCGATCATGGCCAGGACGAGCGCGGTGGAGCCGAGCTTGAGATAGGTGGAGATCTCCGACATGTTGGCGTCGCCGATGATCACGTGCAGCCGGCGGTACTTCTCGGGATCGGCGTGCGGCTCGTCGCGGGTGTTGATGATGGGCCGCTTGAGCGTGGTCTCCAGGCCGACCTCGACCTCGAAGAAGTCGGCGCGCTGGCTGATCTGGAAGCCCTCGCCGCGGGAGTCCTGGCCGATGCCGACCTTGCCCGCGCCGACGACGACCTGCCGTGAGACGAAGAACGGCGTCAGGTGCCGGACGATGTCGGCGAACGGCGTGGCGCGCCGCATCAGGTAGTTCTCGTGGCAGCCGTAGGAGGCGCCCTTGGCGTCGGTGTTGTTCTTGTAGAGCTGGATCGGCGCGTTGGACGGGATCGCCGAGGCACGGGTGGCGGCGTCGTACATCACGCGCTCGCCGGCCTTGTCCCAGATGACCGCGGCCCGCGGGTTGGTGCACTCCGGCGAGGAGTACTCCGGGTGGGCGTGGTCGACGTAGAGCCTGGCCCCGTTGGTGAGGATGACGTTGGCCAGCCCGAGGTCCTCGTCGGTGAGCTGGCTGGGGTCGGCGACCTCGCGGGCCAGGTCGAAGCCGCGCGCGTCGCGGAGCGGGTTCTCCTCCTCGAAGTCCCATCGCGCTCTGCGCGCACGGGCCGCCGAGGCGGCCAGGTAGGCGTTCACGACCTGGGAGGAGGTCACCATCGCGTTGGCGCCTGGCTGACCTGGTACGGAGATGCCGTATTCGGTCTCGATGCCCATCACCCGACGCACCGTCATGCAACACCCTCTGTTCGTCCGGATCTGCCTATCCGCCGTTTATATGCCCGAGCCTATGCCCTTCACAGTGCCCCGAGGCCACAGAGTTATGGCACCGACGCCTTCTGAATCTGTACGGCGGAGCTTGTTGTGGTTTGCGGTGATCTGCGGGGCTTGAGGAGTCGCTGGATCGGCCGTTCGGCAAAGGAGTAGATCAGATACGACAGCACGACGGCGGCCACAGTCGTGACCAGGGCCACCGCCCAGGGGGGCAGGTCGCCGGTGAGCAGCGGGATGAGCGCCGCCGCGGTGACCCCATGGAAGAGGTAAAGCGGGTAAGTGGTGGCGCCCAGCGCGGTGAGCGTCCTGGAGGGTTTGAGGCGGATCAGGCCGAGGGCGACCAGGGCCATGGCGGCGAAGATCAGGGTGAGGGTGACGATCACGCTGGTGTCGGTGACGGGCATGTTCTTGAACCCGGCGGCGTCGATGCGGCGGTGCACGCGGCCCAGCGCGGCGGGGACGGCCATGGCGTACCCGGCGGCGACGTACAGCCACGGGAGCAGGGCCTTGCGGTTCTGGTGGATGAGATACAGGGCCATGCCGGCGACGAAGTAGGGGGCGTAGTCGGGCATGACGATCTCGTTCAGCACGTCGTTGTCCACGAACCTGGCGGCCAGCGCGGCGGCCAGCCAGACGCCCGAGAAGACCAGCACGCGTGCGTACGTGACGCCGGCGATCACCAGGATCGCGATCAGCAGGTAGAAGCGCAGCTCGGCCCAGAGCGACCAGTAGACGCCGCTGGCGTCGGCCACCTTGAACAGCCGCTGGAACATGGTGGCGTTCACCAGGTACTGGCCTGGTGAAAGTTTTGGGTCCAGCGCGGTGGCGCCGGTCAGCCCGTACAGGGCCGCCACGGCGCCGAGGCTCAGCCAGTACGCCGGGTAGAGCCGCACCAGCCGCGACCGGGCGAACGCCCCGAGCCCCCGCCCCCACACGGTCATGAGGATGACGAACCCGCTGATGACGAAGAACAGCTCGACGCCGAGGATGCCCAGCCCGGCGAACGGCGCCAGCGCCGGGAACAGCGCGGCGGGCCTGGCCTCCCAGACCGAGGCGAAGGCCACCAGGTAGTGGAAGGCGACGACCGCCAGGGCGGCGAGGAAGCGCAGCAGGTCGAGCTCGGCCAACCGGCCGTCTCCCCGAGCATGCTTTGGCCGGTTAGCTTGATGCACGCCCCTTTGACGACCCGCTGATCACTTTGGTTCCACAGGTCCCTCTGTTCCCACCAGCAACACGCGTGCGGCCGGGCCGAGGGCGATCGCCTCGCGGGTGCCCGGGTCGAGGGCGAGCAGCCCGGCGGCCCCCGCCGCGCCGCACTCCGACAGCGACACCCCGCGCTCGGCCAGCAGTGCGGCGGCCTGCGCGGCCTGCTCGTCGGCCACGGTGACGAACAGGTCGGCCTGGCGGCTCAGCAGGTCGAAGGCGATCAGGGACGGTTCGAGGCAGTCGAGCCTGCCCAGGCGCGTGGGCGAGCCCGTCGCGTGCACCGGCCGGCCCGCGCGGGCGCTCTCCAGCAGGCAGGGCGCGCCGTCGGGCTCGACCACGACGATCCTCGGCTGCTCGCCCCAGCGGTCGCGCGTGTACCCGGCCGCGGCGGCGGCCAGCCCGCCCACCCCGGCCTGCACGAACACGTGGGTGGGCGGGATCTCGATCTCGTCGAACAGGACGGTGTAGCCGCGCATCACGTCCAGGGGGATGTCGTCGTAGCCCTCCCAGGAGGTGTCGGCGACCAGGCGCCAGCCGTGCTCCTGGGAGGCGTGCAGGGCGGCGGCCAGGCTGGCGTCGTAGTCGCCGCCCTCGCGGCGGACCTCGGCGTCGAGGGCGCGCAGCCGGTGCGCGAACGGCTCGGGCACCTGCTCACTGAGGTAGACGACGCAGTGCGCGCCGAGCTCCCTGGCCCCGGCCGCGACCGAGATGCCGTGGTTGCCGGCGCTGGCGCAGACGTACGTGGTGCCGCCGCCGTCGCGTTCGGACAGCCGGTGCACGGCGTAGGCCCCGCCGAGCGCCTTGAAGCTGCCCAGCCCCATGCGGCCGCTCTCGTCCTTGACGTGCACGGTGCCCGCCCCGCCGATGTCGGTCAGGGTGTGCACGGGCGTGGGCCGGTAGGCCGGGTGCCGGGCGAAGTGGGCGCGGGCGAGCCGGGCGTGCTCCACACCGATCAGCTCACGGTCGCGCTCGGCGAACGGAGTGCGGCCGGGGTTGAAGAAGTGCATGATCGCCATGCTAGGACGGGCCGGGCGACGTTCCCCGGCACCTGGCGGGCGCGTCCGGCCGCATGTCACGAGGAGCGGTCGCGGGCGGCGGCCACGGCGGCCTGGCCGAGGCTGAGTCCGCCGTCGCCGGGCGGCACCCGGGTGTGGGTGAGCACCCGGAACCCGGCCGCGCGCAGGCGCTCGACGGCCCGTTCGAGCAGCAGCGCGTTCTGCAGCACCGAGCCCGACAGCGCCACGGTGTTCAGGCCGGTGCCGTCCCTGAGCATGACGCAGCAGCGCACGACGGCGTCGGCCACGCCGTTGTGGAAGCGTCCCGCGATCGAGCCGGTGGCGATCCCGGCCGCGACGTCGGCGGCGGCGGCCCTGACGAGGTCGGCGGCGTGCACGACGAGCAGGTCGCCCTCGGTGATGGTCGCCGGGTACGAGCCGCTCTCGGCCGGGTCGGCGCGCTGTTCGAGCTCGGCGGCCGCCTGCCCCTCGTAGGTGACGGTGTCCCGGATGC
Organism: Nonomuraea sp. NPDC005692; assembly: GCF_040631115.1. NCBI lineage: Bacteria > Bacillati > Actinomycetota > Actinomycetes > Streptosporangiales > Streptosporangiaceae > Nonomuraea > Nonomuraea sp. NPDC005692. Next base: position 97,682 of record NZ_JBEXYU010000017.1, on the reverse strand, counting down.
CGAGCAGCGCCGAGACGGCGTCGAACAGCGGCCCGGCGCTGGAGGTCATGGGCGCGCCCAGCCCGCTGCGGGTTCGGGCGAGCACGTCGGGCCAGTGGGCGGCGTTGCGGCGGACGACGTCCAGGTGCGGGTGCTCGTCGCGCAGGTAGGCGGCGGCCATGCGCCACGGCTGGCGGGCCGCGGCGGCGCCGCCGGGCATCGGGACCAGGGCCAGGTGGCCGAGCCGCTGGACGGAGGTCAGGTCGGCGCGCAGGAACTCGCCGCCCCACAGCGTGCCGTCGAGGCCGTGGCCGGGGCCGTCGAGGGCCACGCCGAGCACCGGGCCCGTCTCGCCGTTGTCGGCCAGGCAGGAGGCGATGTGGGCGTGGTGGTGCTGGACGCCGACGAGCTCGACGCCGGTCAGCTCCAGGGCGTGCCTGGTGGACAGGTAGCCGGGGTCGAGGTCGTGGGCGACGACCTCGGGACGGATGTCGAACAGGCCGCAGAAGTGGTCGATGCCCTCGACGAAGGAGCGCAGGGTCTCCTGGTCGTCCAGGTCGCCGATGTGCTGGGACAGGAACGCGCGCCGGCCGCGTACCAGGCAGAAGGTGCTGCGCAGCTCGGCGCCGCAGGCCAGCACCGGGCGGGGCGCGGGACGGCGCAGCGTGAGCGGCTCGGGCGCGTGGCCGCGGGCGCGGCGCAGCACGGTGTGCCCGCCGGACCAGGGTCGCAGCACCGAGTCGTCGGCGAGGACGTGGATGGCCCGGTCGTGGAGGAGGAAGGCGTCGGCGATGCCGCCGAGCCGGGTGACCGCGTCGGCGTCCTCGTGGGCGATGGGCTCGTCGCCGACGCTGCCGCTGGTCAGGACCATGGGTTCGGCCAGCTCCGCGAGCAGCAGGTGGTGCAGCGGCGTGCAGGGCAGCATCAGGCCGAGGTCGCGGCTGCCGGGCGCGACGGCGTCGGCGACGGGCGCGCCGGGCAGCCGGGGCAGCAGCACGATCGGGCGCGCGCGGCCGGTGAGCAGCGCGGCGCCCTGCCCGTCGACCGCGCACAACCGGCGGGCCTGGTCGAGGTCGGCGACCATGACGGCGAACGGCTTCTCCGCGCGGTGCTTGCGGGCCCGCAGCGCCGCGGCGGCCTCCTGGTGGGCGGCGGGCACGGCCAGGTGGAACCCGCCCAGCCCCTTGACGGCGACGACGCGGCCGGCCCGCAGCAGGGTCGCGCAGGCGCTGACCGGGTCGCCGCACAGCTCGGCGCCGCGGGCGTCCAGCAGGCGCAGGGACGGGCCGCAGGCGGGGCAGCAGGTGGACTCGGCGCGGAAGTGGCGGTCGCCGGGGTCGTGGTACTCGGCAGAGCAGTCGGCGCACATCGCGAACCCGGCCATGGTGGTCAGCAGCCGGTCATAGGGCACGCCGCGCACGACGGTGAAGCGCGGCCCGCAGTTGGCGCAGGCGATGAACGGGTAGCGGTGGCGCCGGCCGGCCGGGTCGGCCAGCTCGCGCAGGCAGTCGTCGCAGGTGGCGAGGTCGGCCGGGACGAGGGCGCGGCGCGGGCCGGCCGGGTCGCCGGCGGCGATGCTGAAGCCCCGGTGGCCCGCGGGCGCGCCGCTGACGACGGTGACGCTCTCGATCTCCGACAGGGCGGGCGCGTCGCGCTCCAGCGCGGTCAGGAACTCCTCGACCCCGGCCAGGGCGCCCTCGACCTCGATGAACACCCCCTCGACGTCGTTGCGCACGCGGCCGGCCAGGCCGAGCCTGCTGGCCAGCGAATACACGAAGGGGCGGAACCCCACGCCCTGGACGACGCCTTCGACGCGGACGTCCACCCGCTTACGGACGGTCACAGGCCCCAGTGTGCGCCTCGCCGGGGCGGCTTGTACGGCGGACGACGCGTGTCGCGCGCCCTTCTCTCAGAAGTCGTGCGCCCATCTCCCCGGAAGTCACGCGCCCTTCTCCGCGGAAGTCACGCGCCCTTCTCAGGAGTCACGCGCCCATCTCCCCGGAAGTCACGCGCCCGTCTCCCGGAAGGCGTCCCCGGCTCTCGCCCGCGCTCTCCCCCCGGGGGTTCCCGCTCTCCCCCGGAAGCCCCGACTCTCCCGGGCGCGTTCTCCCGGCTCTCCGCCGGAAGCCTCCCCCAGGTCTCCCAGGCGGGTTCCCTGTGCTCTCCCCGGGAAGCTGCCCTGGCTCTGTCAGGGGCTTTCCCCGGCGGGCATGGAAAGGGCCGCGCGGACGGCCGCGCGGCCCTTTCCAGACGGTTCCCTACAGGTACTGGCCGGTGTTGGCGACCGTGTCGATCGAACGGCCGGCCTCTGTGCCCTGCTTGCCGGAGACCAGCGTGCGGATGTAGACGATCCGCTCGCCCTTCTTGCCGGAGATGCGGGCCCAGTCGTCGGGGTTGGTGGTGTTGGGCAGGTCTTCGTTCTCGGAGAACTCGTCGACGCAGGCGGTGAGCAGGTGTTGCACCCGCAGACCCTTCTGGCCGCTCTCCAGGAACTGCTTGATGGCCATCTTCTTGCCCCGGTCGACGATGTTCTGGATCATCGCGCCGGAGTTGAAGTCCTTGAAGTAGAGGACTTCCTTGTCACCGTTGGCGTACGTCACCTCGAGGAAGCGGTTCTCCTCGCTCTCGGTGTACATGCGCTCGACCACACTCTGGATCATGCCGTGGATCGTCGCCTCGCGAGAGTCGCCGTGCTCGGACAGATCGTCGGGGTGCAGGGGGAGCTCGGCCAGCAGGTACTTGGAGAAGATGTCCTTGGCCGCCTCGGCGTCGGGCCGCTCGATCTTGATCTTCACGTCCAGGCGGCCCGGCCGCAGGATCGCGGGGTCGATCATGTCCTCGCGGTTGGAGGCGCCGATCACGATGACGTTCTCCAGGCCCTCGACGCCGTCGATCTCCGACAGCAGCTGAGGGACGATGGTGTTCTCCACGTCGGACGAGACGCCCGAGCCTCGGGTGCGGAAGATCGAGTCCATCTCGTCGAAGAACACGATCACCGGGGTGCCCTCGGAGGCCTTCTCACGGGCCCGCTGGAAGACCAGGCGGATGTGCCGCTCGGTCTCGCCGACGTACTTGTTGAGCAGCTCCGGGCCCTTGATGTTGAGGAAGAAGCTCTTGCCGGACTGGCCGGTCTTCTCCGCGACCTGCTTGGCCAGGGAGTTGGCGACCGCCTTGGCGATGAGCGTCTTGCCACAGCCGGGCGGGCCGTAGAGCAGCACGCCCTTCGGGGGACGGAGTTTGTGCTCGCGGAACAGGTCGGCGTGCAGGTAGGGCAGCTCGATGGCGTCCCTGATCTGCTCGATCTGCCGCATGAGCCCGCCGATCTCCTCGTAGGAGATGTCGGGGACCTCCTCGAGCACGAGCTCTTCGACTTCGGACTTGGGTATGCGCTCGTAGACGTAGCCGGAGCGGGGTTCGAGCAGGAGCGAGTCACCGGCCCTGATGGGCTGGCCGACCAGCGAGTCGGCCAGTCGCACGACGCGCTCCTCGTCGGCGTGCGAGATGACCAGGGCCCGCTTGCCCTCGTCCAGCAGTTCCTTGAGCATGACGATCTCGCCGACCTCTTCGTAGCCGAGCGCCTCGACCACGTTGAGTGCTTCGTTGAGCATGACCTCCTGGCCACGGCTCAGCGAGTCGACGTCGACGGCGGGGCTGACGTTCACCCGGAGCTTGCGCCCTCCGGTGAACACCTCGATCGTGCCGTCTTCTCGGGCTTCAAGGAAGGTGCCGAAGCCGGACGGCGGCTGAGCCAGCCGGTCGACCTCCTCCTTGAGAGCGACGATCTGGTCCCGGGCCTCCTTGAGTGTGGCCACCAGGCGCTCGTTCTGGCCTGTCACGGCCGCGAGATTCGCCTGTGCCTCATGGAGACGCTCTTCGAGGACTCTGGCCTGACGGGGTGACTCGGCCAGCTTCCGCCTCAGCGCGGTGATCTCCTCCTGGAGGAAGGAGACCTGTGTTGAAAGATCAGCGACCTCCCGTTCGCGCTGCGCGGCTCGAGCCTCAGCATCATCGCGAGCTGCCACGCCCCGTCACCTCCTTCCCAGTCGAGGGCGACTACTAAGGACCTTACCTATCTCGGGCCCCTCCGTAACCTGGCCGGGCAGTGTTCGTCGAGTGACATGCAGTATTCGGTGAATAATCCCCAATGGTGCGTTTAATACTCCCAGCATATGAACACGGCGATCTGTTCCCGTGTCACGCACCAACGCACCCTCGTGGCCAAATCGTCATAGTTCCTCGGTGGTTCCCTTCGGTCGGCGGCGTCGCGGTGGCGGCGTCACTCCGTCTGCCATGCGACGGGCGCTGACGAGGAAGCCGGTGTGGCCGATCATCCGATGATCGGGACGAACCGCGAGCCCTTCGACATGCCAGTCGCGAACCAGGGTCTCCCACGCATGAGGCTCGGTGAAACACCCGTGATCGCGAATGGCCTCCACGGTCTTGGACATCTGGGTGGTGGTGGCGACATAGCAGCAGATGACGCCGCCCGGCGTGAGGGCCTTGGCGGCGGCGTCGACGCACTCCCAGGGGGCCAGCATGTCGAGGATGACGCGGTCGACGTCGGCCTCGTCGATCGAGGAGACCAGGTCGCCGAGGGCCAGGCGCCAGTTGTCGTCCATCGGGCCGCCGAAGAACTTCTCCACGTTCTTGCGGGCCACCTCGGCGAACTCCTCGCGGCGCTCGTAGGAGGTGACGTGGCCCTCGGGGCCGACGGCGCGCAGCAGGAAGCAGGTCAGGGCACCGGAGCCGACGCCGGCCTCGATCACCCGGGCGCCGGGGAAGACGTCGGCCATGCCGACGATCATCGAGGCGTCCTTGGGGTAGATGACGGCCGCGCCGCGCGGCATCGCGAGCGTGTAGTCCTGCAGCAGGTGGCGGAAGGCGAGGTAGGCGGTGCCGCCGGAGGACCGCACGACGGAGCCTTCAGGCTGCCCGATCAGGTCGCTGTGCGGGATGGCGCCCTTGTGCGTGTGGAAGACGCCGTCCTGCTTGAGCGTGATCGTGTGGCGCTTGTTCTTGGGGTCGGTGAGCTGCACCTGATCCCCTGCCTGGAACGGCCCATGCCTGCGGAAACCCATGGCGGCAAGGTTATATGGGTTTCTCACGCGCGCGGACGCACGGTATCTATGGTGGATGCTCCCGCGCGACGTGATCTCCACCGGCCCCCTGATCCTGCGAATGCCCGCCGACCCCGACGCGGAGGCGATCGCGCGCATGATGGACGACCCCGTCACCGCCCGGCATCTGCCGCTGCTGCCGTCGCCGTACCGGATCGAGGACGCCCGCGCCTACCTGAAGTTCGCCGAGGACAAGTGGGCGTCGGGCGGCGCGGAGTGGGCCGTCACCGAGGACGGCCGGTACGCCGGCGCGATCGGGGTCCGCCCGCCCGACCGCTGGGGCACGGCCGAGATCGGCTACGTGGTGGCGCCCTGGGCGCGCGGCAGGGGCGTGGCCGCCCGGGCCGCCAGGGCGGTGTCCGACTGGCTGGCCGACCAGGGCGTGCACCGGGTGGAGCTGCAGGCCGAGGTGGAGAACGTGGCCAGCCTCAAGGTCGCGCTCAGGGCGGGGTTCCGCGAGGAGGGCCGGCGGCGCAAGGCCAAGCGGCTGCGCGACGGGCGGTGGGTCGACCTGGTGTCCTTCGCCAGGATCGCCGGGGAGCCGGCGCCGGCCGAGGAGCCGTACCTGCCCTTCTTCGACGGCGGCGAGCTGACCGACGGCGTGGTGCGGCTCGTGCCGCTCTCGGTGGAGGACGCCCCGGAGTACCACCGGATGATGTGCGACCCGAGCGTGACCGCCTACTCCCTGACCCCGCCCGCCTCCCTGGAGGAGGACGAGCAGCGCTGCCGGTGCACCGGCTACTGGTGGGTCACCGGGCAGCGGATCGAACTGGCGGTCAGGGACGCCGCCACCGGCGCGTTCGCCGGGCACCTCCAGCTCATGCAGGTCGTCCCCGTGCTCGGGCAGGCCATGATCGGCTACTCGCTGGTGCCTGACTTCCGCGGCAGGGGGTTCATGACCCGCGCGGTGCGGCTGCTGGTCGACTGGGCGTTCGCGCGCACGGCCCTGCACCGGGTCGTGGCGGGCACCGACGTGGTGAATGCGGCCTCGCACGCGGTGCTGGAACGTGCCGGTTTCAGCAGGGAGAGCCTGCACCGGGAGCTGTTCCCGAAGCCGGACGGCACGCGGGCGGACGACGTGGAGTGGGTGCGGCTGCGCCCGTCGTGAAGGGCTCGACCGGCCCTGCCTGCGAAATGCGGAAAAATCGCAATTTCCTGTTGAGGGGTAGTCAAGAGCCGCGTCGAGGGTGATACTCCGGGGCACCGTTCGGAGATTCGCGTGATCGGGCCGCGCGATCTCTTCGCCCTCCACCCGAGGGAATCACCGCGATGCCAAACAACCGTGTCGATATCGCCATGCGTGAACTCATCACCGCGTTCTCCTGTCTGGAGGTCGCCGACGTGATCGATCGGCTCGCGCGCGCCGCGGCGGCCGTGGCGGGCACCGCGTACGCGGGGTTCGTCCACGTGGACGTGCTGCGGCGGGACGCCCGTCCGCTGCACGTCCACGCGCCGCCGGGAGACCCGCTGCGGGTGCGGCGGTGGTTGTCGGGGTCCGGGGTGCTGAAGGAGCTGGCCGCCGCGGAGGGGGCGCTACGGCTGGCGCGGGACGAGACGATGGGTGAGCCGGGGTTCCTGGCCGTGCCGGTGCCGGCGCAGGTCCGCGACCACACGTTCGTGTGGGTGGCGGGACGGGGGTTCCAGGAGGGGGACGAGCACCTGCTGAGCCGGTTCGCGACGGCGGCGGGGCGGGCGGTGGAGGGGGCGCGCGGGCTGGAGGCGGCCGTGCGGCTGCTGCGCGGCGTCCGCACCTTCCGCCCCGGCTGACCCGCCGGCCTGACTTGCTCTCCGACCCGGCTGACCCGCCGGCCGACTGCCCCTCCGGGGCGCCCGCCCCTTCGGAACGGCCGTTCCCCTCGGGACGGCTGCTCCATTACGACGGCCCCTTCTGGACCGCCGACCCGTTGGAACCTTTGGGACGGCCCGGATCCCGCCGTCGCAGAGGGCCGCGAACCCGGGCCCACCTTTTCCGGATATGTCGCCCGGCACCCGCGAAATACCCTTTATCGCCTCATCCCCCGACTCCGGCAATTTCCATTCAGCCGTTCGCCCCCGGCCATTCCTGACGCATTTCCCAAAAGGTTTTCCGGAAACACGAACGCCCGCACCCCGGGAAATCAGGTGCGGGCGGACGGGTGCCGGGATCAGCCCCGGTGGGCCTCGAAGCGGAGGGTGCGGGAGACGCCCACACGGACCGTCGTGCCGGGGGCGATGGTGACCGGCTCGTTGGGCGGGATGTCGTAGAAGTTGGGATCGCCGGGCGGCTGGATCTGGGTGCCGTTGACCGAGCCCAGGTCGACCAGGTTGACGTCCCAGCCGTCGAGGGCCACCCGCAGGTGGCGGCGCGAGACCGAGCCGTCGGGGCTGGTGACCTTGGCGGGCCTGGCCGAGCCGCCCGCCACCTCGGGCGCGCGCTCGGGGTCACGGCCCAGCAGGTAGTCGCTCTCCAGCGGCAGCGCCGTGCCGTCGTCGAGGATGAGCACCCCGAGCGAGGGCCGCGGCCCCTTGTACGGCACCAGCGTCCGCTGCACCAGGGCGATGCCGCAGACGGCGCAGTAGGGCACCCTGGGGTCGTTGAAGTGGTCGTTCTTGCAGTCGACCCCGTAGACCAGCGGGCGGTCGCCGTGGTCGCCCTGCTGCTCCTGCGGCGGCGGCCCCGGGTGGTCGAAGTGCTCCGGCGGGCCGAGCACGGGCGGGGCCGGCTGGTCGAAGTGATCGGGCGGGCCCATGTGCTGCTGCGGCTGGTCGGCCATGCCGTTACCGGACGGCGGCAGCTCGTCGTAGGACGGGAACTGCTGCTGGGGCTCGGGGTGGGGCTGCTCCTGCGCGGGCAGGAAGGGAGGCTGGTCCTGGGGCGGGAGGTACGGCGGCTGCTCGTGCCCGAACGGGGGCTGCTCGTGGCCGAAGGGCGGCTGGTCGTGCCCGAACGGCGGCTGGTCCAGCGACGGAGGGCCCGAGTGGGGACCGGGTTGGGGGCCGGAGTGAGGACCGGGCTGGGGGCCCGGGTGCGGGACGCCGGCCTGCGCGCCCGAGGACGGACCCTGGACGAGCGGCGGCTGGTCGGCCAGCGGGTAGGGAGGTCGCTCGACCGGCCGCTCGGGCGGCGGGGCCAGGTCGGGCTCCATGTGCAGGGCCGTGTTGGGCATCTCGCTGGTGAGCGGCCTGGACCGGTCGGCCGCCTGCCCCTGCGGACGGACGTGCAATGGCTGGTCGGTGAGGTCGCCGATCAGGCCGCCGCCGTGGACGACGCCGCCCTCGAAGCCGACCGCGGGATGCGGGCCGCCGGCGCCGGGCAGGGTGAGCTCGACACGCTCGACCGGGCCGCTGATCAGCCGGTCGGCCCAGGTCAGGGAGTCGCTGCCGGCCAGGCGGGTCTCGCCGCCGGAGGTGCTGACCGAGGCCGAGGCCGAGCCGCTGACCAGCACGGCCACGCCGCCGCCCACCGGACCGGCGACCGCGCACGTGGCCGGGTCGCCCGCCATGTTGGCGGCCAGCACCTGCGCCGCGCGGCGGGCCAGCGCCCGGCCGTCACCGCCGGAGGCCGCCGTCTCGCGCAGCGCCTCGATCAGGCCGTCGGCGGCCGCCTCGCCCGCGTCGCACACCAGCAGCAGCCCGCCGATGTAGGCGACCAGCCCGTCGCCGGGAAGGGGACGCACCACTCCGAAGCCCTGGCCGCTCATGCGCCCTCCCTCATGACGACCGTGCTGCGCTCATCGGTGCCCTCGCTGCGCTCGGTCACTCAACTCTCCTCCCCGGAAGCCGGCGATATTACGGCACCCGCACTGCCGTGCCGGCCACCAGCCATACGCATACCCAGACGACGACGCCGTGTCGCGGCCCAGGCGTCTCGATTCGGTGAACCGGTGGACCACGACCAACCCGTCAACTGTGCAAGTTCGGCCAAACAGAAGACTATCGGCCTGCCGTCCTGGCATCGAAATCGCCGGGCTACGGGTAGTGGCCGGACAAGACCTTAGCCGCAAACGCGCCGGGCATGTCAGACCCCGGTGAAGACGCGGTTGACGTCGGCGGTGGCGAGCACGCCGTAGATCTCGCCGCCATGCTCCACCAGCAGGTACTCCCCCGCGGGGGCCGAGCGCATGGCGTCGATGAGCGGCTCGCCGGTCAGGTCGGCGGCCAGCACCATGGTCGGTTCGAGCGCCTTGGCCAGCGAGCCCACGTCGACCCACGGGCGCCGGTGCTCGGGGGTGGCCTGGACGGCGGCCTCGTTGACGATGGCGACCGGCCGTCCGTCGTGGTCGACCACCACCAGGGCGCCCGCCCGCTGATCGGCGGCCTGCCGCAGCGCCTCGGCCAGCGGCGTCTCGGCCGCCACCGGGATCGCCCTGCGGGCCAGCGCCCGCGCGTTGACCTGCGGGATGCGGGCGCGGATGCGGGCCACGCGCAGCGACTGGGTGGCGCCCATCCAGATGAAGGAGGCCAGCACCACCGGCCACAGCAGCTCGACGGGGTCGAACTCCTGCCCGCTCGTCATCGACGTCGCGAACGGCAGGACGACCAGCAGCACGGCCAGCACGCGCCCGCCCCAGGCGGCCACGACCGTGCCGGAGCCGGGGTTCCTGGTCAGCTTCCACACGCCCGCGCGCAACATCCGGCCGCCGTCGAGCGGCAGGCCGGGCAGCAGGTTGAACACGCCGACGATGAGGTTGGCCACCCACAGCTGCCAGATGAGCACCTCGGCGATGCCGCCGTCGTTGATCACGTACGTGTCGGCGAGCAGGCCGAGCCCGGCCAGGCCCAGCGACAGGGCCGGCCCGGCGGCGGCGACCAGGAACTCCTTGCCCGGCGTGGGCGGCTCCTTCTCGATCTCCGACACGCCGCCGAGGAAGTAGAGGGTGATCCGGCGCACCGGCAGGCCGAACATCTTGGCCAGCACGCTGTGGGCCAGCTCGTGCAGCAGCACCGAGACGTAGAGCAGCACGGCGAAGACGAAGGCCACCGCGTAGGCGACGGTGTTGTCCAGCTCGGGCAGCATGTCGCGCATGCGGGGGCCGAACATGACGGTGATGAAGGCCGCGACGATGAACCACGTCCAGGAGACGTACACCGGGATGCCGAAGGGCCGCCCCATCCGAATGCCGGGGAACTCCTGACGGGGCCTCTGCTCGCTCACCGCACTCCTCGTACGTCCATTACGTGCTGTTGCTGCCTCGATGCTACGCGCCCGATCACGTGATCCTCGTCCCGGCGAGGGTTATTCTGTCGGGCTCTTGACCTAGAGTGCGGTGCATGACGTTGACCGAACCGGTGATCATCGGAGCTCTCTCCCCGTCCCGGGCAGGCGATTTCATGACCTGTCCCCTGCTCTACCGGTTCCGGGTCATCGACCAGCTGCCCGAGAAACCCTCCCCCGCGGCCGTGCGCGGCACCGTGGTGCACGCCGTGCTGGAGCGGCTCTACGACCTGCCGGCGCCGCGCCGGTCGGTGCAGGCGGCCCTGGAGCTGCTGGAGCCCCAGTGGCAGCGGTTGCTGCAGGAGGACGAGCAGTACGCGCGGATGTTCGCCGACGACGCCGAGCAGGCCGAGTGGCTGGCGCAGGCGCGGGCGATGCTGGAGCGCTACTTCACGCTGGAGGACCCGACCCGGCTGGAGCCCGCCGAGCGCGAGCTCTACGTGCAGGCGGTGCTGGACGGCGGCCTGATGCTGCGGGGCTACGTCGACCGGCTCGACGTGGCGCCCACCGGCGAGGTCCGGGTGGTCGACTACAAGACGGGCAGCGCGCCCGGCCCCGACTTCGAGGCCAAGGCGCTGTTCCAGATGAAGTTCTACGCGCTGGTGCTGTGGCGGCTGCGCGGGCAGGTGCCCCGGCTGCTGCAGCTGGTCTACCTGGGCGGGCGCGGCGAGGTGCTGCGTTACGCCCCCGACGAGGCCGACCTGCTGGCCACCGAGCGCAAGGTGATGGCGCTGTGGACGGCGATCGAGCGGGCGCTGGAGACCGGCGAGTGGCGGGCGCGCCGCAGCCGGCTGTGCGACTGGTGCGACCACCAGGCGCTGTGCCCGGAGTTCGGCGGCACCCCGCCGCCGGTGCCCGACCGTCAGCCCGGCGACACCGTGCGCAGCAACCGGCGCGCGGCCACCGACGAGCTGTAGCCCTGGGCCGGTAGCCCTCCGACAGGCCGCTCCTTATCCTCCGAAGGGAGGAGTTCCAGGCTCTCACCTGGGCCTACAGTGAAGCGGTGCGGATCGACCGACCCCTGTTCCACGACACGGCCCTGGCCGTCGTGGTGGCCGCGGCCTCGGTGACGCTCTTCCTCCTCTACGGGCCCGAGCGCCTGGAGCCGGCGGAGCTGACGGCGGGGAGCATGCGCGCGCCCGACGGGCTCGGGGCGGCGCTGCTGGTGCTGGCCGCCGCGCCCATCGCGGTGCGCAGGCGCTGGCCGCTGGCGGCGCTGTGCGCGGGCCTGATCCCCGAGACGGCGCTGACCGCGCTGGGTTACGGCACCGGCGCGTCGGGGGTGTCCAGCCTGGTGCTGGTGTACTCGGTGGCCTCCAACCGGGGGCTGGCGGTGGCGCTGGGCGGGCTGCTGGTCTCGCTGCTGACGTACGCGGTGGGGGCGCTGGCCGGCCCGGTCACGCCGCCGGGCGCGAGCGGGCACGTGGTGGCGGTCCTGGTGCTGCTGGCGGTCTGGGGGGCGGGCAGGAGCCTGCGGCTGCGGCGGGCGTACCTGGAGGAGCTGCGCGACCGGGCGGCCAGGCTGGAGCGGGCCCACGCGGCCGACACGCGGGCCGCGCGGGCCGAGGAGCGCTCGCGCATCGCCCGTGAGCTGCACGACGTGGTGGCCCACCACGTGAGCGTGATGACGGTGCAGGCGGCCGCGGCGCGGCGGGTGCTGGCCGCCGATCCCGACCTGGCGCGGGAGGCGCTGTCGGCGATCGAGAACACCGGGCGGCTGGCCATGTCCGAGATGCGCAACATCGTGGGCGTGCTGCGTACCGACGCGCGGGCCGAGCTGGGGCCGCAGCCCGGCGTGGGCGACCTGCCGGGGCTGGTGGAGCAGATGCGCGAGGCGGGGCTGCCCACGCGGCTGCGCGTGGAGGGCGAGCCGCGGCCGTTGCCCGCCGGGGTCGACCTGGCCGCCTACCGGCTGGTCCAGGAGGGGCTGACGAACAGCCTGCGGCACGCGGGGGCCGGGGCCGAGGCGGTGGTCACCGTCTCGCACGCCCCCTCCGGCCTGGACGTACGCGTCGAGGACGACGGCAGGGGCACGGCGCCGGCGGCCGACCGGCCGGGCCACGGCCTGGTCGGCATTCGCGAGCGGGTCGCACTCTATGGTGGAATTCTGAACATCGGTCCGCGACCGGGGGGCGGTTTCGAGGTGCGGGCGAGGTTCCCGTTGAAGGACGGCCAATGACGATCAGAGTGCTGCTGGTGGACGACCAGCCGCTGCTGCGCACGGGATTTCGCCTGATCTTGGAGGCCGAGTCCGACATCACGGTGGTCGGCCAGGCCGGCGACGGTAAGGGCGCGATGGAGCAGACCAGGGCGCTGCTGCCCGACGTGGTGCTCATGGACATCCGCATGCCGGGCGTCGACGGCATCGAGGCGACCCGCCGGATCGTGCGGGAGGCCGCGCCCACGGCGCACGTGCCGAAGGTGCTGGTGCTGACCACGTTCGACCTCGACGAGTACATCGTGGAGGCGCTGCGGTCGGGTGCCTCGGGCTTCCTGCTGAAGGACGTGCCGCCCGACGAGCTGGTGCAGGCGATCCGGGTGGTGGCGGCGGGCGACGCGATCGTGGCGCCGAGCGTGACCAGGCGGCTGCTCGACCGGTTCTCCAAGCGGCTGCCCTCGGCCTACGAGCAGGCCACGCCGGCCCGCCTCGACCGGCTGACCGAGCGGGAGCTGGAGGTGCTGCGGCTGATCGCCAAGGGCATGTCCAACGCGGAGATCGCGGCCAAGCTCGTGGTGAGCGAGACGACGGTCAAGACGCACGTGGGCAACGTGCTGACCAAGCTGGGGCTGCGCGACCGGGTGCAGGCCGTGGTGCTGGCGTACGAGACCGGGCTGATCACGCCCGGCGCGATGTCCTGAGGCCGCAGCCCCCGGCGGGATGTCCTGAGGCCGCCGCCCCGGCAGGAGGGCGGCGGCCGCAAGGTCTCAGGCCCGGGTCAGGCCTGCGTCGTCGCGGCGGTCGCGGCGGCGGGCGCGTTCTCCGGGAAGTGGCAGGCCACGCGGTGGCCGCCGGCCAGCTGCTCCAGGGGCGGCTCGACCGTCTTGCAGATCTCCTGCGCCTTCCAGCAGCGGGTGTGGAAGCGGCAGGCGGGCGGCGGGTTGAGCGGGCTCGGCACGTCGCCGGTGAGCCTGATGCGCTCGCGTTCCTTGCGCACCTTGGGGTCGGGCACGGGCACGGCCGACAGCAGGGCGTTGGTGTAGGGGTGCATCGGCGAGCTGTAGAGGCTCTTGCGGTCGGCGATCTCGACGATCTTGCCCAGGTACATGACCGCGACCCGGTCGCTGATGTGGCGCACCACCGACAGGTCGTGGGCGATCACGACGTAGGTCAGGTCGAGCTCGTTCTGCAGGTCCTCCAGCAGGTTGACGACCTGGGCCTGGATGGACACGTCGAGCGCCGAGACCGGCTCGTCGGCGATGATGAGCTTGGGCTTGAGCGCGAGCGTGCGGGCGATGCCGATGCGCTGCCGCTGACCGCCGGAGAACTCGTGCGGGTAGCGGTTGTAGTGCTCGGGGTTGAGCCCGACCAGGGCGAGGATGTCCTGGACCGCCTTCTTGACGCCGTTCTCGGTCTGCACGCCCTGGATGCGGAACGGCGCGCCGACGATGGTGCCGACGGTGTGGCGGGGGTTCAGGGACGAGAACGGGTCCTGGAAGATCATCTGCATGTCGCGGCGGAGCGGCCTGAGCCTGCCCTGCCCCATGTGCGTGATGTCCTGGCCCTCGAAGACGACCTTGCCGCCGGTCGGCTCGAGGAGCCTGGTGACCAGGCGGCCGGTGGTGGACTTGCCGCAGCCGGACTCCCCTACCAGGCCGAGCGTCTCGCCCTTGAAGACGTCGAAGCTGACCCCGTCGACCGCCTTGACGGCGCCGACCTGCCGCTTGAGCAGGCCCTTCGTCACCGGGAAGTGCTTCTCCAGCCCTTGGACGGAAAGAAGCGGCTCGTTCGCGGTCACCGTCTCGCTCACTGGCTCTCCAGCACTGGCTTGATCTCGTTCTCCCACAGCTCCCGCCGCTCCGTCCTGGTCATGTGGCAGCGCACCAGGTGGCCGCCCTCGGTCTCGATCAGGCCGGGCACCTCACTGCTGGACTTGCCCCCGGTGCGCTCGGCGTAGGGGCAGCGGGGGTGGAAGGCGCAGCCCGGAGGCACGTTGATCAGGGACGGCGGCGAGCCCTTGATCGGCAGCAGCCGTTCGGTGGGCTCTCGGTCGAGGCGGGGCATCGATCCCAGTAGACCCCATGTGTAGGGGTGCTCGGGACGGTAGAAGATGTCGTCGGCGGTGCCGTACTCGATGCACTTGCCGCCGTACATGACCAGGATGTCGTCGGACAGCTCGGCCACCACGCCCAGGTCGTGGGTGATGATGATCAGCGCGGAGTTGAACTCGCGCTGCAGGTCGACCATGAGGTCGAGGATCTGGGCCTGCACGGTCACGTCGAGCGCGGTGGTCGGCTCGTCGGCGATGAGCAGTTCGGGGTCGCACGACAGCGCCATGGCGATCATCGCGCGCTGGCGCATGCCGCCGGAGAACTCGTGCGGGTAGGAGTCGACGCGGCGCTGAGGCTCGGGGATGCCCACGCGGCCCAGCATGTCCACGGCGTGCTTCTTGGCGACGGACTTGGAGACCTTGTGGTGGATCCGGTACGCCTCGACGATCTGGTCGCCGACCGTGTAGAAGGGGTGCATCGCCGACAGCGGATCCTGGAAGATCATCGCCATCTTCTTGCCACGCAACCCGCGCACGTGCTCCTGCGAGGCGCCCACGAGCTCCTCGCCGTCGAGCCAGATCTCGCCCGAGACGTTGGCGCCCTTGCCCTTGTGCAGGCCGAGGATGCCGAGGCTGGTCACCGACTTGCCCGAGCCGGACTCGCCGACGATGCCGAGGGTCTTGCCGCGTTCGAGGCTGAAGGTCAGCCCGTCGACGGACCTGACCAGGCCGTCGTCGGTCGGGAAGTGAATCTTCAGGTCCTTGACGTCGAGAAAGGGACTCACGCCAGCCTCACTCTCGGGTCAACGACCGCGTAGAGCAGGTCGACGATCAGGTTGGCCAGGATGATGAAGGCCGCCGCGACGATCGTGACGCCCATCACCTGGGGAAGGTCGTTGTTGCTGATGGCGTCGACGGCGTACTTGCCGATGCCGGGCAGCGAGAAGGTGCTCTCGGTCAGGACGGCGCCGCCGAGCAGCAGCCCCAGGTCGAGGCCGAACATGGTGACCACGGGGGTGAGCGTGGCCCGCAGCCCGTGTTTGAGCACCACCTTCCGCTCGGGCAGGCCCTTGGCCCTGGCCGTGCGGATGTAGTCCTCCGACATGGTCTCCAGCATGCCCGCTCGGGTGAGGCGGGCGTAGCCGGCGGCGTACAGGAAGGCGAGCGTCACCCAGGGCAGCATGAGGTTGTTGGCCCAGGTGAGCGGGTCTTCGCTGATCGGCACCCAGTCGGCCACGTCGCCGACCAGCCCGAGCTGGTCGCGGAAGATGGCCAGGGAGACGATACCGGTGAAGAAGATCGGCAGCGAGACGCCGGCCAGGGCGATGCCCATGGACAGCCGGTCGAAGAAGCTGCCGCGGCGCAGCGCCGACAACACGCCGGTGGCCACGCCGAAGATGACCCACACGACGGCCGCGCCCAGCGCCAGCGACAAGGTGATCGGCAGGCGGTTGAGCAGGTCGGGCAGGACCGGGTTCTGGCTGACGTAGCTGTAGCCGAAGCAGGGCGCCGGGCAGTGCTCGATGCCGGGGCCGTAGTTGCGGTCGACGCCGACGAAGATGCCCTGCACGAAACGTCCGTACTGGACCAGGATGGGGTCGTAGAAGCCGAGGCGCACAGCCGTGTCGTGGATCACCTCGGCGTTGGCCGCCTTGCCCACGTACCGGGAGGCCAGGTCGTCAGCGGACATCCCAGCGAGCCGAGGCACGAGGAAGAAGATGGCGAACGTCGCGATGCTCACCACGAAGAGCAGCATGACGGCCGCTATCAACCGTCTGAGAATGTATGTGAACACTGATCTCGGCAATGGCGGCCGGGCCTTGTGGGCCCGGCCGCCGAAGCCTTCACCTGCTTTCGGTACGGGACGTTCCGGCAGTTAGCGCCGTTGCTACTGGGTGCTCAGCGTGAGGAACTCGTACATGCCCCAGTTCTGGGAGACGAAGACGTTCTTCAGCTGCGGCGGACGGTAGAACAGGCCGTGCGCCCAGACGTAGGGAAGGATGTAGCCCGACTCCATGACCTGCTTGTCGACGGCGGCCCAGATGCTGTTGCGCTTGGTCGCGTCGGTCTCCCCGGCGGCCTGGTCGATCAGCTCGTCGATCTTGGGGTCCTTCACGCCGAGGTTGGTGTTACCGGCGGGACGGATGACCCGGCTGTCGACGATCTGCTGGAAGAAGCCGAAGCCCTCAGGGTAGTCGGCGCCCCAGCCGTAGACCATGAGGCCCAGGTTGTTCTTCTTGGCGAAGTCGGGCTTGCCGGCGTACAGCTTGAAGTAGTCACCCTGCGGGAAGCCCTTGAGCTCCAGCTTGATGCCCACGCGGCCGAGCGACTGCTGCAGCGACTCGGCGGTCTGCTTCTCGGCCGAGCGCTCGTTGCGGAAGGAGATGGTGGTGCTGAAGCCGTTGGGCTGGCCGCAGGCCGCCAGTTCTTCCTTGGCCTTGGCGATGTCACCGGTCGGGTTGGCCTCGACGCCGTAGGGGTCGATCTTCTCGTAGCCGGTCATCTTGGCCGGCATGAGGCTGAGGGCCACGTCGCCACCGGCGTCCGGGCCGCCGTAGGCGCCCTGGATGGCCGAGCGGTCGGTCGCGTACAGCACGGCCTTGCGGCAGTGGATGTTGTCGAACGGCGGCACGTCACCGTTGATGTTGGTGAACCAGGTGCGGTCGATCGGGGCCGAGTCGGCGTACTGCTTGACCTTCTCGTCGGTCAGGACCGTCTTGCGGGCGTTGGCCGCCACGCCGGTGCTGTTGACCTTGACGTCGATCTTGCCGGAGAGCAGGCGCTGGTCGAGGTCGTCCTCGTTCTGGCCCAGCAGCACTTCGATCGAGTCGTTGAGCTGCTTGCGGTTGGGGTCGGTCGCCGCGTCCCAGTTCGGGTTCTTGACGAGCTCGATGCGCTTGGTGAGCTCGTGCGCCTTGAACATGTACGGGCCGGTCGCGACCGGGTGCTCCTTGTACTTCGAGCCGGTGTCCTTGGCCACGGGCACGGGGGCCGTCTGCGGGAGCATGGCGAAGTAGTCGAAACCGCCGTACGCCTTCTTCAGGTGGAAGACGATGGTCTGGTCGTCAGGGGTCTCGATCGCCTTGAAGTCGTCGAGCTTGTTCTTCATCTTGTACGGGCCGGTGTAGCTGCCGACGTCGAGCCAGTCGTTGAAGTACGTCGGGCCGCTGGGCAGGATGTCCTTGTCCAGCGAGCGCGCCACGCCGTACTTGACGTCCTTGGAGGTCACCGGGGTGCCGTCCTCGAACTTGATGCCCTTGCGCAGCTTGTACGTCCACGTCTTGCCGCCGTCGCTCGGCGTGCCCAGGCCCTCGGCCAGGTCGCCGACGAGCTGCAGGCCCTCCTCGCCGGGGACCGGCTTGAACATGGTGAGCGCGCGCGTGTAGAGGCGGGCGAAGTTCCAGGCGTAGCCGTAGTACATGTCGCCCGGGTCGACGGAGTCGAAGTCGCCGGGCATGCCCATGTGAAGGGTGCCGCCGACCTTCTCCGACGGGTTGATGACCGCCGTCACGCCCGCGTTGTACTTGCTGGACGGCTTGTCGTCGCTGCCCGAGCCGCTGGTGTTCTTGCTGCCACCGCCGCCACCACACGCGGAGACGACCACGGCGAGAGCGGCGGTCACCGCGATCGCCGACGCCTTAGATCTCATCTTCATCGACCTGACACACCCCTTGAATCTAGGAGTTGAGAGAACTTGCGGATAACTACTCACGAGGCCTTATCGGGCCTTGGGATCGAAGGCGTCCCGAAGACCGTCACCGAGCAGGTTGAACGCCAGCACGGTGATGAAGATCGCGAGGCCGGGGAAGATCATGAAGTTGGGCGCCACGTCGTAGTTGTGGACGGCCTCAGCCAGCATGCCTCCCCACGTCGGGGTCGGCGGCCGCACGCCCACGCCGAGGAAGGAAAGTGCGGCCTCGAACAGGATGTTCGACGGGATCAGTAGCGTCGAGTACACGAGGATCGGCGCCAGCAGGTTGGGCAGGATCTCCTTGAACAGGATCGTGTGACTGCGCGCGCCCAGGCTTCTGGAGGCGTCGACGAACTCCCGCTCGCGCAGGGAGAGCGTCTGGCCCCGGATGATGCGCCCGATGTAGGGCCAGTTGAAGAAGCCGATGATGAACACCAGCAGGCTGATCCTGAGGGTGTCGCCCGACATGCCGAACGCCTTGTCGGGGATGACGCCGGCCAGCGCCAGCGCGAACACCAGCAGCGGGAAGGCGAGGAAGATGTCCATGAGGCGGGAGATGACGGTGTCGATCCAGCCGCCGAAGAAGCCGGCGATCATCCCCATCACGGTGCCGATCACCACGCACAGCAGGGTCGCGAAGAACGCGATCAGCAGCGAGATGCGGGCACCGTACAGGATTCGGCTGAACAGGTCGCGGCCCGTGGTGGGCTCGACACCGAACAGGAAGTCCCAGCTCATGCCACCGAAGGCGCCGATCGGAGCCTGGATCGCCGGGTCGATCTTCTCCCGGTGCCATTCGGCCGGGTCGTGACCGAACCACGACACCAGCAGCGGCGCGAAGATCGCCACGAGGATCAGCAGGATGATGACGATGCCGCCGATCATCGCGATGCGGTCGCGCTTGAGGCGCATCCAGGCGATCTGCCCGAGGGAACGCCCCCGGATGACTGAAGACTCCGCCCCCTCAAGAACGGTCTCCGGCCCGGCCTCGACGGCCGAGTCAGGAACATCGAGCGGTGCGGTCATGCCAGTGGCCCCCTGGATTCCAGACGACGTCGTCCGTGTCGGCGCGACCCGGTCAGGGTAGTGCGCCCGTGCAAGGCGAGTCCGCAGAGTCGCGGCCCCAGGAGGCAGAATCTATGGCCTGAGCTGGTGTGACCAGTCCCTCAGCGCTCGATGTGGCTCAACTGTGATTGACGCGAAACTTATTCGTATCGATCTTGATGTGAATGTCTACGGCCCGTCCCGGTTGGGTCTCGGAACTGTGACAGTGCCGATCCTGGACCGTTTCTGTCCGAAATCAGCTGATGCCGCGGCGCTTCAGAAGCGCTTCGATATCGGAGAAGTCATCGTCGTTCTTGGGGGCCTTCGGGGCCACCGACGGCTGGGGTTTGTTCGCTACGGGCTGAACCGGCGGCTTCCCGCCCGGCTCGGGAGCGGCCTTCTTCTTGCGCCCCAAGGACAGCCTGCGGCCGCGCATCACCCCGGAGACCACGAACAGCACGGCGGCCAGACCCGCCACGGCCACACCGGCCCACACCATCGGGTTGAGCACCAGCCCGGTGACGAACCCCACCGCGGTCGCCCCGATCGTCCACAGCGCGCTGAGCGCGCCGGTCAGGTAGGCCGCCACCGGCAGCAGGGACCAGGCCGCCAGCCTCATCCCCGCGGCCGCGCCCCGGCGCCTGAAGGCCAGGAAGCTCAGCACCAGCCCTACCGCCGTCACCCCGGCGCACAGCGGCAACCAGGCGATCTGATTGAACATTACGGCCGCCCCTCGTCTCGACTACGCCTTCCATCCTGGCACGCGAAACGCCGGGAGCCTCTCCTCCGCGAGGACCAGACGCCCCCTAGGGGATCAGGGCGCGCAGATCGGCGACGCCGACGTCGGCCAGCGAGGAGACCACCAGACGGCCGGGGGCCGGCTCGACCGGCAGCAGGTTGGGGACGGCCACGACGGCGCAGCCCGCCGCCGTGGCGGCCGCCACGCCGTTGGGGGAGTCCTCCAGCACCACGCAGCGCACCGGCTCGACGCCGAGCAGCCCGGCGGCCTTGAGGTAGGGCTCGGGGTCGGGCTTGGTCCGCTCGACGTCGGCGGCGGTGACGACGAGGTCGAAGCGATCTTCGCCGAAGCCCTTCAGCACGGCGTCGGCGATCTCCCGCATCGACG
This sequence comes from Nonomuraea sp. NPDC005692, assembly GCF_040631115.1. Lineage (NCBI taxonomy): Bacteria > Bacillati > Actinomycetota > Actinomycetes > Streptosporangiales > Streptosporangiaceae > Nonomuraea > Nonomuraea sp. NPDC005692. The sequence goes on along the minus strand of NZ_JBEXYU010000017.1, from coordinate 77,323 downwards.
AGGTGACCAGGCCGACCGGCACCCCCTCGTCGCGCAGCGCCTCCAGCAGCTCCGCGGCCCCCGGCATGACGGCGACGCCGTCCGCCAGGCGCTCGACCATGCCGGCGACCATCCACTCCTGCACCGTCGGCGCCGGCACGTCGGCCCCGGAGACTGCGAGCATGTAGTCGAGCGTGCGCTCCATGGACCCGCCGACCAGGTGCGCCTGGTGCTGCGGCGTCCATTCGGCGCCGAGCCTGGCCATCACCCTGGTCTCGATCTCCAGCCAGACCTTCTCGCTGTCGACGAGCAGGCCGTCCATGTCGAAGAAGACCGCTTCCACGTGCTTTCCCCCGATGACGAACTAGACGTTGAAGTACTTGGCCTCGGGGTGGTGCGCGACCAGCGCCGAGGTGGCCTGCTCGGGGTGGAGCTGGAACTCCTCCGACAGGCTGACGCCGATGCGCCCCGGGTCGAGCAGCTCGAACAGCTGCTGCTGGTCCTCCAGGTTGGGGCAGGCCGGGTAGCCGAAGGAGTAGCGGCAGCCCTGGATGTTGACCTTGAGCATGTCGTCGAGCGTCTCCTGGCCGCCGATGCCCCACTCGGCGCGCACCCGGGCGTGCCAGTATTCGGCCAGCGCCTCGGTGAGCTGCACCGACAGGCCGTGGAGCTCCAGGTAGTCGCGGTAGGCGTCCTTGGCGAACAGCTCGGCGGTGGCCTGGGAGATCTTCGCGCCCATGGTGGCCACCTGGAAGCCGACGACGTCGACCTCGCCGGAGTCCTTGCCCCGGAAGAAGTCGGCCAGGCACAGGTGCCGGTCGCGGCGCTGGCGCGGGAAGGTGAAGCGGGTGCGCTCGTTGCCGTCGTCGCCCAGGATGATCAGCGAGTCGCCGTCGCTGACGCACGGGAAGTAGCCGTAGACGACGGCCGCCTCCAGCAGGCCCTCGGTCTGCATGCGCTCCAGCCACATGCGCAGCCTGGGCCGGCCCTCGGTCTCGACCAGCTCCTCGTAGCCGGGCCCGTCGCCGCCCCTGGTGGGCTTGAGGCCCCACTGGCCCAGGAACAGGGCGCGCTCGTCGAGGAAGGCGGAGTACTCGGCCAGCGAGATGCCCTTGACCACGCGGTCGCCGTGGAAGGGCGCCGCCGGCACCGGGTTGTCGGCGGCCACGTCGGAGCGGGCCGGCAGCTCCTCGACCGGGGTGCGCTGCAGCACCGCGCCGGTCTTGACCCGCCGCTCGCGCAGCGGCGGCAGCGTGGCGCCCGCGACGCCGCGCTTGACGGCCATGAACGAGTCCATCAGCCGCAGCCCCTCGAACGCGTCGCGGGCGTAGCGCACCTCGCCCTCGAACAGCTCGGCGAGGTCCTGCTCGACGTAGGCGCGGGTGAGCGCGGCGCCGCCGAGCAGCACCGGGTACTTCTCCGACAGGCCCCTGGAGTTCATCTCCTCCAGGTTCTCCTTCATGATGACCGTCGACTTCACCAGCAGCCCGGACATGCCGATCACGTCGGCCTTCTGCTCGTCGGCGGCCTCCAGGATGGCCGAGACCGGCTGCTTGATGCCGAGGTTGACCACCTGGTAGCCGTTGTTGGACAGGATGATGTCCACCAGGTTCTTGCCGATGTCGTGCACGTCGCCCTTGACCGTGGCCAGCACGATGCGGCCCTTGGTCTCGCCCTCGACGCGGTCCATGTGCGGCTCCAGGTAGGCCACGGCGGCCTTCATCACCTCGGCCGACTGCAACACGAACGGCAGCTGCATCTGGCCGGAGCCGAACAGCTCGCCGACCGTCTTCATGCCGTCGAGCAGCACCTCGTTGATGATCTCCAGCGCGGGCCGCTGGGTGAGCGCGTCGTCGAGGTCGGCCTCCAGGCCCTTGCGCTCGCCGTCGATGATGCGCCGCTTGAGCCGCTCCCACAGCGGCAGCGCGGCCAGCTCCTCGGCCTTGCCGGCGCGCATGGCCGCGGCGTCGACGCCCTCGAACAGGTCCATGAAGCGCTGCAGCGGGTCGTAGCCCTCGCGGCGGCGGTCGTAGACCATGTCGAGCGCGACCTGGCGCTGCTCGTCGGGGATGCGGGCCATCGGCAGGATCTTGGAGGCGTGCACGATGGCCGAGTCGAGGCCGGCGTTGACGCACTCGTTGAGGAACACCGAGTTGAGCACCATGCGGGCGGCCGGGTTGAGGCCGAAGCTGATGTTGGACAGCCCCAGCGTGGTCTGCACGCCCGGGTAGCGGCGCTTGAGCTCGCGGATGGCCTCGATGGTCTCCAGGCCGTCGCGCCTGGTCTCCTCCTGGCCCGTCGCGATGGGGAAGGTCAGGCAGTCGACGATGATGTCCTCGACGCGCATGCCCCAGTTGCCGGTCAGGTCGTCGATGAGGCGGGAGGCCACGCGCACCTTCCAGTCGGCGGTGCGGGCCTGGCCCTCCTCGTCGATGGTCAGCGCGACGACCGCCGCGCCGTGCTCGCGCACCAGGCGCATGATCTTCTGGAAGCGGGAGTCGGGGCCGTCGCCGTCCTCGTAGTTGACGGAGTTGACGGCCGCCCGGCCGCCGAGCATCTCCAGGCCCGCCTGGAGCACGGCGGGCTCGGTGGAGTCGAGCATGATCGGCAGCGTGGAGGCGGTGGCGAAGCGGAAGGCCAGCTCCTTCATGTCGGCCACGCCGTCGCGGCCGACGTAGTCGACGCACAGGTCGAGCATGTGGGCGCCGTCGCGGGCCTGGTCGCGGGCGGTCTCCACGCAGTCGTCCCAGCGGCCTTCCAGCATCGCCTCGCGGAAGGCCTTGGAGCCGTTGGTGTTGCAGCGCTCGCCGATGGCCAGGTAGGAGGTGTCCTGGCGGAAGGGGACCGTCTGGTAGAGGGAGGAGGCGCCGGGCTCGGGGTGGGGGCGGCGCGTGACCGGCTCCTTGCCGCGCACCCGCTCGACCACCTGGCGCAGGTGCTCGGGGGTGGTGCCGCAGCAGCCGCCGACCAGCGACAGGCCGTAGTCGCGGGCGAAGGTCTCGTGCGCGTCGGCCAGCTCCTGCGCCGACAGCGGGTAGTACGCGCCGTCGGAGGTGAGCACCGGCAGGCCGGCGTTGGGCATGCAGGACAGCTTGAGCCGGGAGTGGCGGGCGAGGTAGCGCAGGTGCTCGCTCATCTCGGCCGGGCCGGTCGCGCAGTTGAGCCCGACGATGTCGACGCCGAGCGGCTCGATCGCGGTGAGCGCGGCGCCGATCTCCGAGCCGAGCAGCATCGCGCCGTTGGTCTCGATCGTCACCTGGGCGATGATCGGGACATCCCGGCCGGCGGCCTCGACGGCCCGCTTGGCGCCGATGACGGCGGCCTTGACCTGGAGCAGGTCCTGGCAGGTCTCGATGATGAGCGCGTCGGCGCCGCCCGCGATCAGGCCGGCCGCGTTGTCGCGGTAGGCGTCGCGCAGGCTCCGGTAGGGCAGGTGGCCCAGCGTCGGCAGCTTGGTGCCCGGCCCCATCGAGCCGAGGACGAAGCGCGGCTGCTCGGGCGTGGACCAGTGGTCGGCCCGCTCGCGGGCGATCCGGGCGCCGGCCTCGGAGTACTCGAAGACGCGCTCGCCGATGTCGTACTCGCCGAGCGCGGCCAGGTTGGCGCCGAAGGTGTTGGTCTCGACGCAGTCGACGCCGACGGCGAAGTACGCGTCGTGCACGCCCTGGACGATGTCGGGGCGGGTGACGTTGAGGACCTCGTTGCAGCCCTCGTGCCCCTCGAAGTCGTCGAGCGTCGGGTCCTGCGCCTGGAGCATCGTGCCCATAGCCCCGTCGGCCACGATCACGCGCTGGGACAACACTTCTCGGAAGGACGGGGAGATGCTCATGCCGTAGAGCTTATCGGCTGAGTCCCGACGGCCTATTCTTCCGCCTGTCAATTGACCCGGCGTCCAATAGCGGCGGGCCCGCCCGGCTCCTTCCGTGTCGTTCCGGCGGGCGGTCCGCCCCCTTCCGGGGTGATCCGCTAGGGGCGAACGGAAGGGAGGGGTGAGCGCGGTGGGACGGGGGATAGTCGCGTGGTGGGCTGGGCGAAAGGGGTGGGCCGGTGGCTCGGAGCGTTCGCGGGGAGATCGGTGACGCCGACGCCTGCTTACCGCATAGGCTTAGCGCGATGAGGGAGAGAGGAGGCGACACGTGATCGAGCTCGAAGGGCTCCCCGAGCTCGTCGACCCGGTGCTCATTGCCGCGTTCGAGGGGTGGAACGACGCGGGCGAGGCTTCCAGCGGTGTGATCGCCCATCTCGAGTCGTCCTGGAAGGCCGAGCCGCTGATCGCGCTCGACCCCGACGACTACTACGACTTCCAGGTCACCCGTCCCGTGGTGGAGATGGGCGACGGGCTGACCCGGTCCATCGTGTGGCCCACTACGCGGCTGTTCCACGCCCGTCCGCCGGGCAGCGAGCGCGACGTCGTGCTGCTGCGCGGCATCGAGCCCAACATGCGCTGGCGCTCGTTCTGCGCCGACATCATCCAGGTCTGCCGGGAGCTGGGCGTCGAGCTGGCGGTGATGCTGGGCGCGCTGCTCAACGACTCGCCGCACACCCGTCCCGTGCCGATCCTGGGCGGGGCCACCGACGAGGCGCTGGCCCGTTCGACCAACCTGGAGCTCAGCCGCTACGAGGGCCCCACCGGCATCGTCGGCGTGCTCCAGCACGCCTTCGGCGAGGCCGGGCTCGACGCGATCTCGCTGTGGGCCTCGGTGCCCCACTACGTCGCCCAGCCCCCCAACCCGAAGGCCACCCTCGCGCTGCTGCGCCGCATGGAGGACGTGCTGGAGATCCCGATGCCGCTCGGCGACCTCGACGAGGAGGCGCGCGCCTGGGAACGCGGCGTCGACGAGCTGGCCTCGCAGGACAGCGAGGTGGCCGAATACGTCAAGGAGCTGGAGGAGCGCAAGGACGCGGCCGAGCTGCCCGAGGCGAGCGGCGACGCGATCGCCGCCGAGTTCGAGCGCTACCTGCGCCGCCGCGACCGCGACACCGACAGCTGACCCGCGGCACATCGCGGCTCGAGCCGTCACACCCGACGGCCTGCTCCCCTGGCAGTCCCGCGGCACGGTCCTCCACATCCGACGGCTGACTCCGCGAGCAGTTCTGAGCGCCAGGCCGGGGCTTGAAGTCGGGTAGCTACATCCCAGGCCGGACTCAGGAGGTCGCACGTCTGCATCCATGAGGCCAGGGCTGTGAGGTCGCGTGCCTGCATCCCGAGGCCGGAAGCTGAGGGGTCGCTCGGCCACCTCCTAGGCTGGGGCTGTGAGGTCACTCGAGGGCCGCCACGCCTGACAGTTGACTCCGAGACGCACCCCGGCTCGGGCCGCCCGCGCCCGACGGCTGGCTCCGGGGCTCATCCCAGCTCTGGCCGCCCGCACCCGACGGCTGGTTCCGGAGCTCATCCCGGCTCAAGTCATCACACCCGACGGCCTGCTCCCCTGGCAGTCCCGCGGCACGGTCCTCCACACCCGGCGGCTGACTCCGCGAGCACTCCTGAGGGCCAGGCCGGGGCCCTGAGGTCGTGTGGCTACATCCCCGGGCCGGACTCAGGAGGGCGCACGTCTGAATGCCTGTGAGGTCGCGTGGCTGGATTCCGGGGCATGTGAGGTCGCGTGGGTGGATTCCGGGGCACTTGAGGTCGGGTTACCTCTGGGCGGGGGCCGGGTGGGGGCGTCGGTGTTTGACGGACTGGTCGTAGCGGTGCCAGATCAGGGCGGTCACGGCGGGGTCCGGGGCGAGCGGGGCGGTGACGAGGTCGGCGCCCGAGGCGTCCAGCCGGTCGTGGAAGAAGCCGGGGGCCAGCACGTACGAGGCCACCACCACCCGGCCACGAGACGTCCTGCGCGCCTGGTCCACCGCGTCGGGCAGCGACGGCGTTCCCGAGGTGGCGAAGGCCGCCGTGACCGGCCGCGACAGGCGTACCGAGAGCCGCCGGGCCGCGGCGCGCACGTCGGCGAGCCCCGCGGGGTCGGACGAGCCCGCCGCTCCCAGGATCACCGTGTCGGCGGCGCGCAGCCCCGCGTGGGCCAACGTGCGGACGAGCGCCGAGGTCAGCAGGCCGTGTGGCCCCAGCCGGCCGGCCACCAGCGCGTCCGGACGGCGGGCGGCGACGACCTCGGGCAGGTCGACGTGCACGTGGTAGCCACCGGCCAGCAGCAACGGCACGACCACCACCGGCCCAGGCACGGCCGGCAGAACGTCGGCGAGGAGCGGCGAACTGATCTCCAGAAAGCTCATCTCGACCCGGCACCCCGGCCGTGCCCTGCGGACCGAACGGGTCAGCGCGGCCAGGGCCCGCTCCCCCGCCGCGCTCCGCGTCCCATGCGCAGCCAGCACCAGCGTGGGCAGCGGCCCGTCCTCGGGCACGGACTCACTCGCCAAAGGGGTCGCACCCACCAGAGCGGACGCGCGCACGAGAGCAGGTGCGCGCACGACATCGCACGCACCCACGACATCGGGCGCACGCACGACATCCGGCGCATTCACGAGACCCAGCGCACGTACGAGGACCGGCGCACGCACGAGAGCTGGCCCGCCGCCCGGCGGCGGGTCGGGGTGGGTGGGGTTGGAGGGGTTGGTCGCGGTTCATGGGGTGGGGTGGCTGGGGTTCGTGGAAGTGGCTGGGGTTCGTAGGGGTGGCTGGGGTCCGTGCGGGTGACTGGGGTCCGTGCGGGTGACTGGGGTCCGTGCGGGTGACTGGGGTCCGTGCGGGTGACTGGGGTCCGTGCGGGTGACTGGGGTCCGTGCGGATGGCTGGGGTCCATTGGGGGTGCTGGGGTTCGTGGGGTGTTGGGGTACTGGGGTGGCTGGGTTGCTGGGGGATGGGGTGGTGAGGTGGTGGGGGTCATGGGGTTGGCTCGTGGGGGCAGGCCAGGCGGTAGCCGCGTTTGACGACCGTCTCGACGATGCCGCTCGGCCCCAGGGCCCGGCGCAGCCGGGTGACGGCCATCTCCACCGCGTGCTCGGCCGAGTCGCGGACGGCGCTGCCCGGCAGGACCGTACGCAGGTCGGCGCGGGAGACCACGTGGCCCGGCTTGTCGGCCAGGCGTTTGAGCACCGCCATCGGCGCGGGCGGCAGCGGACGCAGGTCGCCGTCCACGACGACGGCGTGGCCGCGTACCTCCAGGCGGTGGTCGCCCGCGACCAGCCGGGTGACCCCGTGCTCGGGCAGGTGTCTGGCCAGGGCGCGGGCCAGGGCGCCGAGACGGGAACGGTCGGGCTGCAGGACGCGTACGCCACGAGAGGTCAGCGGCTCGGCCGTCACGGGCCCCACGCAGGCGGCCACGACGGGCCCGCCGAACGCGGCCAGCAGCGCGTCCTCCAGCCCGTCGGAGCGGGCCGCGCCGAGCATGGCGTGGACGGCGGGCGCGCTGGTGAAGGCCACCGCGTCCACGGCGCCGGAGACCGTCTGGCTGATCAGGCGGCGCAGGGGCGAGCCGTCGCGGCAGGGCAGCCACCGGTAGACCGGGATCTCGATCACCTCGGCCCCGGCCGCGCGCAGGTCGGCCACGAAGGCGGTGAGCGGCTCGCCGTGCTGCTGGACCGCGATGCGCCGGCCGCGCAGGTCCTGGGCGAGCAGGTACTCCTTGACCTCGTCGCAGGACTCGGTGACGGGGGTCCAGTGGTCGGTCAGCCCGGCGGCCCGTACGGCTCCCTTGGCCTTGGGGCCGCGGGTGAGCAGCCGGGCCCGGCCGAGGTGGTCGCCGAGGTCGGCGGACAGGCCCCAGCCCTCGGCGGCGGCCATCCAGCCGCGGAAGCCGACGCCGGTGGTGACGACCACGTCGTCCAGGGGGGCCTGGAGGGTGCGCCGGGTGGCGGCGAGCAGGTCGGCGTCCTCGGCCAGGGGCACCAGGCGGATGGCGGGGGCGCTGACGACACGGGCGCCGCGCCGCGCCAGCAGCGCGGCGAACTCCTCCCGCCGCCGCGTGGCGGTCACCCCGACGGTGAACCCGGCCAGCGCGTCGGGCGCCGTCTCGGGAGACCCTTCAGAAAGGGTGGTCATGCCGGTACCTCCGGGCTGGCGGGGCCCGGCCGGGCCCCGAGCGCCCGGCCGGGCATCACAGGCGCGGGCGACGCAAGTGAGATCACCCCCGATCCTGCTTTCGGGTGGTTTCGCCCTTGGGTCTCCGCTGTTACCGCTGTGCTACAAGGCCCGGCCTTCAGGGTTGAGGGGATCCGGCGACGGGAACCGTTCCGCATGACGATCGCGGCGTTTCGGGGAGTTGCGGGTGACGGTCCGGCCTATTCGCGTGTTCGACGATCCGGTGCTCCGCGTGGTGGCGGAGCCGGTGCACGACTTCGACCGGGAGCTGCGGCGCCTGGTGAAGTCGCTGACGCTCACCCTGCGGGCGGGCACGGGCCGGGCCGGCCTGGCGGCCCCGCAGATCGGCGAGCCGGTGCGGGTGCTCGTCTACTCCTACGACGGTCGTTCCGGTCATCTGGTCAACCCGCGGCTGGAGCTGTCGGAGCGGCGGATCACCGCCGACGAGGCGTGCCTGTCGGCGCCGGGCCTCTGGCGTCCGCTGGAACGCTCCTACATGGTCACGGCGCGCGGCCGCGACATGTTCGGCAAGCCGGTGACGCTACGGGCGCTGGGCGTGCTGGCGAGGGTGCTGCAACACGAGGCCGATCATCTCGACGGGGTGCTGTTCAGCGACCACCTCGAAGCTGAGGAGCGGGAACGCTTTCTTGCCGAGGCACTGCCGGCGAGCTGAGCTCACGCCGCTGTTCGGGGTCGGTGCCGCCCCACACGCCGTGCGCCTGCCGGGTGTCCAGCGCGTACTGCAGGCAGGGCCGGCGCACGGGGCACCGGCCGCAGATCGTCTTGGCCTTCTCGACCTGCGAGCGGCCGGGGCCTTCGAGCGAGATCGGGAAGAACAGTTCGGGGTCCAGTTCCAGGCAGGCTGCCCTGCGTGACCAGTTGAGCATCATCATGCTCATCGCGCCTACCCATGCCTTTCGGCGTCATACCTGTCAGATCCCGGCTCAGTTCCCAGCTCACATCCCGGCTCGGATCCCGGCTCGGATCCCGGCTCAGATCTCGGCCAGCAGCCGGTCCCAGTCCCGCAGGAACCTGGGCAGGCCGTAGCGGGCCAGCGCGGCGGCCCGCGCGGCCTTGCCCGCCTGGGCGGCCCGCTCGGGGTCGGTGACGAAGGCGTGCAGGGCGTCGGCCAGCACGTCCACCCTGGTGGAGATCACCCCGGCCTCCTGCGGCACCGCCTCGACGGCCTCGGTCGTGGCCAGCGCCACGACGGGCAGGCCGAGGGTCATGGCCTCGATGAGGGCCAGGCCCAGCGACGTCCAGCGGTAGGGGTGCAGGTAGGCGCGTCTGCGGGCCAGGGCGGCGTGCATGACGTGCTGCGGCAGGTCTTCGTAGGTGCCGTACGGCAGGCCGTCCACCTTCATGCCGAACACGTCCAGCGGTACGCGCTCGGCGAAGCGCGGCAGCAGGTCGGTGCCGGCGACCCTGGTACGGCGTACCGGCTCGTTGACCACGACGCCGGCCCTGGCCAGCTCGCCGGTGTACAGGTGGCCGGGGTCGGGGACGCCGTGCTCGATCACGCGGGTGGGCGCCCGGCCGTTGTCCCAGAACAGCTCGTTGAAGTGGGTCACATGGACGATCGTGATGTCACTCTGGCCGGACAGCGGATGCCTCGTGCGCGGGACGTCGCCGGCCGGGGTGTTGTGCTCGACGTACACGCCGGGCACCGCGCGGCCGAGCCATTCGCGGGCCAGGTCGATCTCGTGCGGCCGCTGGTAAACGACCACGTCGATCGGCTCGTCGCGGAGCCGGTCGTAGGGCACCTCGCGGACGTTGTCCGGCCAGTCGTAGGTGGCGGCGCGCCCCCGGCCGTCGGGACCCCGTCCGGGGACGAGCGGCAGCACGTAGTCGTGGCCCCCGCTGACGAAGGCGCTGGTCCACGAGCCGTGGACGTGCCAGATGAGGATCCTCACCAGCGGCTCCAGCCCATGGCCCGGGCCCAGGGCGCGGACGAGGCCGCCGCCACGGGCACCTCGGGCGCGCTGAGCACCCGGTCGACGACGTCGGTGAGATCCTCGGCGACCTCGGCCGCCTGCTCGATCTCCTCCTCCAGCGTCTGCCTGGTCGGCACGAGGATGCCCCGGGCCCCCGCGGCCCTGGCCGCCTCCATGTCCCGGCCGATGTCACCGACCACCACGCAGTCGCGCGGGCTGACGTCGAGGACGGCGGCCGCCCTGATCACCAGCCCCGGCGCCGGTTTGCGGCAGGTGCAGCCGTCGGCGTCGTCGTGCACGCAGATGGCCCAGGCGTCGAACGGCCCGAGCAGTTCCTCCACCCTGGCGTTCACCTGGTCCATCTCGTCCGGCGAGAGCAGGCCCTTGGCCACGCCGGACTGGTTGGTGACCACCGCGACGGGCACGTCGGCCCGGCGGAGCCTGCCGAGCGCCTCGACCGCTCCCGGCATGGGCTCGACGAGGCGAGGGTCGCCGTTGTACGGCACGTCTTTGATCAAGGTTCCGTCCCGGTCGAAGAGGACGGCCCCGGGACGTCGCTTTTCGAACACCTTTCACCTCCGTCGCGTGATCCGGCAGCTACCCGGGCCGCCACCCGGCAAACAACTACTCAGAGTGACCAACCCCAGGCGATTACGCCCGTTTTCGCATCTCCCGAGGTAGTCCCAGGTTTGAGAGCCGCTTCTCTCGGTAGCGGTTCTTGACATCTGCGGGGGAGGAAACGATGAAGTTTCTCGGCATCAACGCGATCTTCCACGACCCGGCCGCGGCCCTGGTCGTCGACGGGAAGATCGTGGCCGCGGCGGAGGAGGAGCGCTTCAGCCGCCGCAAGCACGGCAAACGGCCGCTGGCGTTCTCCGCCTGGGAGCTGCCCGAGCAGGCCGCCGCCTGGTGCCTGCAGGAGGCGGGCCTGTCCCCCGAGGACCTGGACGCCGTGGCCTACTCCTACGACCCGGCGCTGGTCGTCCAGCGGCCGGAGGGCGACTGGGAGGACCTGCGCACCCGGTACGCCGTCAGGGCCCCCGCCTTCCTGGCGACCGCGCTGCCGGGCCTGGACGCCGGGCAGGTCTCGTACGTGCCGCACCACGTGGCGCACGCCGCCTCGGCCGGCCTGGCCTCCCCCTGGCGCGACTGCGCGGTGCTGGTGTGCGACGGGCGCGGCGAGAACGTCTCGCACCTGGCCGGCCGCTACCGCGACGGCGAGCTGGAGGTGCTGGCCGCCCAGGAGCTGCCGCACTCGCTCGGCCTGATGTACGAGGACGTCACCCAGCACCTGGGCTTCCTGCGCTCCAGCGACGAGTACAAGGTCATGGCCATGGCCTCCTACGGCCGGCCGCGCCACCTGGAGTCGCTGCGCGAGATCATCTACACGACCGGCGACGGGGGCTTCCGCGTCGAGCCGGTCGACTGGAACGTCTACGTCAAGGCGCTGGCCATGGGCGAGCCCTGGACCTCCGACCACGCCGACCTGGCCGCCAGCGTGCAGGCCCGGCTGGAGGAGGTGCTGCTGGAGCTGGCCCGCTGGCTGCACGAGCGCACCGGCGAACGGCGGCTCGCGCTGGCCGGCGGAGTGGCGCTGAACTGCGTGGCCAACACCCGGCTGCTGGACGAGGGGCCGTTCGACGAGGTGTGGGCCCAGCCGGCCGCCGGCGACTCCGGCACGGCGCTGGGCGGCGCGCTGCACCTGGCGCAGACCTACGGCGAGCCGGCCGGTCCCATGCCGGGCGCGGCGCTCGGGCGCGGGTTCACCGACGAGGAGCTGGGCGCCTGGCTGGACGTGGCGCGGGTGCCGTACACGCGGCCGGCCGACCTGGGCGCGGCGGTGGCCGCCGAGCTGGCCGCCGACCGGATCGTGGCCTGGTTCCAGGGCCGGTCCGAGTACGGGCCGCGGGCGCTCGGACGCCGCTCGCTGCTGGCCCATCCGGGGCACCCGGGCAACACCGAGCGGCTCAACGACGTCAAGGGCCGGGAGCAGTTCCGGCCGATCGCGCCCATGGTCCTGGAGTCCAGGGCGCCGGAGATCTTCGGGCGGGGGCCGGTGCCCTCGCCGTACATGCTGTTCGTGCACGACGTGCGCGAGCCCTGGCGGGACCGCATCCCGGCGGTGGTGCACGTGGACGGCACCGCGCGCATCCAGACGATCTCGCCGGCCGACGACCCGCTGATGGCGCGGGTGCTGACCGAGTTCGAGGCGCGCACTGGGCTGCCGGTGGTGGTCAACACCAGCCTGAACACCGCGGGCCGGCCGATGGTCGACGACCCGCGGGACGCGCTGGAGTGCTTCGGCTCCTCGCCGGTGGACGTGCTGGCGCTGGGGCCGTACCTGGTGCGGCGCGGGGAGGTGTTCGCCTCGTGATCACCGTCGTGATCCCCACCATCGGCCGCGCCACGCTGCGGGAGACGCTGGCGGCGGTGGGCCGGACGGTGCCGGTGATCGTGGTGGACGACCGCCGGGCGGCCGCCGCCGCGCTGGAGCTGCCCGACCATGTGCGGGTCGTGCGCTCGGGCGGCCGGGGCCCGGCCGCCGCGCGCAACGCCGGCTGGCGGGCCGCCGGGACGCCCTGGGTGGTGTTCCTCGACGACGACGTGATCCCCGCGCCCGGGTGGGCCGAGGCGGTCTGGAAGGACCTGGTGGACCTGCCCGACGACGTGGGCGGCAGCCAGGGCCGGATCGAGGTGCCGCGGCCGGCCGGCCGGCGGCCCACCGACGCCGAGCGGCACACGCTGGGGCTGTCGGACGCGCTGTGGGTGACGGCCGACATGGCCTACCGGCGTTCGGTGCTGGAGCAGACGGGCGGGTTCGACGAACGTTTCCCCCGGGCCTACCGGGAGGACGCCGACATCGCCCTGCGGGTGGCACGGGCGGGCCACCGGCTGGTCGCGGGCGAGCGGGTGACCACGCACCCGGTGCGCGAGGACGGGTTCTGGGCGAGCGTGCGCTTCCAGCGCGGCAACGCCGACGACGCGCTGATGCGGCACCTGCACGGGCCGCGCTGGCGTCAGGCCATCGGCGGCTCGGGCGGCCGGCTGCGCCGCCACGCCGTCACCTCGGCCGCCGCGTTCACGGCCGCCGCCCTCGGCCTGGCCGCCACCGTGGCCCGCCCGTCCGGGAGAGGGCGCCCGGACCGGTGGCCCGAGAGGCGGCCCGGCAGGCGGCCCGGCAGGCGGCTCGACCAGCGGCCCGGCAGGCGGGGCGCGGCCGGCGGGTGGCGGGCGTTGCCGGTGCTGGCCGCGGTCGCCGGAGCCCTGTGGGCCGCGATGACCGCCGAGTTCGCCTGGCGGCGCATCGCCCCAGGGCCGCGTACCCCGCGCGAGGTGTGGCGCATGGCCGTCACCAGCGTGGTGATCCCGCCGGTCGCCTGCGTGCACCGGCTTCGGGGGGAATGGAGGTGGCGGCGATGAGACGTCGCGATCCGGCGGCTCGGTGCGGCCGCAGCCGTGCGAACGCCACGCAGCGCCGCGGCAAGGCCGGACGGGCCGCCCACAAGCCCGCGGCCACGGAGGCCGCGCCCGCGGAGACCACGGCGGAGACCACGGCGGCGGCCGGCACGCTGGAGGCAGCGGTGTGCCAGGCGGCGGCAGAGCACGGCGGCGGCCGGGGACGCGTCCTGGTGGCGCGGCTCGACGACGCCGGAGACGTCCTGCTGGCCGGGCCCGCCACCCGGGCCGTGCGCACGCTCGCCGACGAGCTGGTCTTCCTGGCCGGCCCCAACGGCCGGGCCGCCGCCGAGCTGCTGCCCGGCGTGGACCGGGTGATCGAGTGGCGGGCGCCGTGGATCGACCACTCCCCCGCCGCCGTGTCCAACGCCCAGGTCGCCGACCTGATCGCCCGGGTCCAGGGCGTGGACGAGGCGCTGCTCCTGACCTCCTTCCACCAGTCGGCGCTGCCGCTGGCCCTGCTGCTGCGGATGGCCGGCGTGCGGCGCGTCTGCGCGATCAGCAACGACTACCCCGGCTCGCTCCTGGACGTCCGGCACGTCGTGGACGAGACGCTCGACGTGCCCGAGGCCGAGCGCATGCTGGCCGTCGCGCGGGCGGCCGGGTTCGATCTGCCACCCGGCGACGACGGCAAACTGGCTGTTCGGCGGCCCTTGCCGGATATCGGCCGGGAAAGCGGGCATTTCCTAGGCGTCGGCGGCGCTGCCGATGAACGCTCGTACGTCGTGGTGCATCCAGGGACGTCAGCCCCCGCCAGAACGTGGCCGGCCGAGAGGCATCGGCAGGCCGTCAGGGAGCTGGTGGACGACGGGCACCAGGTCGTCGTGACCGGCAAGGAACGTGACCTCACCGCCTACGTGGCCTGCGACGCGGCAGTCGACCTCGGAGGCAGGACCACGCTCGCCGAACTGGCCGCCGTGATCGAAGGCGCCAGTGTGCTGGTGGCCGGCAACACCGGTCCCGCGCACCTGGCCGCGGCGGTCGGCACACCGGTCGTGAGCCTGTTCGCCCCTGTCGTCCCCGCCGCTCGATGGGCCCCGTACGGCGTGCCCACGGTGCTGCTCGGCGACCAGCAGGCGCCCTGCTCGGGAAGCAGGGCGCGCACCTGTCCGGTGGCCGGGCACCCGTGCCTGTCCCTGGTGACAAGTGAGCAGGTGGTCAAGGCAGTGAGGGAGCTGACGCAGTGAAGGTCGATCTCATCTCCGAACACGCCGATCCGCTGGCGGCCATCGGTGGCGTGGACGCGGGCGGGCAGAACGTCTACGTCGCGCACCTGGCCGTCGCACTGGCCGAGCGCGGGCACACGGTCGTCGTCCACACCAGACGCTCGGCGCGGTCGCAGCCCGACGCGGTGACCATGGCGCCCGGCGTCACGGTCGAGTACGTCACGGCGGGCCCGGCCGCGGTCGTGCCGAAGGACGAGCTGCCGCCGTACATGCCGGAGTTCACCGAACGCCTGGCCGACCGCTGGGCGTCGGACCCGCCGGACGTGGCCCACGCGCACTTCTGGATGAGCGGCCAGGCGGCCCTGCGGGCCGCCGGGGGCGTGCCGGTGGTGCAGACCTTCCACGCGCTCGGGACCGTGAAGCGGCGCTGGCAGGGCGAGGCCGACACCAGCCCGGCGCACCGGATCGACACCGAGCGCGAGATCGGCAAGCGGGCCGACGCGGTGCTGGCCACCTGCAGCGACGAGGTGAGCGAGCTGTGCGCGATGGGCGTGCCCGAGCGGCGCGTCACGGTCGTGCCCTGCGGGGTGGACCTGACGGCGTTCCGCCCGCAGGGGCCGGTCGCGCCGCGCGCGGGCGCCAAGGTGGTGCTCAGCATCGGCCGGATGGTGCCGCGCAAGGGCGTGGACACCCTGATCGCCGCGCTGCGCCAGATCCCGGACGCCGACCTGGTGATCGCCGGCGGCGGCCCGGACGACGAGGAGGAGACCGAGCGGCTGCGCGACCTGGCCCTCGCCTATGGGCTCCAGAACCGGGTGCACCTGATCGGCAGCGTCCCGCGCACGCACGTGCCGGCGCTGATGCGCTCGGCCGACGTCGTGGTCACCGTGCCCTGGTACGAGCCGTTCGGGATGGTCCCGATCGAGGCGATGGCCTGCGGCGTGCCCGTCGTGGCCTCGGCGGTCGGCGGCCACCTGGACACGGTCGCCGGCTGCGGCGTGCTGGTCCCCCCGCGACGCCCGCGGGCGCTGGCCAGGGCGCTGCGCGACGTGCTCGCCGACCCGGGCAGGCGGGCGGCGCTGGGCGCCGCGGGAGCGCGGCGGGCCCGCGAGCGGTACGGCTGGTCCCGCATCGCCGAGCAGACCGAGGCGGTGTACACGCAGGTCATCGACGGCAGGCTCTGCCGCCTGGCCGCTCTGGGGGGTTGATCATGGACAGACATCTGGAAAAGCTCTGGACCACGCTGGAGAAGGTCGACGACCACGCGGTCACCATCCGTGCCTGGGGCGGGAAGCTGGCCGGCGTGCTGTCGGCCGGCGGCCGGCTGCTGGCCTGCGGCAACGGCGGGTCGGCGGCCGAGGCCCAGCACCTGACGGCCGAGCTGGTGGGCCGCTTCAGGGCCGACCGGCCGCCGTACGCGGCGATCCCGCTGCACGGCGACAGCTCCTCGATGACCGCGATCGCCAACGACTTCGGCCACGAGGAGGTCTACGCCCGCCAGGTGCGGGCGCACGGCCGTCCCGGTGACGTGCTGATGTGCCTGTCGACCAGCGGTGGCAGCCCGAACGTGCTGGCCGCGGCCAGGGCGGCGCAGGAGGTCGGCGTCGTCGCCTGGGCGCTGACCGGGCCCGCGCCGAACCCGCTGGCCGACCTGTGCGACGAGGCGGTGGCCGTGCCCGCGCAGGAGACGGCCACCGTCCAGGAGGTGCACCTCGCCATGATCCACCTGCTCTGCGACGCCATCGAGGAGGCCGTCTGATGGGCCCCCTCGTCGTCATCGGCGACACACTGCTCGACGTGGACGTCGAGGGCGACAGCGAGCGGCTGTGCCCGGACGCGCCGGTCCCGGTGGTCGACATCGCGGCCGAGCACGCCCGCCCCGGCGGCGCCGGGCTGGCCGCGCTGCTGGCCGCGCGGGACGGCGCGGAGGTGGTGCTGATCACCGCGATCGGCGACGACCCCGACGGTCACCGCCTGTGCGCGCTGCTGTCGGAGGAGGTCGAGCTGGTACGCCTGCCGCTGAACGGCGGGACCGTGCGCAAGACCAGGGTCAGGTCGAGGGGCCAGACCATGCTCAGGCTCGACAGCGGCGACGGCCTCGCCCGGTCCGACCCGCCCGGCGAGATCCCCGAGGAGATCACGGCCGTGCTGGCCCGCGCCGGCGCCGTGCTGGTCTCCGACTACGGCAGGGGCGTGGCCGGCATGGCCCGGGAGCTGCTGCGCGAGGCCCGCGTACCGGTCGTGTGGGACCCGCATCCCCGGGGCGGGCCGCCCATGCCGGGCTGCACGCTGCTGACGCCGAGCGAGGCTGAGGCCAGGATGTTGTGCCCGGACGGCTACCGCGGCCCCGACCATGCGGCCCGCCGCCTGGTGCGGGAGCTGCGCGCGGGAGCCGTGGCGGTCACCACCGGCGGCACCGGCGCCACGCTGGCCGTCCAGGGCGGCCCGCTGACGCGGGTGCCGCCCCCGGTGACGGCGGCCGGGCAGGACGCGTGCGGCGCGGGCGACCGGCTCGCCGGCGCCGCGGCGCTCGCGCTGCGCGACGGCGCGGACGTCGAGGAGGCGGTCACCATCGGCGTCGGCGAGGCCTCGCGCTTCGTCGAGCGCGGCGGGGCCGCCACCGTCAGGACCCAGGAACAGCGGCTCGGCGACCGGCCGCGCACCGCGCTGGAGGTGGCCAGGCTCACCCGCGCGCAGGGCGGCCGGCTGATCGCCACCGGCGGCTGTTTCGACCTGTTGCACGCGGGGCACGTGAGCCTCCTGCGGCGGGCCAGGGCGCTGGGCGACGCTCTCGTCGTCTGCGTCAACTCCGACGACTCGGTGCGCAGGCTGAAGGGCCCGTCCAGGCCCGTCGTCGACGCGCGTGACCGGGTCGAGGTGCTGCGGGCGCTGAGCTGCGTGGACGCGGTCCTGGTGTTCGAGGAGGACACCCCGGCCGAGTCCATCGAGCTGCTGCGGCCCGACGTGTGGGTGAAGGGCGGGGACTACGAGGGGGAAGTCCTGCCCGAGTCAGAGGTCCTGGAGCGGCTCGGCGCCGAGTTCGTCGCGCTCAGCACGCTGCCGGGACGTTCGACCAGCAATCTGATCAGGGAGATCCAGTGAATATTTTGATCACCGGGGGCGCCTCCGGTCTCGGCCTGGCCACCGCCGAGGCGGTCGAGAAGGAGGGCTGGCGGGCGCTCGTCGTCGACGTGCGCGAGCCGGACCAGCGCTTCGACCACGTCACGGCCGACCTGGCCGACCGCGGGCAGGCCGAGCGGGCCGTACGCGAGCTCGCCGAGCGGGCCGGCGGCCTGGACGGTGTGGTGACCGCGGCCGGCATCGACGCCTGCGGACGCCTGGAGGACGTGCCCGCCGACGACTGGGAGCGGGTGATCCAGGTCAACCTGCTCGGCACGGCCGCCGTCGTCCGGGCGGCGCTGCCGTACCTGAAGCGGACCCGCGGCAAGGTGGTGACCTGCGCCTCGACGCTCGGGTTGCGCCCGCTGAGCGACGCCTCGGCGTACTCGGCCTCCAAGTTCGGCGTCGTCGGCTTCACCAGGGGGCTGGCGGTCGAGCTGCGCGGCGAGGTGGGGGTGACCCTGCTGATCCCGGGCGGCATGCGGACGGGCTTCTTCGACGGGCGTCCCGAGCAGTACAAGCCGGGCCCGGAGGCGGGGCTGAACGACCCGGCCCACGTCGCCCAGACCGTCGTGTTCGCGCTCCGGCAGCCGGCCGGGTGCGAGGTCAGAGAGCTGGTCGTCTGCCCCTCCACGGAGACGTCATGGCCCTAGAACTGCTGGCGCTGCGCGGGCTCGGCCTGGGCGACCTGCTCACGGCCGTCCCCGCGCTGCGGGCGCTGCGGCAGTCCTTTCCCGGGCACCGGATCACGCTGGCCGCGCCGAGGTCCCTGGAGGCCCTGCTGCCGCTGATCGGCGCGGTGGACGCCCAGGTGGACGTGTCGGGGCCGGGCCCGGTGCCGTTCCAGCGGCCCGACATCGCGGTCAACCTGCACGGCAAGGGGCCGCAGAGCATCGAGGCGCTGCGCGCCACCGACCCGGGCCGGCTGATCAGCTTCGGCGTCGGCCCGCCGTGGCAGGACGGCGTGCACGAGGTGCGGCGCTGGTGCGGCCTGCTGGAGTGGCACGGCATCCCCGCCGACCCGGAGGACCTGACGCTCGGCATCTCCGACCGGACGGGTCCGGTGATCGTGCATCCGGGGGCCGCCTACCCGGCGCGGCGCTGGCCGCCCGAGCGGTTCGGCAAGGTCGCGGCGGCGCTGGACGACGTGGTCGTCACCGGCAACGCCGACGAGGTGCCGATCGCCAGGAAGGTCGCCGAGCTGGCCGGGCTGCCGCCGGAGCGCATGCTGGCCGGCCGTACCGGTCTGGCCGACCTGATCGACCTGGTCAGCCGGGCCCGGCTGGTGGTCTGCGGCGACACGGGGGTCGCGCACCTGGCGACGGCGTTCTGTGTGCCGTCGGTGGTGCTGTTCGGCCCGGTGCCGCCGTCGGAGTGGGGGCCGCCGCCCGGATGGCGGCACGTGGCCCTGTGGGCCGGCCGCAAGGGCGACCCGCACGGCCTGCGCCCCGACCCCGGCCTGCTCAGGATCGAGGTGTCGGAAGTGGTCGACGCAGCTCTGGAGGTCACGTCATGAGGGCTCTGGTCACCGGCGGAGCCGGCTTCCTCGGTTCCTACCTGTGCGAACGCCTGCTGGACGAGGGCGCCGAGGTCATCTGCATGGACAGTTTCCTGACCGGCGGCCCGCGCAACGTCGAGCACCTGCTGGACAACCCGGCCTTCCGGCTCATCGAGAGCGACCTGACCGGGTACGTGCACGTCCCGGGCCGGGTGGACCTGGTGCTGCACTTCGCCTCGGCCGCCTCGCCGGCCGACTACCTGCGCTACCCGATCGAGACGTTGCGGGTGGGCAGCGTGGGCACCCTGCACGCGCTCGGGCTGGCCAGGGAGAAGGGCGCCCGGTTCGTCCTGGCGTCCACCAGCGAGGTGTACGGCGACCCGCTGGAGCACCCGCAGAAGGAGACGTACTGGGGGAACGTCAACCCGGTCGGCCCGCGCAGCGTGTACGACGAGGCCAAACGCTTCGCCGAGTCGCTGACCACCGCCTACCGGCACTCGCGCGGCACCGACACCGGGATCGTGCGCATCTTCAACACCTACGGCCCGCGGATGCGGCCGTTCGACGGCCGGGCGATCCCGACGTTCATCCGGCAGTCGCTGAAGGGCGAGCCGCTGACCATCACCGGCGACGGCTCCCAGACCAGGTCGATCTGCTACGTGGACGACACCGTCTCGGGCATCCTGGCCATGGCCCGCAGCGACTTCACCGGCCCGGTCAACATCGGCAACCCGGACGAGCTGACCATGCTGGACCTGGCCACCCTCATCCGCGACCTGACCGGTTCGGCCTCGGAGATCGAGTTCATCGACCGGCCCGCCGACGATCCGAAGGTGCGCCGGCCCGACACCACCCTGGCCGCCGAACGGCTGGGCTGGCGGGCGGAGGTGCCCGCCAAGGAGGGCCTGCGGCGCACGATCGAGTGGTTCACCGCGGAGCTCGCCGCGAACGACAGGTTCGAGGAGCTGCGTGTGTGACGGAGAACGCCGAGCGATCGGCGACTCCACGGGAGGTCGTGGGCCGGGTGCGAGAACCCGGCCCACGACCATGTCACCCGGACGCCACGCCCCCGCCTGTGCCTGGGGCCGGGCGGCCGGTCAGAGGGCGATGCCGAGCAGGGCGTCGGTCAGGTCCTTGACCAGGCCGGGCTCCTGCGGGCCGCCCTCGGCCAGCGCCCGCTCGGCCCAGGCGTCGATCGCGGCCAGCGCGCCCGGCGAGTCGAGGTCGTCGGCCATCCGCCCGCGGACCGTGGCCAGCAGCTCCTCCGCGTGCGGCGCGCCCCCCAGGGCGACGGCCGAGCGCCACAGCGCGAGCCGGCGCTCGGCGGCGGCGAGCTGGTCGGGCGTGTACTCCCAGTCCTCCCGGTAGTGGTGGGCCAGCAGGACGAGCCGCACGGCCATCGGGTCGTGCTGCTGCCGCAGCCGGCTGACGAACACCAGGTTGCCCTTGGACTTCGACATCTTCTCGCCGTCGAGCGCCACCATGCCCGCGTGCGTGTAGAACTTGGCGAACGGCCACTCCCCCGTCGCCGCGTGCCCCTCGGAGGCGCCGCACTCGTGGTGCGGGAAGATCAGGTCGGAGCCGCCGCCCGCCACGTCGTAGCCGGGGCCCAGGTTGCGCAGCGCGATCGCGGTGCACTCGATGTGCCAGCCGGGACGCCCCCGGCCCAGGCTCGTCTCCCAGGCCGGCTCGCCGGGCCGCTCGGCCCGCCACAGCAGCCAGTCGAGCGGGTGCCGCTTGCCCGGCCGGTCGGGGTCGCCGCCGCGCTCGGCGGACAGGGCCAGCATCTCGGCCTCGTCGTAGCCGGACACCTGGCCGAACTTGGGGGCGTCGGCCACCTTGAAGTAGACGTCGCCGTCGAGGTCGTAGGTGCAGCCCTTGGCGGCGAGCTCGGTGATCAGGTCGGCGACGTGGCCCACGACCTCGGTGACGCCGACGTACTCGCGCGGCGGCAGGATGCGCAGGGCCTCCATGTCGGTGCGGAACAGCTCGATCTCGCGCTCGGCCAGTTCCTGCCAGTCGATGCCGGTCTGGGCGGCCCGTTCCAGCAACGGGTCGTCCACGTCGGTGGCGTTCTGGGTGTAGTGGACCTCGTGCCCGGCGTCCCGCCACATCCGGCCCACCAGGTCGAAGGCGTGGTAGGTGTTGGCGTGGCCGAGGTGGGTGGCGTCGTAGGGGGTGATGCCGCAGACGTACATCCGGGCGGTCGGGCCGGGATCGGTCTGCCGCACCTGCCTCGTCGTCGTGTCGTAGAGACGCAGCGGAATGCTCTCACCTGGGAGCTTGGGGATGTTCTGGGCAGACCACGATCTCATGCCTTTGAGCCTATCCGTGCCGTAAGGTCCGTGAACTCGTAGCCGGTGTCGTCCTGCCCCAGGGTGACCCGCATCACCGACAGCGAGGCGTAGACGCGGCCGTCGGGCAGGGTGTTGCGCACCAGGAGGGCGTCCGGCCGGTCGGAGTGCGCGCCGGTGATCAGCTCCGCCCAGTCGGGCGCGCTCGCGAAGCGCGGCAGGTGGGCCCGTACGCGGTCGGCGTCGGGGTCGAGGCCGGTGTTGACGACCATGCTGGTGCCGTCGGGCAGGGCGGAGGCGGTGAGGCGGTCGCCGTCCCAGCTGAACAGCCGCACGCCGGACAGGTCGGCGAGCACGAGGTGGAAGGGGTCGTAGCGGGTCAGGTCGACGTCCGGGACGCCGCCCGTGGAGACCGCGATCAGGGCCAGGTCGCCGCGGGAGACCCTGGTGGTCTCGGGGGCCTGCCTGCCGTGGCCGTTGAGGAGGGCGGCGGCGCGGCAGGCGGACGGGGAGACGGCCATCCAGGTGCCGCCGCCCTTGAGGTCACGGCCGCCGATCACCCCGGGATGCTCGGGCCAGTGCTCCCCCGGCGCTTCCCAGGGGCGGTCGGCGAGCTCGTCCCGCACGCCCATGAGGGTCAGCGGCTCACCGGTTCTCACGATCAGCGTGCACATGCGGCAAAGGGTATAAAACCCCCGCCACTCCTCAGATGGGGGGCCAGGGAACGGCCGGCCACCCTTCCGACGGGTACGGATGCACGCCGGTGTCCAGCAGCCGCCTGACCCGCCGCCAGGTGGCCTCCACCTCGGCCAGCGTGAGCAGCTCGCGCAGCCGCCGCCCCAGCGAGCCCGACTCCAGGTCGCGCTCCAGCTTGGCCAGCACCGCCACCGCCTCGCGCGCCAGCGGCTTGCCCCGCCACTGCCACAGCACCGTACGCAGTTTGTCCTCGACCGAGAAGCAGACGCCGTGGTCGACGCCGTAGACGTGCCCGGTGGGCAGCGGCAGCAGGTGACCACCCTTGCGGTCGGCGTTGTTGACCACCGCGTCGAACACCGCCATCCGGCGCACCACCGGGTTGCGGCTCTTGACCAGCCGCATCAGGTCGATCTCGCGCTCGGTGTCGATCCACAGCTGGCACATGCCGGGCCCGAACGGGCCCTCGCGGTAGACGGTCGGCGGCACGATGCGCCAGCCGGTCGCCTGGGAGACCTCGTAGGCGGCCACCTCACGGGCGGCGAGGGTGCCGTCGGGGAAGTCCCACAGGGGGCGCTCGCCGCGTACGGGCTTGTAGACGCAGGCGGCGCTGCGGCCGCCCAGCTTGATCGAGCAGTAGAGGGTCATGTTGGTGGCCTCGACCAGGCGGCCGGCCACCTCCAGGCGCCCGTCGCGCAGCAGCGTGAGCGCCTCCTCCTCCTGCATGATCGGCCCTTGTGGCGGCTTGACGGCCGGTTCGCTCTCAGGAGCGGTCATGAAGCCGCCTCACCCCCGCGGTAGCCGTTGAGTCGGACGCAGACATGGCCTTCGGCGTCGAGCGGCTGCCCGCACAGGGGACAGGGAGGCCGGCCCGCCGCCACGATCTGGAGCGCCCTGCGGGTGAAGGCACGCGCGGCGCCGGCGCTGATCCGCACCCGCAGCACGGCCGGGTCGGGGCCGTCGAGGTCCTCCTCGTCGATGACCTCCTGCGCCTCTATCACCACCTGGGACTTGTCGTCGTCCCAGGCCAGCGCCATGGTGCCGACCCGGAAGTCCTCCGCGACCGGCACGTCGAGGGGGGCGTCGTCGGCCAGGTCGGCCGGAGCCAGCGCGGGCACGTGCGCGGTGCCCCCGCTGAGCCGCAGAACCTCGTCGAGCAGCTCGTCGAGCCTGCCCGCGAGCGCAGCCACCTGCAGCTTCTCCAGCGCCACGGTGGTCAGTCTGCCCTCGGCCCTGGCCTGCAGAAAAAAGACCCGCGCGCCCGGCTGCCCCAGGGCGCCGGCGACGAACCTCTCCGGTGGGTCGTAGTCGAAGACCGGCATAGCCTGACCTTACGTGGTCCCGGGTCCACCGCCGACGGCGGCATCGCTCCCGGTGATGTTTTCTCCCCCGTCTTTCTCCTCCGAATCCTCGGGCAACCGCAATTCCCCCATATCGTTAATCCTGAGAACAAAGGGACGCAAGGGGGCATAGCGAATCACGGTGAGGGCCGCAGGATCGGCTGTTATCCGCTGAAAATGATCGAGGTGCAGCCCCAGAGCGTCCGCCACGATCGCCTTGATGACGTCTCCGTGGGTGCACGCCAGGTAGACACCCTTCAACCCGAGGCGTCGATTCCACTCCCGGACCGCGGCGACCGCCCGATGTTGCATATCGGCCAGCGACTCCCCTTCCGGAAATGTCACCGCACTTGGATGCGCCTGCACGGTCTGCCAGAGCGGCTCCTGCGCGAGCTCCTTGAGCGGGCGGCCCGTCCAGGTGCCGTAGCCGCACTCGATCAGCCGCTCGTCGACGAGGACGTCCGCCCCGCGGCCCTTCGCGACGGCCTCGGCGGTCTCGCGGCAGCGTTCGAGCGGGCTGGAGACGACGGCGTCGAGCCGGACCCCGGCGATGCGGCCGGCCAGCGCCTCGGCCTGCGCCCGTCCGGCCTCGCTCAGGTGCACCCCCGGGGTGCGCCCGGCCAGCACCGGCCCGGTGAGGTCGGTCAGCCCGTGGCGGGCCAGCAGAAGGGTGGTCACATGAGCAAGTGTCGCAGGCGCGGATCACCATGTTTCACGCACCTGCGAGAAAACTTCGCATCCACCCGCCGCCACGCTCCTCACCAGGCAGGACATTGGAGCGCCGGACTGGCGGGCGGGCCCGTTCTTGGTAACCTGGCGGGATCATGGAGCAGCGCTATGTCGGCCGCAGCGGCCTGTCGGTGTCCCGGCTGGGGCTCGGCACGATGACCTGGGGCCGTGACACCGACCCGGAGGAGGCCGCCGCCCAGCTCCGTTCGTTCGTCGACGCGGGCGGCACCCTCGTCGACACCGCCGACGTCTACACCGGCGGCGACTCCGAGCGGCTGCTCGGCCGCATGCTGCGCGACTCCGTGCCGCGCTCGGAGCTGGTGATCTCCACCAAGGCCGTGGTCACCCCGACCGGCCGCCGGCCGCGCGACGCCTCCAGGCGCCACCTGATCGCCGCCGTCGACGAGTCGCTCAACCGGCTCGGCCTCGACTACGTCGACCTGTGGCAGCTCCACACCTACGACGCCGAGGTGCCGCTGGAGGAGACCCTGGCCGCCCTCGACGCGATCGTCTCCTCCGGCCGGGCCGTCTACGCCGGCGTGTGCGACTACGCGGGCTGGCAGCTGGCCGCCGCCGCGGTCACCCAGAAGTCGGTCCCCGGCCGCATCCCGATCACCTCGGCCCAGGTCGAGTACTCGTTGCTGGCCCGCGAGCCCGAGCGCGAGCTGCTGCCCGCCGCCGCCCACCTCGACGTCGGCGTGCTGGCCTGGTCGCCGCTCGGCCGGGGCGTGCTGACCGGCAAGTACCGCACCGGCATCCCGGCCGACTCCCGCGCCGCGACGCCGCACTTCGCCGACTTCGTCCGTCCCTATCTGGACGAACGCGGCCGCAGCGTGGTCGAGTCGGTCACCACCGCCGCCGACGGGCTCGGCGTCTCGCCGCTGGCGGTGGCGCTGTCATGGGTGCGCGACCAGCCGGGGGTGGCCTCGGCGATCGTCGGCGCCCGTACCCACACCCAGCTCAAGGGCATCCTGTCGGCCGAGGACGTCGTGCTCCCGATCGAGATCCGGGAGGCGCTCGATGACGTGTCCTCGCTCGACTGACGACGAACGAGAATCCATCTCGCGTATCACTAGTCGATACCGAATCGCAACTTTACCGGGAAAAAGCCTGCGTCTGACGGGCCTTGTCCATAAGGATTTCCTCCTGAAGCGACACAGGAGGGGACGGATGGGGAGCAGGACCGCGATCTCGGCCGGGGTGCTCGCGGTGGCGCTGGGGGCGATCCCGGCGGGGGCGCCGGCCGCTTCCGCCGCTGCCGTGCAGGGCTGCCCGGGTGAGGGGGGCCTGCTCTCGGGCGTGACCGACACGCTGTGCGACGTCGTCGGCGCGCTCACGGGCACGGTCGACGACGTGACCGGCGGCAAGGCCGACCCGGTGACCAAGGGCGTCGAGAAGACCACCGACGAGGTGCTCGGCACCGTCGGCGACGCCGTGCCGACCGGCAGGCCCGCCAAACCGTCCCGATCGGACCGCCCCTCCCCCAGCCCCAGCCACACCGACCTGGTGCCCGAGACGCTGAAGGACGTGTGCCTGCCGGTGCTGGCCTGCGGCGACCAGGGCGTGCTCCAGTCGCTGACGCCCCACCCCACCGCGACGGCCTCGCCCGGGACCGAGACCGGACCCGACACCGGGACCGACACCGAGGCCGGGCGCCGCCGGACCGACCGGCCGCGCGGGCGCGAGACCGACGAGGCGACCGCGCCGCTGCCGACGCAGCCGCCCACCCCGCCGCAGCACAGGCCGTACACGCTGGACGACGAGCGGCCGGTCACCGCCGAGGAGCCGACCGCCGATCCCGACGACTCGCGGGTGGAGCTGCTGTGGCCCAACCCGTTCGGGCGGGAGCTGGCCGTGCCGCTGCGCGACCAGCGGGTGGTGCGGCCCAGCCCGCCGGCTCGCGACGTGCTGGGCACGGTGCTGACGATCGTCCTGCTCGGGTCGGCGGTGCTGGCCACCCGGATCGTGCAGCAGCGGCGGCACCGGGCCGAGCCGAGCGAGTCGATCCCGTTCGAGCCGGCCCCGGCGGGCAGCGGCAGGCACCGCCTGGCGTGAGGGGCGCTCAGCCGCCGATCGCGTGCGCGCCGCCGTCGACGTGCACGATCTCGCCGGTGGTGGCGGGGAACCAGTCGGACATGAGCGCCACGCACGCCTTGGCGGCCGGGACGGTGTCGGTGAGGTCCCAGCCCAGCGGCGAGCGCTCGGGCCAGCTCTCCTCGAACTCCTTGAAGCCCGGGATCGACTTGGCGGCCATCGTGCGCAGCGGCCCGGCCGAGACCAGGTTGACCCGGATGTTGTGCTTGCCCAGGTCGCGGGCGAGGTAGCGGCTGCACGACTCGAGGCCCGCCTTGGCCACGCCCATCCAGTCGTAGACCGGCCAGGCCTTGGACGCGTCGAAGTCGAGGCCGACGACCGCGCCGCCCTCCTTCATCAGCGGCAGGCAGGCCACGGCCAGCGACTTGAAGGAGTACGTGGAGACCTGCAGAGCGGTGGCGACGTCCTCCCACGGCGTGTTGAGGAAGTTGCCGCCGAGGGCGCTCTGCGGCGCGAACCCGATGGAGTGCACGACGCCGTCGAGCCCGTCGACGTGCTCGCCCACGCGGGCGGCCAGCGTGTCGAGCTGGTCGGTGTCCTGGACGTCGAGCTCCAGCACCGGCGGGGTCTGGGGCAGCCGCTTGGCGATGCGCTCGACCAGGCTCAGCCGGCCGAACCCGGTGAGCACCACCGTGGCGCCCTCCTCCTGGGCCAGCTTGGCCACCGAGAAGGCGATGGAGGCGTCGGTGAGCACGCCGGTCACGAGGATCCGCTTGCCTTCGAGAATTCCCACGTCAGTGCCCCATTCCGAGTCCGCCGTCGACCGGGATCACGGCCCCGGTGATGTAGGAGGCGTCGTCGCCGGCCAGGAAGCGGACGACGCGCGCGATCTCCGCGGGGGCGGCCTGCCGCCCGAGCGGGATGTTCTTGACGATGGCCTCCTGGTCGAGGCCGGCCGTCATGTCGGTGGCCACGAAGCCGGGCGCGACCACGTTGACGGTGATGTTGCGCGAGCCGTACTCGCGGGCCAGTGAGCGGGCGAAGCCGACCAGGCCGGCCTTGGAGGCGGCGTAGTTGGCCTGGCCCGCCTGGCCGGACAGGCCGACCACGGAGGAGATGAGGATGATGCGGCCGCGCTTGATCTTCATCATCGGCCTGATGGCGCGCTTGGCCACGCGGTAGGCCCCGGTCAGGTTGGCGTCGATGACGTCGGTGAAGGTCTCCTCCTTCATCATCGCCAGCAGGGTGTCCTTGGTGATGCCCGCGTTGGAGACGAGGACCTCGACCGGCCCCTGCTCGGCCTCGACCTTGTCGAAGGCGGCCTCGACCTCGGCCGTGCTGGTGACGTCGCAGCGGACGCCGAACAGGCCCTCCGGCGGCTCCCCCGATCGGTAGGTGACCGCGACGGCGTCGCCGGCCGCGGCGAGTTCACGGGCGATCGCGAGGCCTATGCCGCGATTGCCTCCGGTGACGAGTACAGAGCGTGCCATGGCATCTGACGCTATCTCTTACTGGCGAGAATCCGCTTGTCCGGGTGGTACAAGATCACAGGGTTAGGATCGTGGACATGCGCCAGATCGATCCCGATTTCCTGGAACTGCCGCTGCGGCAGCTCGCGGACGCGGCCCTGCAACGCGCCCGCGACCTCGGCGCCGAGCACGCCGACTTCCGGCTCGAACGCGTCAGGGCCGAGACGCTGCGCCTGTACGACGCCCGCCTTGAAGGCGCGCTCGACGCCGACGACCTCGGCTACGCCGTCCGTGTCGTCAAGGGCGGCACATGGGGGTTCGCGGCCGGCATCCACCTGACCCCGCAGGCCGCCGCGGCCGTGGCCGAGCAGGCGGTGCGGGTGGCCGAGGTGAGCGCGCCGGTCAACCGGGAGCCCATCGAGCTGGCGCCCGAGCCGGTGCACTCCGACGTGGTGTGGGTCTCCGACTACGACGTCGACCCGTTCGACGTGCCCTCCGCCGACAAGGTGGGGCTGCTGGCCGAGTGGTCGGCGGGGCTGCTCAAGGGCGCCGACCACGTCTCGGCGCGGCTGCTGCAGGTCAAGGAGCAGAAGTTCTACGCCGACACCGCCGGCACCGTGACCACGCAGCAGCGCGTGCGGGTGCACCCGTCGCTCAACGCGATGAAGGCGCACGAGGGCGGCTTCGACGACATGTCCACGATCGCGCCGCCGGTCGGCCGCGGCTACGAGTACCTGACCGGCACGGGCTGGGACTGGCCGGCCGAGCTGGGCCGGCTGCCCGAGTTGCTGGCCGAGAAGCTGGCCGCGCCCTCGGTCGAGGCGGGCGACTACGACCTGGTGATCGACCCGTCCAACCTGTGGCTGACGATCCACGAGTCGATCGGCCACGCCACCGAGCTCGACCGCGCCCTGGGCTACGAGGCCGCCTACGCCGGCACCAGCTTCGCCACCTTCGACCAGCTCGGCGAGCTGGTCTACGGCTCGCCACTGATGAACGTCACCGGCGACCGCACGGTCACCCACGGCCTGGCCACGGTCGGCTACGACGACGAGGGCGTGCGGGGGCAGAGCTTCGACATCGTCAAGGACGGCGTGCTGGTGGGCTACCAGCTCGACCGGCGGATGGCGCTGATGAAGGGGTTCGGGCGCTCCAACGGGTGCGCGTTCGCCGACTCCCCCGGCCACATGCCGATCCAGCGCATGGCGAACGTGTCGCTGGCCGCCGCGCCCGACGGGCCCTCCACCGAGGAGCTGATCGCGGGCGTGGAGCGTGGCCTGTACATCGTGGGCGACAAGAGCTGGTCGATCGACATGCAGCGGTACAACTTCCAGTTCACCGGGCAGCGGGCGTACCGGATCTCGCACGGGAAACTGGCCGGGCAGGTCAGAGACTTCGCCTACCAGGCCACCACGACCGATTTCTGGCAGTCGATGGACGGCGTCGGCGGGCCGGGCACGTACGTGCTGGGCGGCGCCTTCAACTGCGGCAAGGGCCAGCCGGGGCAGGTCGCGCCGGTCAGCCACGGATGCCCGTCGGCGCTGTTCAGGGGCGTGCGCGTGCTCAACACGGTGCAGGAGGGCGGCAAGTGACTACTCCGCAGGAGATGGTGGAGAGGGCTCTGGAGCTCTCCGCGAACGACGGCTGCGTGGTGCTGGTGGACGAGGGCTCCACGGCCAACCTGCGCTTCGCGGGCAACACGCTGACCACCAACGGCGTGGCCCGGTCGTCCCGGCTGACCGTGATCTCGGTGGCCGGGCAGGGCGTGGGGGTGGTCTCGCGCTCGGCCGTGCGCGCCGACCAGCTCCCCGACGTGGTCGCGGCGGCCGACCGGGCGGCCCGCGAGGCCCGGCCGGCCGAGGACGCGCGCCCGCTGGTCGAGGGCGGCCCGGCCGCGCCCGGCTGGGACGACGAGGTGCGGCCGACCGACATCGGGGTGTTCGAGCGGTTCGCGCCCGCGCTCGGCGAGGCGTTCTCGGCCGCCGAGTCCGGCGACAGGAAGCTCTACGGCTTCGCCGAGCACTCCCTCACCTCGACCTTCCTCGGCACCTCCACCGGCGTGCGGCTGCGGCACGACCAGCCGACCGGCCGCCTCGAGCTCAACGCCAAGTCCGGCGACCTGAAGCGGTCGGCCTGGACCGGCGTGTCCACCGAGGACTTCGCCGACGTCGACGTGGCCGCGCTCGGCGCCTCGCTGGCCCAGCGCCTCGAGTGGGCCAAGACCCGGGTCGACCTGCCCGCGGGCCGCTACGAGACGCTGCTGCCGCCGAGCGCGGTGGCCGACCTGATGATCTACCTTTTCTGGTCCTCGGGCGCCAGGGACGCGCTCGACGGCCGTTCGGTGTTCTCCGGGCCGGGCGGCGGCACGCGGGTGGGCGAGCAGCTCGCCACGCTGCCGATCACGCTGTCCAGCGCCCCCCGGGCCGCGGGCATCTCGTGCGCGCCGTTCGTCACGGCGCACGCCTCCAGCCGCGACAGCTCGGTGTTCGACAACGGGCTGCCGCTGGGCCCGACCGACTGGATCAGGGACGGCCGCCTGGAGTCGCTGCTCCAGACGCGCTACTCGGCCGAGCTGAGCGGGCTGCCGGTGACGCCCGGCATCGACAACCTGGTCATGTCCGGCCCGGCGGAGGGCGCCCGTTCGCTGGAGGAGATGATCGCCTCCACGCGGCGCGGGCTGCTCGTCACGTGCCTGTGGTACATCCGCGCGGTCGATCCCCAGACGCTGCTGGTCACGGGCCTCACCCGCGACGGCGTCTACCTGGTGGAGCACGGCGAGGTCGTCGGCGAGGTGAACAACTTCCGGTTCAACGAGAGCCCGGTCGACCTGCTGGGGCGCGTCACGGAGGTGGGGGCGGCCGAGCGCACGCTGCCCCGCGAGTGGAACGACTACTTCCAGCGCACGGTAATGCCGCCGGTGCGGGTGCCGGACTTCAACATGTCGACGGTCAGCCAGGCGAGCTGACCCCGCCGTACGTCACGGCCCGTACGTCACGGCCGTACGCGCCCGCCGTCCCGCGATCGAGCGGGGCGGCGGGCGTCGTCGTGCCGGCGGCCGTCCTGGAGGCCCCCAGCGTGCCGCAGGGCGGGCCGGGGACGGGACGGGTGTCAGTGTGCCGGGGCGCCGGCCCCGGGCCGTCCGGGGACGGTCAGGAGTCCTCCAGGCGGAAGCCCACCTTCATGCCCACCTGGTAGTGCGCGATCTCGCCTCCGTCGAGGTGGCCGCGGATCTCGGTGACCTCGAACCAGTCCAGGTGGCGCAGGGTCTGCGAGGCCCGCTGGAGGCCGTTGCGGATGGCCTGGTCAAGGCTCTCCCCCGACGTGCCGACTATCTCAGTGACCCGATACGTTCGATCCGTCATCTCCCCATCCTCCTTACTCGAAGGCCATGATCGCATGACCCTCCTCATCGCCCGGCCGCGCCGTCGCGCCCTGCCCGTACGAGGTCTACCGTGGAAGGTATGAAGGGGTGGCGCAAGAAGCCGGACGTCCACCAGGTCACCGACGCCAGACCCTCGCTCACAGCGGACATCCGCAAGCGTGAGGTCGCCTACCTGATCAAGATGGGCATCCGGACGATCTGCCTGATCCTGGCGGTCGTGGTGCCGGTGCCGTGGCCGTACCGGCTGCTGTTCATCGCCGGGGCAGTGTTTTTGCCATACATTGCCGTAATCGGGGCCAATGAGCGCAGCGAGGGCGCGCCGCCGCCCCACTTTCAGTCCCCCGAGGCTAACCAAACCGAGATACCGCTGCATCGACGCGAGATCGGGTCGTGACTAAGTCTTGACGCATCCCATGGGTTGTAGGTGTACGCTTTAGGCAAGCGCTCCGGTCCCCCGTCGGAGTGCTGGTGCCGGCGTTCCGGGCCCCCGTCGGAACGCCGATGAAGCGACGCCGGGTGGTTTGCCCCCGTAACCACCCGGCGTCGCCCTTTTCCTGGCCAGCCCTTTGCATTGGACGATCAGTCCCCCGTGCCGGCCGGAGTCCGATAGGACCGCTTTCCCGAAATCGTTTACACCGGCCTCCTCCTCGCAATTCACAGGAAATCTGGAGGAAGCGGTCGGCTTGACTTCAAGAGTTCGTTCGAGTGTCAGCCGTCAGTCAGCGTCTCGGTGGTCGCCTGCTCCCAGTTCTTCGCCAATGTGATCAATCTGGCCACGGCGTCCTCAGGGGCACTTCCGGCCCCCTGGGCCAGCCCGAGCAGGTAGGCGGTGAGCGGCGCGGCGGGCCTGGCCACCCCGTGGGCAACCTCCTTGGTCAGGTCGAGGACCAGGTCGCGGTCCACCCGGGCGGGGTCGACGCCCAGCTCCCTGCACACCAGCGCCGTCCACTCGGCGAGTACGTTCATGCGAGCCTCCTTCAGGTCGTCCATCGTGTCGCAGTCGAACCACGGCCGGCCCGGCGAGGCCAGCCGCGTTCCGGTCAGGGGGCCGAGCAGGCCCTTGAGTGACCGCCCGGCGTAGGCGTCGAGCGCCGCCCGCAGCTCCGGCACCGGCCAGGCGCCGACGAGCCACTGCTCGCGGCCGTCGTCGTCGACCATGACCGCCCCCGCCCCAGGACGGGCCGCCGCCAGCAGCTCCCGCACGTGCGCGGCCGTCAGGAACGGCAGGTCGCCGGCGAGCAGCATCAGCCACGGCGCGTCGACCTCGCGCAGCCCGGCGGCCAGCGCGGGGACGGGCCCGCCGCCCGGCGGTTCCTCCCGGGTGAAGACGACCCCGGGCAGCTCCCGGCGCGGACCGACGACGACCGTGCGGCGCGCGCCGGACGCCGCCGCGGCCACGCGCTCGACCAGCGGACGGCCGCCGACGGCCAGGCCGGGCTTGTCCGCGCCGCCCAGGCGGCGGGCCGCTCCCCCGGCCAGGATCACCGCGTCGAAGGGCACCTCAGCCGCCGATGGCCGACATCGGCCTGGACGGCTGGAGGAAGGACGGGTCGTCGATGCCGTGCCCGGCGCGCTTGCGGGCGACCGCGGCGACCCAGCGGGCGGCCAGGTCGTCGTCGGAGGCGCCCGCGCGCATGGCGGTCTTGAGGTCGGACTCCTCGGTGGCGAACAGGCAGTTGCGCACCTGGCCGTCGGCGGTGAGCCGGACCCGGTCGCAGGCGCCGCAGAACGGGCGCGTCACCGAGCCGATCACCCCGACCCGGGCCGGGCCGCCGTCGACCAGGAACCGCTCGGCCGGGGCGCTGCCGCGCTGCTCCAGGTCGTCGGGCGTCAGCTCGAACGCGGCCGAGAGGCGTTCGAGGATCTCGTCGGCGGTGATCATGCCTTCGCGGGTCCAGCCGTGCTGGGCGTCGAGCGGCATCTGCTCGATGAAGCGCAGCTCGTAGCCGCGGTCGAGGCAGAAGCGCAGCAGCGGCACGGCCTCGTGGTCGTTGACGCCGCGCATGAGCACCGCGTTGACCTTGACCGGGCGCAGGCCCGCCGCGTCTGCGGCGGCCAGCCCCGCGATGACGTCGGCGTGCCGGTCGCGGTGGGCGAGCTGCTTGAACGTGGCCGCGTCGAGCGTGTCGAGCGAGACGTTGACCCGGTCGAGGCCGGCCCGCGCCAGCGGCTCGGCCACCCGGGCCAGGCCGATGCCGTTGGTGGTGAGCAGCACCTGGGGACGCGGGTCGAGGGCGGTGGTGCGGGCGACGATGTCGACCAGCTCGCGCCGGAGCAGCGGCTCGCCGCCGGTGTAGCGCACCTCGGTGATGCCCAGCCGCTCGACGCCGACGCGCACCAGCCGGACGATCTCGTCGGCCGTCAGCAACTGGGCCTTGGGCAGCCAGTCGAGCCCTTCGGGCGGCATGCAGTACGTGCAGCGCAGATTGCACTTGTCCGTGAGGGACACCCGCAGATCCGTGGCCACCCGTCCGAACGAGTCTCGCAACATGGGGCGTCACCTCCTGTCCGTTTCGCCAGAGAGCCAGACTACGACGGGTGTCGCGCGGCTCTCAAAACCGCCTGCCTCTCTCCTGGCAGGCAACGCGCCGCGCCTGTGATCGATTCCGCGAAGGGGCCGCCGGGACGGGCCCGTCAGGGGTGGGCGGCGTGCCAGGACTCGCGGGCGTCGATGAGCTCCGACAGGTGCCGCCTGGACCACTCGCAGCCGGCCGCCATGGGGGCGAGCAGGCTGCGGCCGAGAGGGGTCAGCGCGTACTCGACGCGGGGCGGGATCTCGGCGTAGGCCGTGCGGGTGAGCAGGCCGTCGCGTTCCATGGCGCGCAGGGACTCGGTGAGGACCTTCGGGGTGATGCCGCGCAGCGGGACCTGCAGCTCGGTGAAGCGTCTCGGGCCCTGCTCCAGACAGCGGATGATCTTGGCGGTCCACTTGTCGCCGACGCGGACGGGGGTGACGTGGACACAGGCGGCGAACATGTCGGGGTCAAGGGGTTCGGCCATGGCGTCCATGCTAGGCGGCGGGAGCTCACTATCGTTGCGGGAAGTGACCTCAGGGCGTCTACCGTCTGCCGGGCGCGGCCGGGTGTGCCGGCCGCCGGACGGAGTGGTGGACGATGGGCAGGATCGTGGTTTTCGGCGGCGGCGGACGGGCCGGCGCGCGGGTGGTCGGGCAGGCCCTGGAGCGGGGGCACGAGGTGACGGCCGTGGTGCGCGACCCGGCCCGGTACGCGGGGCCGTCCGGCGACGGCGTGCGCGTGGTCGCCGGGGACGTGACCGACCGGGAGAGCGTGGCGGCGGTCGCGGCGGGGCACGACGTGGCGGTGCAGGCGAGCGTCCGGCTGGACGTGCCGTCCGCGGAGTTCTACACGGCGGCGGCGCGGGCGCTGACCGGCGGGCTGGCCGGGGCAGGTGTGCCCCGGCTGGTGGCGCTGGGCATCGGCACCCTGCTGGAGGTCGCGCCGGGGACGCGGCTGGTGGACACCCCCGGCTTCCCCGAGGACGCCCGGACGTTCTCCCTCGGGCACGCCGCCGAGCTGGAGGTGTTCCGCGAGGAGGGCGGGGCGCTGGACTGGGTGGTGATCGCGCCGCCGCCGGTGGTGCTCGACGACCGGGCGGAGCGCAGCGGGCGGCACCGGTTCGGCGGGGACCAGGTCATGGCCGCCGAGGAGGGCGGGCCGGTGTTCTCCTACGCCGATCTGGCGGCGGCGGTGCTGGCGGAGATCGAGGACCCGCGGCACCACCGGGTGCAGGTCGCCGTGGGGTACTGACGGCGACGACAGGCCCGGAAAAGACCTGGAGCGGCCCGTGCAACGCGCAGAACGGGCCCGGAAAAGGGACGGAACGGGCCCGGACATGCCGGAAGCCCGGCCTCGCGGCCGGGCTTCCGCCGGGTGGTGCTAGTGGCGGCGGCCGCCGTAGACCTTCACCCAGTCCTTGCCCTCGGAGGGGGCCAGGTACCTGGAGCCCTCGAAGACGGCGCGCCAGGTACCCGAGGTGTAGGCGCGCTCGGTGGTGCGGAAGGAGCCGTCGCGGTTGGTCCGCACCGACTCGACGTAGTCCCACTCGTTGCTGCCGTCGGCCTGGAAGAGGATCACGACCCGCTTCCACGCCAGACGGTGCCAGCGCTCGCTGTCCTTGCAGTAGTCGGCGTGGTGCACCGCGACGAACCCGCTGATGTAGTCCTCGTCGCAGGACACCGACAGCTTGCCCTGGATGTCGAGGGCCCTGCCGCGCCGCGCCGGCTCGGGGTTGACGTCGAGCTGGAGGCTCGTGCTCCCGCCCTCGAAGTCGGGATCGGGGTCCGTGTCCGCCAGGGCGGGCGCGGCGGCGGTGGCCACCATCGTGGCGCCCAGAGCGGCCGCGGCCAGTCCGGCGGCTAGACGTCGCATCATCAAAACAAATTCCTTCCCCGTCTCGGACGCGCCCCAGGGACGGGGCACGTCAACGCCTAATGACGCGTCAGGGTAAAGAAAAGTTGCGATACGACAGATCACGATTGAATAACGACAAATACCTCGGTGGCTTTTTGTGCGTGTTTTATAACACTAACTGGCGATTTGTCGGGGTTTAGTGGTGTATGGCGCGTAGTGGGGGTTTCCGGGGAAGTGCACCCGCCACAGGCCGCCCCTCCTGGACGGCACCGTCTGCACGAACGCCCCGGCCGCGTCGGTCGTCGTCTCGGCCACGTCCTCCCAGGTCGGCGAGCCCTCCTCGCGCCACTGGAGCCGCAGCCGCTGCTTGGCGTACGGCCCGAAGTCGGTGAAGCCGCGCGGGTCGATCCTGGTCAGCGAGCCGCGCAGCCGCACGCCGCCGGCGGACTTCGGCGACCTCTCCACCCGGACGGACGACAACCTGGTCGCCCTCCTGAGCTCGAAGGAGGCGTATTCGGTGACCGTGGCGCCGTCCGCGTCCCGGGCGGTGGCGCTGATCGTCCAGGTGCCGGTCGGGTAGAAGCGGTTCAGCTTCTTGTCGGGCAGGAAACGCCAGGTCTGCCAGTCGGCCGCCATCCGGGCCGCCCCCTCTCGCCACACCAGCCGGGGCGGCGGCGTGCCCGTGGACGGGGCCTTCTGCAGGTCGATCCGAGGATCGGCGGCGACCGTCAGGGGCAGCGGCATCAGGGCTCGCAGGCCCTCGCCCGGGCCGCCGGAGGCCGGATCCGCGTACGCGCTCCCCGGCGCGACGGCGGCCGGGCCGGGCAGCGACGCCGAAGATCCGGAGGGCCCGGCGGACTCGGCGGATTCAGCGGGCGCCGAGAACGACCCGGGCTCAGAGGACGTCCCAGGCATCGAGGACGTCCCGGGCATCGAGGACGAGGCGGACGACGGCGGCCCGGAAAGGGCCGGCGGCTGGAGGCCGGGTTCGGCGGCGGGCGGGAGATCGGTGGTGTCCTCGACCGGGGGCTTGGCCGACAGCAGCGGGCCGGGCGGGGCGCCGGGCTCCACCTTGACGGTGACGCCGTTCTTGCCGCGCGCGCCCCGCGCGATCACGTCGATCACCAGGCTCACGGAGTCGTGGGCCCCGACGACCGGGTTCGCGGGCCGTACGGTGATGGCGCGGATGGCGAGCTCGGTCGCGGCGGGATACGCAGGCACGGGCGCCGTGAGCGACCCCGCCGCGAGCGAGACGAGAAGGAGGCTTCTGGTCATGAGCGAGACGCTAGGAACCGCCCGGTCATGACCAGGACCGCGACACGCACCCCTTATGGCAAAGCCGACGGGGCCGACGGGGCCGCAGGTCAGCGCGCGTCGCCGTAGAGGGACTCGATGATGTCGGCGTACTTGGCGTGGATGACGCGCCGCTTCAGCTTCAGGCTCGGGGTGAGCTCCTCGGTCTCGGCGGTCCACTCGGTGCCGAGCAGGGCCCACCGCTTGACCTGCTGCACCCTGGCCAGCCTGGCGTTGGCGGCCTCGACGGCGGCCGAGACCTCCTTGAGGACGTCGGGGTGCTCGGCCAGTTCGGCCAGGGAGGTGAAGCCGATGCCGCGGGCCTGCGCCCATCCCGGCGCCGTCTCGCCGTCGAGGGTCAGGACGGCCACCGGGTGCGGGCGGTTGTCGCCGTAGGCGAGGGCCTGGCCGATGAGCAGGTGCTCCTTGAGGTGGTTCTCGATCTCGGCGGGCGAGACGTTCTCGCCGCCGGCGGTGATGATGAGCTCCTTCTTGCGGTCGACGACGCGGTAGAAGCCGTCGTCGTCGACCGTGCCGATGTCGCCGGTGTGCAGCCAGCCGTCGTCGTCGAGGAGTTCGGCGGTGGCCTCGGGGCGGTTGAGGTAGCCGCCGGTGTTGAGCGGGCTGCGGGTGAGGATCTCGCCGTCCTCGGCGATGCGGACCTCGACGCCGGGCTCGGCCCTGCCGACGGTGCCCAGGCGGTAGCAGGAGGGGCTGTTGCCGGTGAAGGCGCCGGTGGTCTCGGTCATGCCGTAGACGTCGATGACCTTGAGGCCAAGGCCGGCGTAGAAGTGCTGGACCTCGGCGGGCAGGGGGGCGGCGCCGGTCGCGGTCCACTCGGCGCGGTCGAAGCCGATCATGCCGCGGACGACCGACAGCAGGGCCGCGTCGGCCTTGTCGTAGGCGGCCTGGATCTCGGGGGTGATCGTGCCGCCGTACTGGCCGGCCTCGACGTAGGCGGCGCCGGCGGCCATGGCCTCGCGTACGGCGGCCTGCTGCTCGGGCGGCTGCGTGGCGAGCACCGCCAGCAGCCGGGCCATCATCTTCTCCCACACGCGCGGCACCCCGAAGAACATCATCGGCCTGACCTGGCCGAGCGTGGCGCCGAGGTTGGCCAGGTCGGTGCAGAAGTGCACGTGCGACATCTTGACCAGCGGGAGGTAGAGGCTGAGGATGCGCTCGGCGATGTGGGCGTAGGTGAGGTAGGAGATCTGGGTGCCGTGCGTCGGCAGCGAGGTGATGCGGTCGGTGGCGGCGGCCTCGTAGAAGACGTTGGTGTGGGTGAGCGGCACGCCCTTGGGCATGCCGGTGGTGCCCGAGGTGTAGAGCACGGTGACGACGTCGCCGGCGGCCACCTCGCGGGCGCGGGCCTCGACGGCGGCCTCGTCCTCGGCCAGGCGGGCGCGGCCCAGGTCGAGGAAGTCGGCCCAGGACATGAACCGCTCGTCGTCGGGGGCGCCGTCGAGCATGATGATCCGGCGCAGGCCGTCGAGCCGGTCGAGCACCGGCTGCCAGCGGGCCAGCTCGGCGGGGCCGCCCAGCACGGCGAAGCGGGCGCCCACGTCGCCGGCCACGAACGCGATCTGGTCGGGCGCGAAGGTGGAGTAGACCGTGCAGCCCACGCCGCCGGCGTGCACGGCGCCGAGGTCGGCCAGCACGTGCTCGCTGCGGTTGACCATCATGATCGCGACGGACTCGCCGCGTTCCAGGCCGAGGGCGGCGAAGGCGGCCGCGATCTCCAGGATGCGCCGCCGCGCCTGGCCGTAGGTCAACGTCGTCCAGCCGCCGGAGCCGCCCGAGCCGTCGGGGGCGCCGGGGTCGGAGTACGCGGGCGCGTCGGGGTGCCTGGCGGCCACCTGCCTGAGCTGTTCGCAGACCGTGCGACCGGCGATCTCCCGCTCGATGTCGGCCCGTACGTCGAGGACTTCGGCCATGGCACCCACCTCCAGTCAGTAATCACTTGCACAGGTGGCATGCATCGCACCACACCCTCTGGGCAGCGGCAAGACCCAGGCGGGAAACTGTCGGACCGGTCACGTAGAGTGATCGTCCAGGTGCCGTACGTGTCTCGGGAGGGCGTGCATGAGCAAGGGCGGAAGGACCTTCTTCGGGCATCCGTGGGGTTTGGCGACCCTGTTCTCCACGGAGATGTGGGAGCGCTTCAGCTGGTACGGCCTGCGGGCGATCCTGGCCACGTTCATGGCCGCCTCGCCCGCCCACAAGGGTCTCGGCATGTCGCAGGAGACCGCGCAGGCGGTGGTCGGCGTCTACGGGGCGCTGATCTACCTGGTGGCGCTGCCCGGCGGCTGGATAGCCGACCGCGTGCTCGGGGCGCGCAGGTCGGTGTTCTGGGGCGGGTTCGTCATCATGCTCGGCCACATCAGCATGGCGATCCCCGTGACGACCCCGTTCTTCGTCTGGCTCGGCCTGTTGCTCATCATCAGCGGCACGGGCCTGCTCAAGCCGAACATCTCGGTCATGGTCGGCCGCCTCTACGGCGAGGACGAGGACGGCCGCCGCGACGCCGGCTTCTCCCTGTTCTACCTGGGCATCAACCTGGGCGCCTTCTTCGCGCCCCTCGTCGTCGGCTGGCTGGCCGCGGGCGACCGCTGGCACCTGGGCTTCAGCGCCGCCGCGGTCGGCATGGCCCTCGGCCTGCTGCAGTACGTCTGGGGCGGCCGGAACCTGCGCGGCATCGGCGAGCGTCCCGGCGTGCGGCTGACGCCGCCCGAGCGCCGCCGGTTCGGCCGGGTGACCGGGGCGGGCGTGGCGGTGACCGCCGTCGCGCTCGGCGCGTGGGCGGCCACGGGCACGCTCACCATCGACCGCCTGGCGCTGGCGATCACGATCGTCATCCTGATCGTGCCGGTGGTCTACTTCGCCTACATCCTGCTGGGCAGCCACAGCCTCACCGACGAGGAGCGCAGCCGGATGAAGGCCTACATCTGGCTGTTCGTCGCGGCCGCGATCTTCTGGATGATCTATGATCTGGCGCCGAGCAAGCTGCTGTTCTTCGCCGCCGACCACACCCGGCTGGAGCTGTTCGGGGTGCCGATCCAGGCGGCGACGACGCAGTCGTTCAACCCGCTGTTCATCATGATCTTCGTGCCGGTGTTCGCGGCGTTGTGGGTGAAGCTCGGGGTGCGGGTGAGCACGCCGCAGAAGTTCGGGTTCGCGCTGGTCATGGTGGGGCTGAGCTTCGTGGTGATGGCGATCGCCGCCGGGCTGGCGACCGGCGGCCGGGTGTCGGTGTGGTGGCTGGTGCTGGTCTACCTGATCCAGGTGTTCGGCGAGCTGTCGCTGAGCCCGGTCGGGCTGTCGGTGACGACGAAGCTGGCGCCGGAGGCGTTCAAGGGGCAGATGCTGGGGATCTGGTTCATCGCGGTGTCGGTGGGCGACGCGGTCGGCGGCCAGACGGGGCGGCTCACCCACTACCTGTCCGACCCGATGTACTACCTGGTCCTGGCGATCATGGCGATCGCGGCCGGGGTGGCGATGTTCCTGTTCACCCGGAAGCTGCGGGTGCTCATGGCCGAGCACTACCATGCGGCGGCCATGCCGCCGATCCGGTAAAAACATCCAACGTGTCTGAAATTCTCGACCTTGTCGGTATTTTTGTCTTCGCACTGACCGGTGCGCTCATGGGTGTGCGCAAGCGGCTCGACGTGGTCGGGATGGGCGTCCTGGCCGAGATGACCGCGCTCGGCGGCGGGCTGGTCCGCGATCTCATTCTCAACGTGCGGCCGGCCGCCTTCCAGAGCCTGGGTTACGTGCTGGTTCCGGTGGCCGCCACGGTGATCGTCTTCTTCTGGCACCCGCACGTGGCCCGCGTGATGCCGGTCATCCTCGTGCTCGACGCGGCCGGCCTCGGCCTGTTCGCGGCCGTCGGCACCGAGAAGGCCCTGGAGTACGGCCTCAGCCCGCTGCACGCCACCATCCTCGGCGTCACGACGGCCGTCGGCGGCGGCGTGATCCGCGACGTGCTGGCCGGCGAGATCCCCACGCTGCTGTACGACCGCCAGCTCTACGCGGTGCCCGCCCTGCTGGGCTCGGCCGTGATGGCGGGCCTGTCCACGGCCGGGCTGCACGGCTGGCCGGCCACGCTCGCCGCCGCGCTGCTGGCCTTCGGCCTGCGCATCACCGCGATGCGCCGCAACTGGCGGGCGCCCCTGGCCAAGGGCGCCGAGGAGCCCTCCTAGCCCCCCACCCCATCAGCACCCCTCCTGGCCCCGCACACCACGCACGAGCGAGTCGCTCACACCATCGGCAGGAGCGAGTCGGGGTGGCGGCGGGCGCCGGTGGGGCCCTGGGAGCGGGCGCGGGCGATGCGGGCGACGGCGTCGGCCACGGTCTCGGGCGGCAGGGTGAACGGCAGGCGCAGGTAGCCCTCCAGGGTGCCTTCCAGGCCGAACCAGGGCCCGGGAGCCAGGCGCACGCCGTGGGAGACGGCGGCGTCGGCGAGCGTGGTGGAGGTGTCGCCGTTGAGCCGCACCCACAGCGTGCCGCCGCCGCGCGGCAGCGTGTACGTCCACTCCGGCAGGTGCCGGGCCAGCGCGGCGGTCAGCGCGTCCCGCGAGGCGCGCAGGCCGCGGCGGCGTTCGGCGCGGGTCTGCGCCATCCGCTCGAACAGGCGGGCGGTGACGAGTTGCTCCATGACCGGGCTGGAGATGTCGACGACCGCGCGGTGCCGGGCCAGCCGGCGGGCCAGGGCGGCCGTGGTGCGGATCCAGCCGATGCGCAGGCCGCCCCACCACAACTTGGACGCCGACCCGATGCTGATCACCCGGCTGTCGGTGTCGAAGGCGGCCATCGGCGCGGTGCGCGGCACGTCGTCCAGGGCCAGTTCGCCCCAGGTCTCGTCGACCAGCAGGATGACGTCGTTGCGGCGGGCCGCGCCGGCGACGGCGGCGCGGGTGGCGTCGTCCATGAGGGCGCCGGTGGGGTTGTGGAAGTCGGGCATGAGGTAGGCCAGGCGGGCGGCCGACTGCCGCATCGTGGCGGCCATCAGGTCGGGCTGCCAGCCCTCGTGCGAGATGCCGAAGGGCACGATCCGGGCGCCGTGCTGGCGGGCCACGTCGATGGCGTGCGGGTAGGTCGGCGACTCGACCATGACGGGGTCGCCGGGGCCGATCAGCAGCCCGGCCACGAGCTGGATGGCGTGCTGGGAGCCGGTGGTGACGACGATCTGCTCCGGCCGGGTGGCCAGGCCGCGCTCGGTGTATCGGGCGGCGACGCGCTCGCGCAGGACCGGCAGGCCCATGGGGTCGTAGCCGTTGCCCATGCCGTACCTGGGCAGGTCGTCCAGGGCCTCGGCCATGGCCTCGCGCAGCGCGGACGGCGCGGGCGGGGCGGCGCAGTGGAGCTGGATCAGACCGTCGTCGCCGGTGGACAGCCAGGGGTTCTCGCGGGTGGTGGCCGGGTCGGGCAGGGTGGTCCAGCTTCCCGAGCCCTGCCTGCTGTCCAGGTAGCCGCGCTCGCGCAGCAGGTCGTAGGCGGAGGTGACGGTGGTGCGGCTGACGCCCAGGGTCTCGGCCAGGTGGCGTTCGGCGGGCATGCGCACGCGTACGGGGATCTGGCCGTCCATGATGAGCGCGCGCACGCCGTCGGCCAGGGCGCGGTAGTACGGGCGCGCGGCCGGATCGACGTCGACCAGCCGGGCCACCTGCGCAGCCGACAAATGCCTCATAAGGCCACTTTCCACGATTGGCCCTGTTTTGGCAAACCATTGGCCTGCCACGATGAGGCCATCATGAGCGAAGCAACCGTCCCC
The DNA here is from genome assembly GCF_040631115.1 of Nonomuraea sp. NPDC005692. Classification (NCBI taxonomy): domain Bacteria; kingdom Bacillati; phylum Actinomycetota; class Actinomycetes; order Streptosporangiales; family Streptosporangiaceae; genus Nonomuraea; species Nonomuraea sp. NPDC005692. Next base: position 34,764 of record NZ_JBEXYU010000017.1, on the reverse strand, counting down.
CGCCTGAGTTCCCTCCCCTCCCGTCTCCTGCGCCTCTACGGCGGCCTGGCCCTGTACGGCGCCGGCATCGGGCTGCAGGTGGAGTCGGGCCTCGGCAACGACCCCTGGGACGTCTTCCACCAGGGCGTGGCCCTGCGGCTGGACGTGTCCATCGGCACCGTCATCATCGGCGTCGGCGCCCTGGTGATGCTGCTGTGGATCCCGCTGCGCCAGCGGCCCGGCCTCGGCACGATCAGCAACGTGGTGTTCCTCGGCCTGTTCGCCGACGCGGCGATCCTCCTGTTGCCCACGCCGTCCCACCTGGCCGTCCAGTCGCTGTACGTGGCGCTCGGCGTGGTCGCGATCGCGCTGGCCACCGTGCTCTACATCGGGGCCGGCATGGGCCCGGGGCCGCGCGACGGCGTCATGACCGGCCTGGTGCGGCTCGGGCTGTCCGTGCGGCTGGCCCGGTTCCTCATCGAGCTCACCGTGCTGGCCGTGGGCTGGCTGCTCGGCGGCAGCGTCGGCGTCGGGACGCTCGTCTTCGCCCTCGCCATCGGCCCGCTGACCCAGTTGTTCACCCGCTGGTTCCCCTTGTCGTGATCCCGCCCCGGGTCCGTCCTGACGCGACAGGCCGGACCCGGCGCGGGATCACCCGCGCGCGAGTAGCGTCTTCGGCATGCGGATTGAGGACTACGCGCTGATCGGAGACATGCAGTCGGCCGCACTGGTGGCGAGGGACGGTTCCATCGACTGGCTCTGCCTGCCCAGGTTCGACTCCCCCTCGTGCTTCGCCGCCCTGCTCGGCAGCGAGCGCAACGGCCACTGGTGGCTGGGCCCGACGGCCCGGCGTCCGGCCACCCGGCGCCGCTACCGGCCTGACACGCTCATCCTGGAGAGCGAGTGGGACACCCCGACCGGCACGGTCCGGGTGATCGACTTCATGCCCCCGCGCGACCGGAACCCCGACGTCGTGCGCATCGTCGAGGGGGTCTCGGGCAGCGTCGAGGTCTCCACCCAGCTGCGCGTGCGCTTCGACTACGGGCGCATCGTGCCGTGGGTGCGCCGGACGAACGGCCACCTGCAGGCCGTCGGCGGCCCCGACTCGGCGTGGCTGCACTCCCCCGTCCCGCTCAAGGGCGGCGACTACGCCCACCGGGCCACGTTCACCGTCGAGGCGGGCGACCGGCTGCCGTTCGTGTTCACCTGGCACCCCTCCCACGAGCCGATGCCGCCGCGCATCGACGCCGAGGAGCAGCTCGCCGAGACCGAGACCATGTGGACCGAGTGGGTCGGCAAGTGCGCCTACCAGGGCCCCTACCGGGAGGCGGTGACCCGGTCGCTGATCACGCTGAAGGGCCTGACGTACTCGCCGACCGGCGGCATCGTGGCCGCGCCCACCACGTCCCTGCCCGAGGACATCGGCGGCGTGCGCAACTGGGACTACCGGTTCTGCTGGCTGCGCGACGCCACGATGACGCTCGACGCGCTGATCAGCTCGGGCTATCTCGACGAGGCCGCCGACTGGCGTTCCTGGCTGCTGCGCACCATCGCCGGGCGTCCCCAGGACCTGCAGATCATGTACGGCGTCGCCGGCGAGCGCCGGCTGCCCGAGCTGCGCCTCGACTGGCTGGACGGCTACGAGGGCTCCCGCCCGGTCCGCATCGGCAACGAGGCGGTCCAGCAGCTCCAGCTCGACGTCTACGGCGAGGTGATGAACTGCCTGTACGTCTCCCGAACCCGCGGCCTGGCCGCCGACGAGCGCGCCTGGTCGATCCAGCGCCGGCTCCTCGACTACGTGGAGGAGCACTGGGACGAGCCCGACGAGGGCCTGTGGGAGGTGCGCGGCCCGCGCCGGCACTTCGTGCACTCCAAGGTGATGTGCTGGGTCGCCCTCGACCGGGCCGTCAAGTACGTCGAGAGCTTCGGCCGCACCGGCCCGGTCGACAGGTGGCGCGCGTTGCGCGACGCGATCCACGCCGAGATCTGCGACAAGGGCTTCGACCCCCACCGCAACACCTTCACCCAATCGTACGGGTCGTCGGAGCTGGACGCGGCGCTGCTGATGATCCCGGTGGTGGGCTTCCTGCCGCCCGACGACCCCCGCGTGACCGGCACGGTGGCGGCGATCGAGAAGGAGCTCATGTCCGACGGGTTCGTCCTGCGTTACCCGCTGGCCGCCGACAACGACGTCGACGGCCTGCCCGGCGGTGAGGGCGCGTTCCTGGCGTGCAGCTTCTGGCTGGTGGAGGTGATGGCGATGCAGGGCCGCAAGGAGGAGGCGCGGGAGCTGTTCGAACGCCTGCTGGAGCTGCGCAACGACGTCGGGCTGCTGGCCGAGGAGTACGACCCGCGCTACGGGCGCCTGGTGGGCAACTTCCCGCAGGCGTTCAGCCACGTGCCCCTGATCCACGCCGCCCGCGCGCTGTCGCGGGCCTGACCCGGCGGGAACGGGTTTCCCCCACCGCGCCGAGTGGGACAAGACCTCGCATGGGTGAGGAATGGGACCTGGCGGTCGTGGGCGCGGGACCGGCGGGCTCGGCGGCGGCGCTGCGGGCCGTCCAGCTGCGTCCGGACCTGCGCGTGGTCCTGCTCGACCGGGCCGGCTTCCCCCGCGACAAGCCGTGCGGCGACGGCATCGCCGCGCACGGGCGCGACGAGCTGGACCGGCTGGGACTGCCGGGCCTCATCGACGACTACCGGCCCACGCCCCGGCTGACCGTGGTCTCGCCGGGCGGGCTGCGCGTCTCGGCCGAGGCGGCCCGGCCCAACCACGTGGTGCCGCGCCGGGTGTTCGACGCGCGGCTGGTGGAGGCGGCCGGGGCCAGGGGCGTCGAGGTGCGCCGCCACCGCGTCAGGGAGCTGGCCCACGACGGGTCCTGGGTCGTCCTGGACGGGCGGCTGCGGGCCCGTGCGGTGGTGGCGGCCGACGGAGCCTACTCGGCGGTGCGTCGGCTGATCGGCCTGCCCGCGGCGGGCGAGCGGCACACCGCCCTGGCCGTGCGCGGCTACGCCGACGTGCCCGAGGCCGACGACGTGCAGCTCATCGCGATGCAGCGGGCGGGCTGGCCGGCCTACGCGTGGTCGTTCCCGATCGGCGACGGCACCGCGAACGTCGGGTTCGGCATGCTGCTGCCCCGGCTGCGGGCGGCGGGGGCGCCGGGCCGCCAGGTGCTGCACGGCAGGCTGGCCGAGCTGCTGCCCGACCGGCCCGCGCGCGACCTGCGCGCCCATCACCTGCCGCTGTCGACCGGGCGGCCCGCGCCGGGCGCCGGGCGGGTGCTGCTCGCCGGGGACGCGGCGGGGCTGATCAACCCGCTGACCGGCGAGGGCATCTACTACGCGCTGCTGTCGGGGCGGCTGGCGGCCGAGGCGGTGGTCGAATCGGCGGGTGAGGCGGCGGGCGACCCGCTGGCGCGGTACCGGGCCAAGCTGCGCGGCGCGCTGGGGCGGCACCTGCGCACGACCGACGTGCTGGCCCGGCTGGCGCAGTCGCCGGGATTCATCGACGCGGCCATCGCGACCGCCGCGCGCCGCAAGGAGGTGTTCGACCTGCTGGTGGAGGTCGGGCTCGGGGCCGGGACGGTGCCCGCGCCGCTGGCCCTGGCGGTGGGCCTGCGCTGGCTGCGCGGCGCGGCGCGCCTGCCCCGCTGAACCACCGCCACGGCTCGCGCCGGGGAGTGCGGCGGCGCGGCTCAGGGCAGCGCCACGACTCAGGGCAGCGCCACGGCTCAAGGCCGTCAGGGCGGCGCCTCGGCTCAGGCCGTCAGGGCGGCGCCGTTGGCGAGCAGCAGGAGCACGTCCACGGCCGCCACGGCGATGGCGGTGACGAACGGCGCCCGCGCGGACCGGCCGGCCAGCACCGCTCCCCCGGCCGCGAGCAGCACCGCGGCCGCCATGGCCGCCCACCCCGCCACGCCGGGGCCGCCCGCGGGCCCGAGGACGAGCAGGCAGGTGGCGGCCAGCAGCGGCACCGGCACCAGCACCCGGACGCGCGCCGCCCCCAGCCGCTGCGGCCACCCGCGCACGCCGGTCGCCAGGTCGCCCTCGATGTCGGGCAGCACGTTGGCCAGGTGTGCGCCCACGCCGAGCAGCGCCGCCGCCGCGACGGCCCACCACGCCGGCCACGGCTCCCCGGGCAGGCCCAGCGTCACGAACGCCGGCAACACCCCGAACCCGACGGCGTACGGCGCCCACGACAGGACGGTGGCCTTCAGGCCGAAGTCGTACCCCCAGGCCCCCAGCACGCCCACCAGGTGCGCCAGCCCCGCCGTACGGCCCGAGGCCAGCGAGAGCGGCACGCACAGGGCCAGCGCCGCCAGCGCGGCCACCCGCACGGCGGTCACGCTCACCGTGCCGTCGGCGGCCGGTTTGCCCGTGCGCCCGGCGGCGGCGTCGCGCCCTGCGTCGAGCGCGTCGTTGCACCAGCCGATCGACAGCTGCCCGGCCAGCACGGCGGCGGCCACCAGGACGCAGCCCGCCGGGCCTCGGCCCGCCGCCACGGCCAGCGCGGTGACCAGGGCGGTCACGGCCACGGTCGGGCCCGGGTGGCAGGCCAGCGCCAGCACGACGGCCGTACGGACCGGCCCGCCGCGCACGACGGCCGCGGGCACGGGATCCGGGTCGGTCACACGGTGATCGTAGACCGGAAGATCCGGGGCGAGAATTCCCACGCGCCGCGTATGGCTTAAATGACCATCCTTGCGGGAAGCGTGCGGGGAGTGAGTGTTGTGGGCGACCTGTCGAGGGAGCACTGCATGACCCGAATCTCCGCAGTCCGTTGCGCGTTCCCTCCTCACCGTTACCCGCAGTCCGAGCTCACCGACATGGCCGCCCGCCTGTGCCTGCCCGACGGCGCCGACCGCCGCCTCCTCGACCGCCTGCACCGCAGCGCCCGCGTGGAGCACCGCAACCTCGCCCTCCCCATCGACCGCTACGAGAAGCTGAACGGCTTCGGCGCGGCCAACGACGCCTTCGTCTCCGTCGCGGTCGAGCTGGGGCTGGAGAGCGTGAAAGCCGCCCTGGACGCCGCCGAGCTGGAGCCGACCGACGTGGACATGATCATGTTCACGTCGGTGACCGGCATCGCCGCGCCGTCCGTGGACGCCCGGCTGGCCGCCGCGCTCGGGCTGCGCCCCGACGTCAAGCGGGTGCCCGTCTTCGGGCTGGGCTGCGTGGCGGGCGCGGCGGGCATCGCCCGGCTGCACGACTACCTGCGCGGCTGGCCGGACCACGTGGCCGTGCTGCTGTCGGTGGAGCTGTGCTCGCTGACCCTGCAGCGCGGCGACTCCTCGCCCGCGAACCTGGTCGCCAGCGCGCTGTTCGGCGACGGCGCGGCGGCCGTGGTCGCCAGCGGCAGCGGGCGGGGCACGGCGGGGCCCACTCCCGGGCCCACTCCCGGGTCCACTGCCGGGCCCGCTGCCGGGCCCACGGTCGTCGCCACCCGCAGCCATCTGTATCCCGGTTCCGAGCACGTCATGGGCTGGCAGGTGGGCGACACCGGGTTCCGGGTCATGCTGGACGCCAGCGTCCCCGCCGTGGTGCGCCGCTACCTGGCCGACGACGTGCACGGGTTCCTGGCCGAGCACGGGATCACGGCCGAGGACGTGACGGCGTGGGTGTGCCATCCGGGCGGGCCGAAGGTGCTGGAGGCGGTGTCGGAGGTGCTGGAGCTGCCCGCGGGCGCGCTCGACGTGACGTGGCGCTCGCTGGCGGCCAACGGCAACCTGTCGTCGTCCTCGGTCCTGCACGTGCTCGGCGACACCCTGGCCGGGGAGCCGCCCGCGCCGGGGAGCTGGGGGCTGGTCATCGCGATGGGCCCCGGTTTCTGCTCCGAGCTCGTCCTGCTGCGCTGGTAGTGCCCCGTCCCTGCGATCCGCTGGTGGTTGGCCTGTGACCTGGTATCTGGTGCTCATCGTGCTCGTCGGCCTGGAACGCCTGGCCGAGCTGGTCGTCGCCAAGCGCAACGCCGCGTGGAGCATGGCGCGCGGCGGCGTCGTGACCGGGCGGGGGCACTATCCGTGGATGGTGGCCCTGCACACCGGGCTGCTGGTGTGCGCGCCGCTGGAGGTGGCCCTGGCCGGGCGGCCGTTCGTGCCCGCGCTCGGCTGGCCGATGCTGGCGGTGGTCGTGGCGGCTCAGGCGCTGCGGTGGTGGTGCATCACCGCGCTCGGGCCGCGCTGGAACACGCAGGTGATCGTGGTGCCGGGGCTGCCGCTGGTGCGGCGGGGGCCGTACCGGCTGGCGTGGTTGCGGCACCCCAACTACGTGGCGGTGGCGGCCGAGGGGCTGGCGCTGCCGCTGGTGCACACGGCGTGGCTGACGGCGCTGGCGTTCACGCTGCTCAACGCCGCGCTGATGGTGGTGCGCATCCGCTGCGAGAACGCCGCCCTCGCCCTGGCGGCCAGGGGGTGAGCCGGTGATCGACGCGCTGGCGGCGGGCCGCCGGGAGGTGGGCCGGTGATCGACGTGCTGGTGGCGGGGGGCGGGCCGGCGGGGCTGGCCACGGCCATTCACGCGGCGCTGGCCGGGATGGAGGCGGTCGTCGTCGAGCCGCGGGCCGCGCCGGTGGACAAGGCGTGCGGCGAGGGCGTCATGCCGGGCGGGGTGGCCGCGCTGACGGCGATGGGCGCGCCGGTCGAGGGGCGGGGGTTCCGCGGCATCCACTACCTCGACGGGCGGCGGGAGGCGCGGGCCGCGTTCGCCGCCGGGCCGGGGCTCGGCGTCCGGCGCACGAGCCTGCACGCCGCGCTCTGGCAGCGGGCCGCCGAGCTGGGCGTCAAGACGGTCACCGGCCGCATCACCCGCGCCGACCAGGACCGCGACGGCGTGCGCGCGATCGGGCTGCGGGCCCGCTGGCTGGTGGCCGCCGACGGCCTGCACTCGCCGCTGCGCCGCTCGCTCGGCCTCGACCTGCCGGTACGCGGCCCCCGCCGGTACGGCTTGCGCAGGCACTACCGGATCGAGCCGTGGAGCGACTTCGTCGAGGTCCACTGGTCGGGGGCGGGCGAGGCGTACGTCACGCCGGTCGGCGACGACCTGGTGGGCGTCGCGGTGCTCAGCTCGGCGCGGCGCGGCTTCGAGGAGCACCTGCGCGGCTTCCCCGGGCTGGCCCGCCGCCTGAGCGGCCCGGCCGTCACCCCGGTGCGCGGCGCGGGCCCGCTGCGCCAGGCGGTGCGCTCCCGCCGCGCCGGCCGCGTACTGCTGGTCGGCGACGCCGCCGGTTACGTGGACGCGCTCACCGGCGAGGGCGTCTCGCTGGCCGTGCGCTCGGCGGAGCTGCTGGTCGGCTGCCTGGCGGCGGACCGCCCGCAGGACTACGACGGCGCGTGGCTGCGCCTGTCGCGCACGCACCGGCTGCTGACCGCGGCGCTGGTGCAGGCCGCCCGCCGCCCCGGCACGGCCCGCCTGGTGGTCCCGGCGGCGCGCCGGCTGCCCCGCCTGTTCGCCGGTGTGGTCCGCGTCCTGGCCTGAGCCTTCCCCGGGCCCCGGCCGGATGCGGATAATGAACCCCCACGGTCCCCGTCAAGGACGGTCGCCATGACAGACAAGCTCGTGCGGCAGGTGCTCGACCAGGTGGACGCCCCCGACCCACGGGTCGGCGAGATCGTCTCCGCGCTGATCGCCCACCTGCACGCGTTCGTGGACGAGGTGCGTCCCACCGAGGCCGAGTGGCGGGCCGGGCTCGCCTTCCTCACCCAGACCGGCAGGTGGTGCACGCCGGACCGCGACGAGTTCGTGCTGCTCTCGGACATGCTCGGCCTCACCTCCGCCGTGGACGACGTCAACCACGCCGGCCCGGAGAACATGACGCCCTCCTCGGTCGAGGGCCCCTTCCACTCCCCCGCCCCCGGGCGCGAGCCCGGCGCGTGGATCAGCGAGGGGCCCGAGCGCGGTCGCGGGACGCCGATGGTCGTGCACGGCCGGGTGCTGTCCTGCGACGGCACGCCGCTGCCGGGCGCGACCGTGGACCTGTGGCAGGCGGCCGACAACGGCCTGTACGACAGCCAGGACGACGCCCAGCGGCCCGGCAACCTGCGCGGCCTGTTCACCGCCGACACCGAGGGCCGCTACTGGTTCCGCACGGTCCGCCCGAGCAGCTACCCGGTGCCCACCGACGGCACCGCCGGCCGGCTGCTGCGCGCGATCGGGCGGCACCCGATGCGCCCGGCCCACCTGCACTACCAGGTCACCGCGCCCGGCCACCGGCCGCTGACCACGCACGTGTTCCTGGCCGGCGACCCCTACCTGGGCTCCGACGCCGCGTTCGCGGTCAAGGAGGAGCTGGTGCGGCGGCCGGTTCCGCGGACCGGGGGCTGGGAAATGGACGGGCCGTACGAGGAGGTCGAGTTCGACCTCAGGCTGGTGCCGCTCGGGTGGGCGCCGGGCCGGTGAGCCGCTCCGGGGGGCGCAGGCCGTCCATGATCAGGCCGAACAGGTGGTCGCCGCGGGCGGCCAGCGAGGGGGCCTGGTCGGCGATCCAGCTCACCGCGCTGGCCAGCGCGAACAGGTCGAGCCCGGTCACGTCGGCGCGCACCTCGCCGGCGGCCTGGGCGCGTTCCAGCAGCCGTCCGCCCGCCTGGCGCATGGCGTGGCAGGAGGCGTGCAGCGGCGAGCCCTCGTCGTTGATCGTGGCCATCATCGAGGCGGCCAGCCCCCGGTAGGCGCCCGCGCCGGCGACGAACGAGCGCAGCCACTCCACCAGCGCCTCGTGCGGCGCGGCGCCGGCCAGCGTCCTGGCGCGTTCGGCGAGCAGGTCGAAGCGCTGCCGCAGCAGCGCCTCCAGCAGCGCCTCCCTGGTCGGGAAGTGCCGGTAGAGCGTGCCCAAGCCGACCTCGGCGCGGCGCGCGACGTCGCGCAGGGACGCCTCCGTGCCCTGCTCCTCGATGACGGCGGCGGCCACGGCCAGGATGCGCTCCCGGTTGCGCTGGGCGTCCGCGCGCTGGTTCCGGGGTGTGGAGGTCATCCGATACCTTCCGGCGATTGACAAACGGAGCAGTGCTCCGATTATGATCCGGAACACTGCTCCGCATCATAGCGGCGCCCGTCTCCCCGAGGAGAATCGATGATGAAGGCCATCCGCGTGCACGAGATCGGCGGCCCCGAGGTCCTGCGGCTCGAGGAGATCCCCGTGCCCGTGCCGAAGCCGGGCGAGGTCCTGGTGCAGGTGCGCGCCGCCGCGCTCAACCCGCCCGACTGGTACGCCCGCCGGGGGTTCGCCGACATTCCGCCCTCGATGCGGCCGCAGATCACGCTGCCCTTCACGCCCGGCTCGGACGTGTCGGGCGTCGTGACGGCCGTCGGCGACGGCGTCACCGAGTGGCGGGAGGGCGACGAGGTGTACGGCCTCGTCCGCTTCCCGCGCATCGGCGACGAGGGCGGCAGGGGGTACGCCGAGTACACCACCGCCCCGGCCGGCCACCTGGCCCGCAAGCCCGCCTCGGTGGACCACGTCACCGCCGCCGCCGTGCCGATGGCCGGGCTCACCGCCTACCAGTACGTCCACGACATCATCGGGCTGCGGTCCGGCAGCCGGGTCCTGGTCAACGGCGCGGCCGGCGGCGTCGGCCACTTCGCCGCCCAGCTCGCCGCGGACCTGGGCGCGTACGTCATCGGCGTGGCCTCCGGCCGGCACGAGGCGTTCCTGAAGGACCTGGGCGTGGCCGAGTTCGTCGACTACACCCGGGTCCGGCCGCAGGACGCGGTGCGCGACGTGGACTGCCTGATCGACACCGTGGGCGGCCCCGGCGGCCACACGCTGCTGCCCGCGCTCAAGGACGGCGGCACGCTCAGCCCGGTCTTCCACGGCGACTACCACGACGAGGAGCTCGCCCGGCGCGGCATCGTGCGCCGCGGCGGCCAGGTGCACTCCGACGGGGCGCAGATGGCCGCGCTGGCCGAGCTGATCGACGCCGGGCGGCTGCGCGTCGGCGTCGACAGCGTCTTCCCACTGGCGGCGGCCCCGGAGGCGCACGAACGCGCCGAGCGGGGCCACATCCAGGGGAAGATCGTCCTGCACGTGTCCTGAGCACGGCCTGGGTGCGGCCTGGGTGCGGCCTGAGCCGGGTCAGGCCCGGGTCCACCGCTGGTTGGCGCCGCCGTTGCAGGTCCAGATGACGAGCCTGGTCCCGTTGGCGGTGGCGTTGCCGGGTACGTCGAGGCACTTGTTCGCGCCGACGGCCGTGACCGTGCCGTCGGCGCCGAGCCGCCACTGCTGGTTGCTCTGGCCGTTGCAGTCCCAGATGATCACGCGGGTGCCGTCGGCGGTGCCGCGGTCGTACACGTCGAGGCACTTGCCGCCGTAGACGCGCAGTTCGCCCGCGGCGGTGGGGGTCCACTGCTGGTTGGCGCCGCCGTTGCAGTCCCAGATCTGGACCTGGGTGCCGCTGGTCTGGGACGCGCCGGGCACGTCCAGGCACCTCCCGGAGCCGGCGCCCTTGAGCGCGGTGGCCGCGGGGGGCGCGCCGCCGCCGGTGACGACGTACATGGCGGCTCCGTGGGCGGGGACGGAGGCGCTGATCGTGCCCGCCGAGGAGCCGGTCGTGTGGGCCCACAGGTCGCGTACGGAGTAGGTGGCGGCGGCGCCGAGGCCGAGCGCGGAGGCGGTGGTGGAGACGGTGGCCGCGGCGCCGCCCCGGTTGAGCAGCACGACGGCGGCCGAGCCCGTGCCCGTGCCGGTCGCGGCCATCGGCTTGCGCCAGACCTCCAGGTCGCCGCTGTCGGCGATCTTGTGGCCCTGGCGGCCGCCCCAGTCCTGGTCGACGGCGATGACCTCGCCGTTGGTGAGGATCGTCCGGGTCTCGGCGCTCATGGAGCGCAGGTCGTTGCCCGCGACGAGCGGCGCGTTGAGCAGCGCCCACAGGCTGAAGTGGGCCCGTGACTCGGTGGCCGTGAGCCCGGCGTTGCCGACCTCCAGCATGTCGGGGTCGTTCCAGCCGCCCGGCCCCGAGTATGCCGCGAGCCCCGCCTGGCTGTCCAGAATGCCCATGACCGAGCCCCAGTTCGCCTGGATGTCGCCCGTGGTGCGCCAGGAGTTGCCGACCGGCATGCCCCAGGTCCAGACGCTGTCCTGGCCCCAGTTGCACAGGCTGTAGAGGATGGGCCGGCCGGTGGCGGCCAGCGCGTCGCGCATGGCGGTGTAGCGCTGCTGCGCGCTCTGCCCGAGGTGGTCGCCGCAGTTGTCGTACTTGAGGTAGTCCACGCCCCAGGACGCCCACAGGGCCGCGTCCCTGCGCTCGTTGCCCAGGCTGGCCGGGTAGCCGGCGCAGGTCGTGGTGCCGGCCGAGGAGTAGATGCCGAGCTTGAGCCCCTTGGCGTGCACGTAGTCGGCGACCGCCTTGACGCCGCCGGGGAACTTCTGGGGGTCGGGGACGAGGTCGCCGGCCGCGTCGCGGGTCCTGGTGGACCAGCAGTCGTCGATGTTGACGTAGGTGTAGCCGGCCGCGGCCATGCCGGAGGCGACCATGGCGTCGGCCGTCTGCCTGACGAGGGTGTCGCTGACCGAGCAGCCGAAGCTGTTCCAGTCGTTCCACCCCATTTGAGGCGTTCTGGCCAGGCCGTTCTCCAGGGCGGCGGCGGGGGGCGCGACGGCGGTCAGGCAGGTCGCGGCAAGGGCCAGGGCGAGGGTTGACCGAAGGATCGCACGCATGGGACTCCTTCAACACCGAGCGGGGGAACCCAACATGATCCGACTAAATCAAACAGGATCGTCCGGGGGTTCGCGTGTGAAGTCAAGGGGTCTTGAGGGATTCTGTTGCCTGCCGTTCAGCGCGCAAAGGGCTTCCGAAGGGGTGACACGGAGCCCTCCGGGCCGCGTTTCAAGTCGCTGACCTGCGGTTACTATCTGTAGCGGTTAGATCATCGACAGTGATTGGATCGGTGTGATGCGACGACTCATCGCAACACTTGTCTCTTGCGCCACCGCAGGCGCTCTTCCGCTCGTCACCGCCGGTCCGGCTGCCGCCGACCCGGGCCCGGAGCCGTTCTCGTACGTGGCTCCGGACTACGACGTCAGGGGTCCGTACATCCTCGCCGACGACCCGTGGTGGCACAACCACCACAGGCACCACGGCGACCACCACTGGGACGGCGACCGTCCGTGGGACGGCGACCGCGACAAGGACGACCGGCACAAGGACGACCGCTGCAAGGACGACGACCACGGCGACGACTACTCCTGGTGGCAGGACGACGACCGGCACAAGGACGACTGCAAGGACGACGACCACCACGGCAAGGAGCACGCCTGGTACAAGGACGACGACCAGTGCAAGGACGACGACCACCACGGCAAGGAGCACGCCTGGTACAAGGACGACGACCGGCACAAGGACGACTGCAAGGACGACGACCGGTACGACGACGACGACCGCTACCGGGACGACGACCGCTACCGGGACGAGGAGCGCGACGACGACCGCTACCGGGACGGCGACCGCGACTGGGGCTACAACTACCGGTACGTGACCTCGCTCCGCTGCCGCCTCGGCGGTGGCGCCGTGGTCCGTAGCTGGCACAGCCCGACCAGGCTGGCCTGCTACGGCGGACGGTACAACGGATACTGGGTGGTCAGCTACGGGCTGTGATGCCCGTGGCTGCCATCAGGGCGGGTCCGCACCACGCGGGCCCGCCCTTCTCGTGCCCGCCTACGGCGCGCACATGGTGAACCTGACCGCCTTCGTCCTGGGCGACGGGGTCAGGATCCGGTAGGCGACGGTGTGCCTGCCGCCCGCCGGGGTGATGAGCCTCCTGGAGCTCACGTAGCCGCTGCGGCTGTCCGCGGGGAAGCGGGACGAGCCGCGCTCGATGACCCTGCCGTCGTAGAGCCACTGGTAGGAGTAGGCGGCGCCGGGGCGGGTCGCGTTCACTCCGGCGGCGAAGTTCACCGCGCCGGTGTAGCAGGTGACCCCGGCGGAGTTGATCTTCGAGGAGCCCTGCACGCGCACGTACGCCAGGGCGAACCCGGCCCTCCGCATGGTGGCGGGCGGCGTCGTGGAGCGTTCCGCCGGGACCGTGGCGGTGGGGGTCGGGCGGGTCGCGCGGCCCTGCGGCGTCCTCGTGGGCCTCGACGCGGCCGTGCCGTGCCTCGACGGTCCCGCCGAGGCGGACGTCCGCACGGGCTCACGGGCGGAACGCACCTCGGCGTCCGCCTGGCGCTTGCCGGAGTTCCACACCACCACGCCGGCCGCCACCGACACGGCCACCGCCCCGGCCGCCAGCACCAGCACCGGCGACCGCCGTCCCACGGCCCACCTGGACCGCTCCGCCGGTAGTGGGACCGGACCATCGGCCGCCTCCTCCGGAGCGTCCCGGCGGTGAGAGTCCTCGGCAGGCTCCGCGGCGGCGGCGTGCGGCTCGCCCAGCACGAGGGGCAGGACGGCCGTCATGGGCGGGCGGGCCTGCGGATCCTTGGTCAGGCAGGCGCGGACGATGTCACGCAGCGGGTCCGGCAGGTCGCCGAGCTGGGGGTCGCCGCGCAGGATGCGTCCGGCGACCGCGGGCGGGGCGTCGTCGCCGAACGGCGGCCGGCCCGTGGCCGCGAACACCATCACCGACGCCCAGGCGAAGACGTCCGCCGCCGCCCCGGCCGCGCGCCCGTCCAGTTGCTCCGGCGCCATGTAGGCCACCGCGCCGCCGTCGGAGCCGTGCCCGGGGCCGGTGCCCGCGCCGGCGCGGCCGGAACCCGGGCCGGTGCCCGCGGTGCCGAAGCCGACCAGGCGCGCGCCGTCGCGGCCGAGCAGCACGCTGGACGGCTTGAGGTCGCCGTGCGTGAGCCCCGCCCGGTGCACCGCGGCCAGCCCCGTGGCCGTGCCGACCGCCAGGTGGCGCAGGTTGCCGCCGCCGAGCCGGCCCACCTCGGCCAGCGACGGCCCCTCCACGTACTCGCTCACGATGTACGACAGCCGTCCCCAGGCCGCGTCGAGCACCCGCGCGACGCCCGGCGAGTCCACCCGGCGGGCCGCCTCCGTCAGGGCGGCGAACCGCTCACCGGCCACGATCCCGTGCAGGACCTTGACGGCCACGGGCCGCCCGTCCGGCCCCTGGCCGAGGTAGACGACCCCCTGCCCGCCGGAGGCCAGCCATCCGGTGATCCGGTGGGCCCCCAAGGACGTGGGATCTCCTGGACGTAAGGGCTCGGCGTTCGGCATGAGGCGGTGACTCCTGGGACAGCAGCGGTACCGAATCATGAACTTTAGCGGGATGAATCAGGATCCGCCGCCCCCCGGGTTCACCTCGGCCTTCGCGCGTGAGCCCTGGCTGGACAGCCGCCAGGTCCTCGCACTACGTTAATCATCAGTGCTACTGACGATCAGTTGTACTGATGACAAGGAGTTGGGGTAATGATCCTCATCACGGGCGGGCTCGGCTTCATCGGCACGCACACCGCGCGAGCGCTGCTCGACCTCGGCGAATCCGTCGTGCTCGTCCAGCGCCGGGCCCCCGAGGTGCCCGCGCCGCTGGCCGGCGAGGCCGAAGGGCGGCTCGTCGTCGAGCGGGCCGACCTCACCGACCGGGCGGCGCTGCTCGCACTGGGCGACCGGCACAGGATCACCGGAATCGTGCACCTGGCGGGCTCGGTGCCCTGGCCGGTCGGTGCGTACGAGCCGGTCGAGGGGGTCGAGAAGTCCGTCGCGAGCCTGCTCAACATCTTCCACGCCGCCACCGAATGGCAGGTGTCCCGGCTCGGCCTGGCCAGCACCATCGGCGTCTACGGCGGCGTCGAGGCCCCGAGCCCGCTGGCCGAGGACCTGCCGCTGACGATGGCGGCCGGTCACCCGATCCCGACGTTCAAGAAGATCGGCGAGCTGATGGCCGGCCATCTGGCCGAGACCGCCGGGCTGGAGCTGGTCAACCTCCGCATCGGCGCGATCTGGGGGCCGCTCGGCCACGCGCGTTCGCCGTTCTTCCTGCTGCCGCAGCTCGTGCACGCCGCCGTGCGGGGCGCCGCGCCGGACCTGACGAGCCCCGCCTGGGGCGCGTACGCCGGGGACGGCGGCGACCTGTGCCACGTCAAGGACTGCGGGCGGGCCATCGCGCTGCTGCAGACGGCCGAGCGGCTGCGCCACCGCACGTACAACGTCGCCACCGGCCGGATGACCACCAACGGCGAGGTCGCCGCGGCGATCCGGCGGGCCGTGCCCGGCGCGCACGTCGAGCTGCGCGAGGGCCGCGACCCCGCCGGCCCCGGCCGGGACATGTGCCTCGACATCACCCGGCTGCGCGAGGACACCGGCTTCGAGCCCGCCTACGACACCGGGTCCGGGGTCGCCGACTACGTCTCCTGGCTGCGCGCGGGACACGCCCGCTGACCGGGCCGGCCCGCCGGGCCGGCCGCCCGGCGGGTGGCGCGCGCGGAGGACCGCTCAGCCGTCGTCGGCGACTGGTCCGGGGTGATCCCGTACGGCGAGTGGACGCGCGTGCTCTCGCTGCTCCCCGACGTCACCTGGGTCGACATCTCCGGCGAGTACGAGTCGCTCGCGCTGGTCAAGAGCCCGGAGGAGCAGGTCCTCCTGCGCCAGGCCGCCTGCGCGGCGTTCGTCGGGCAGGCGCGCGAAGGCGCGAACGAGCACGAGATCGCCGCCGCCTCCTTCCAGGCGGTCATCGCCGGGGGCGGCTGGACGCGCCGGCCGTTCATGCTGGAGCGCGCGGGACGGTCGGGCTTCGCCTGGAACATCCCCGAGTGGTTCGGCATGGGCGGCGCGCCGCACGTTCTCCGGCGCGGCGACACCGTCGCGGCGGAGATCTTCGCCTTCTACGGGGGCATGGAGTCGCAGCAGCAGATCGACGTGTGCGTCGGCGAGCCGGACGCGCTGCTGCGCGAGCTGGAGGAGGTGTGCCGGGAGTCCTACGAGGCGGGGCTGGCCGCGCTCCGCCCCGGGCTGCGCTTCTCCGAGCTCGCGGCGGTCATGGAGGAGCCGCTGCACCGCTCCCGCACCTGGAACACCGGCCCGATGGTGCAGACGGTCTCGCCGCTCTACAACAGTGCCACCCGCCTGCACCCGGAGGTCGACCCGGCGCTGTCGCGCCTGGAGAGGCTGCCGAGCGGCATGGGGCTCGACGGCGACTTCGAGATCACCGAGGGGCACGCCTTCGCGTTCGAGCCGAACGCCCTGCGCGACGGCAAGCGCGTCTGCATCGGCGGCACCGTGCTGCTGACGGCGGACGGCCCGGAGGAGCTCAACACCATCCCGAACCGGCTGAACGTGGTCGACTGACGGCGCCGCCCGCCGCGGCCCGCCGAATGCTCAGCGCCGCTCCAGGCAGCCCTGCCGGCCCAGCAGCCGGAACGCCCGCGCGGCCGGCGGCGGCAGGGCGCGGTAGGACCTGGGGAACACCGTCCGCACGGCGGCGGCGTCCTCGCGGGCGGGGAGCCGGTCCTGGGCCCCGCCGGTGGTCCGGTGTTCCGCGGGGAGGTCGCCGTCGAGGTCGCTGACGAGGTCTTTCATGGTGAGCGACGGGTTCACGACCAGGTGCTCGGCCAGGATGCGCAGGGCCAGCGGGAGGTATCCGCACAACCGCGTCATGCCGGCGACGGCCCGGGGCTCGGCGGCGATGCGCTCGGCGCCGGCGGCGGCGGCCAGCAGGTCGGCGGACTCGGCGGCGGTCAGGGTGCTCAGCGCGATGTGGTGGGCGCCGTCCCGGGCGACCAGTCCGCCCAGCCGGTGGCGGCTGGTCACCAGCACCAGGCATCCGGGGTTGCCGGGCAGCAGCGCGCGGACCTGGTCCGTGGCGGCGGCGTCGTCCAGCAGGACGAGCATGCGCCGGCCGCCGATCAGGCTGCGGAACAGGGCCGCCCGCTCCCCCACGTCGCCGGGCAGGCGCCGCAGGTCCGGGGCGAGCGCCCGGACGAGCTGGGCCAGCGCCTCGGCGGGCGGCAGCGGCCCCCGTTCGGCGTCGGAGCCGCGCAGGTCGAGGTGGAGCTGGCCGTCCGGGAACCGGCCGGCCACGCGGTGCGCGAAGTGCACGGCGAGCGCGCTCTTGCCGACGCCGGCGACGCCGTCGATCACCGCGATCGCGATGGCGTTGCCGGAGTCCGGCATCAGGTCCGCCAGGCGGGCGAGCTCGGCGGAGCGGCCGGTGAAGCCCGGCACGTCGTGCGGGAGCTGCGCCGGACGCCGCCGCTCGGGAGGACCGGCCACGGCCAGCTCCCACAGCGCCACCAGGCGCGCGGTGTCGCCGCGGCACGCCTTGCTGATGGCCTCGACGGCCTGGCGGGGCGGCAGCAGCTTGCCGCTGAGGTAGCGCTGGAGCGAGGACTTGCTGCAGTGCGTGTGCCCGGCGAGCTGCACCAGCCCGAGCCCGGACGCGGCCTTGAGCAGGCTGAGTTCGGCCGCGAGCATGCGGGCGTGGATGCCGTTCACCACTGCGGGGCTCATACGCCCGCCTCCTTTTCCGGTGTTCGCATGACGTTCCGGGCGCGGGTGACCGGGGGGTCAGGCGTTCGCGAAGTAGGCGTACAGGTCGACGTCGACGCTCACCTGCCCGGTGCCCTCGTTCTTCAGCACCACCGACCCGTCGGCGCGCAGGGCGGCGGTGGTGAACCCGACGGCGTCCTTGCCCGCCGGGTAGGAGACGACGCGGGCGGTCGAGGGCCCGCTCTGCGGCAGCACCGAGACGGTCCCGGCGGCCGCACCCCGCGCGGCCACGGTCAGCGCGACCGCGGTGACGCCGGTGGCGGGCAGGCCGGTGAAGCGCACGGTCCTGGTGCCGCCCGCCGGGATCGCCAGGGCCCGTCCCGCCGACGTGGGGCGGACGGCCTTGACCGGCGCGCCGCGCCGCTCGGTGGTGAAGTAGCCGGTGACGTCCACGGAGATCTCGACGTTGTCGTAGCCGAGGTTGTGCACGTTGATCTTGGCGTCCTGGCCCGGTTTGACGATCGTGTGGAACTGCGTGGTGACGTTCGCCGGGTAGTCGACGTTGGCGTCGACGGGGTAGGCGTCCCCGGCGGCGTACACGCGGACGGTGCCGGTCGACGGGCTCTTCAGGACGACCGTGAGGGCGACCTGGGCGACCCCGGTGGCGGGCAGGCCGTTCATGCCGGCGACGGACAGCTCGTGGTTGCCCAGCGCGGGGATGACGGTGTGGTCGGCCACCCGGGCGGGCGTGACGGGCAGGTAGGTGCCGCCCACGACGGCGGCCGCCTTGTCGAGGGTGTGCCCGTGCGCGTCGAGCGTCACCTTGACGGGGCCCGTCCCGCGGTTGACCACCTTGACCTTCCCGTCGGCGCCGACCCTGGCGATGATCATGGTGGAGGCGTAGCGGGAGGTGTCGTAGGCGAGCACCTTGCCGTCCGGTTCCTGCTCGTCGGAGGCGTGCACGGTGATCGTCCCGGTGTTGAAGAAGTCGCCCTTGGCGCTGACGTTGAGCGCGACGGCCCGCACGCCCTGCGCGGGCAGCCCGGCCACGCCCGCCACCTGCACGGCCATGGTGGAGTTGGCGCTGATCCGGACGTTGTCCAGGATCCTGCCCCGCGAGTGGAAGTACTGGTCGGGCCCCGGCCTGGGCGTCGCGTCCAGGGCGGCGGCGTCGAGCTGAAGGCGAGGCGTGGTGGCGCCGGTGTAGGAGATCGCGCGCCCGGTCTCCTTGAGCTTGGCCTCCAGAGCCGCCGGGCCGAGCCCCGGGAACGCCTGGCCCAGCACGGCGAGCGCCCCGGCGACGTGCGGCGCGGCCATGGACGTGCCGCTCATCGAGGCCCAGCGGTCGCCGGGCACGGAGGAGACGATGTCGCTGCCGGGGGCCAGGAGGTCCAGGAGCGGCCCGCGGTTACTGAAGGAGGACAGGGCGTCGGCGTCGGTGGTGCTGCCCACGGCGACGGCCGACGAGACGCAGGCGGGGGCGGCCACCGCGTTCGGGTAGGCGTCGTTGCCCGCCGCGACGACGGTGGCGACCCCGGCCGCCAGCAGGGCGTCGATCGCGGCCTTGCGCGGGTCGGTGTCGCAGGCCGCGGTGTGCATGCCGCTGCCCAGGCTCAGGTTGACCGCCACGATGGGCAGGGTCGCCTTCAGCGTCTGGACCTTCTCCAGCGCGGCCAGCTGGGCGCTGGAGAAGCTGAGCAGGCACGGCGCGCCGCTGGAGCCGCAGAAGTCGTCGGAGTCGAACCTGCTGAAGATCTGGATGGCCACGAGGTCGGCGCCCGGCGCGACCCCGCTCCCGTCGTCGCCGTCGATCCCTTCGCCGTCACCGGCGATGATCCCGGCCACGTGCGTCCCGTGGGAGCAGTCCAGCAGCTCGTCGGAGCAGCCGCCGCGCTCGGCGTCGGCCGAGCCGGGGCCGTCCTGCCTGGCGGCGCCGTCCGGGCACAGGCTGGTGGCGGAGTAGTCGGGGTCGGCGGGCGAGAAGCACGCCTCGGCCACGACGCGGCTGCCGAGGAAGGGGTGGCCGGTGGCGACGCCGGTGTCCAGCACGGCCACGGCGGTGCCCGCGCCGGTCAGCCCGGCCGCCCTCGTGCGGTCGCCGCCGATCAGGGGGACGCTCTGCCCGAGGGCCGGCGGCACCGGCCGGTCCTCGGACACGCTGAGCACGCCCGGCCGGGCGGCGAGCCGCTGCAGGCCCGCCTGGTCGGTCCGCAGGGTGACCACGGGCAGGCGTGACAACGTCTGGAGCACCTGGCCGGCGCCGGAGCCGGCGACGGCGGCCAGCTCGTCGCGATCCCTGGTCACGACGTTGACCCGGAGCCTGCCTCCGGCGTCGAGCCTGCCGGCCAGTCCGGGTTCCACCCACGGTCCCGCGTCCGTCCGCGGTCCCGCGTCCGCCCTCTGTCCGGCCGCGGCGGCCGGCGCTGCGGTCGCGACGGTGAGCGAGGAGAGCAGGATCGCCGTCAGGACGAGCACGCGGTGGACGGCCGCCCTGACGGTGGCTGATCGCCTCATGAGGCTCTCCTTCGGCGCGGGACGATGATGCCCGCGCAATGTACGCGGCCCCTGTTGCCACCCGTTTGCCAGCGACGTCAGCGGCCCTCGCGGCTGCCGATCCGGCTGAAGATGGCGGTCGACTCCTGGCGGGCGGCGCCGGCGTGCGCGGCCTCGCCGTCGCGCGACTCCAGACGGGCCAGGACGGAGAGCGTGCGGGCCCGCCACAGCGGCAGCTCCAGCGTGTCCCACAGGTCGAGGGAGGCGGACAGCGCGGCTCTGGACTCGGCCGTCGCGTCCTGCTCCAGGCGCAGTTCGCCGAGCGTCCGCAGGCCGAGCGCGCGGCCGAAGCGGTCGTCCTGGCGGGTGAAGACGCGGAGGCTAGCCTGGAGCGCCCGCTCGGCCTGCGGCAGGTCGCCCACGCGGATCCGGATCTTGGCCAGGGACTGGTCGGCGTAGGCCGCCCCGTGCGGGTCGGACAGGACGGTGAACAGGCGGCGGGACTCGCGGGTCCTGGTCGCGGCGTGCCCGTACTCGCCCCTCGCCCGGTGCACCAGGCCGATGCTGCGCTGGAGCAGGGCCTGGCAGCGCAGGTCACCGATCTTCTGGTACGTCTCCAGCGCCCGGCTGAGCAGCCACAGCGCCAGCTCGTCGTCGCCGCGTTCGCGTTCCACGAAGCCCAGCATGTAGATGGCGTGCGCGTGCCCGGCCTGGTCACCGAGGGCGGAGAAGAGGGAGGCCGCCTCCAGCAGGTCGGTCTCCCCCTCGGCGAACCAGCCGCCCTCGGCCCGTACGGTGCCCAGCCCGGACAGGGCGGCCGCCAGGTGCCGCCGGTCGCCGAGCCGCTGGAAGGCCCGCCGGGCCTCCTCGTAGGCGGCCACGGACTCGGTGAAGCGGTCCTGGGCGAAGCGGATCCGGCCCAGGCCGAGCATCACCAGCCCCTCCCCCTCCAGGTCCCCGGACCTCCTGACGGTCTCGGGGCCGCCGGCGCCGCCCTGCCCGGCCCGGCCGCCGAGCCGGGGGTCGCCGCGCAGGATGTCCAGGCGCAGCCGTACCAGGGCGGGGCCGGGATCGAGCCCCAGTTCCTCGCTCAGGTGCGCGCGTGACCGTTCGAAGGCGTCCAGGGCCTCGGCGATGCGGCCGGAGCGGTAGAGCGCGAGCATCAGCAGGCCCACCAGCCGTTCCCGGGTGGGGGCGGTCGCCACCTCCTCGGCCAGCGCGCCGAGGACCTGCCGGTGCCGGCCGAGCCGCAACGACGCCTCGGCGTGCTCCTCGATCGCCTCGCGCCGCGCCTCCTCCAGCCTGACGCAGAGCGTGTCGCGGGCGGCGCCGACCGCCGCCTCGTCGAGCACCGGGCCGCGCCACAACTCCAGCGCCTGCCGCAGCAGCCCGGTCTTCTCCTCGTCGTCGTCACTGGCCCCGGCCCGCTCCTTCAGTACGGCGAAGCGGTGGGCGTCCACGGCCATGGGGTCGATGCGCAACCCGTAGCCGGAGCCGGTGGCGAGCACCTCCACGTCGCTCCCGGCGGCGCCCGCGAGCAGGCCGCGCAGCCGCGAGACGAGCACCTGGACCTGCCTGCGCGCGCCCTGCGGCGCCCCCTCGGGCCAGAGCACCTCGACCAGCCGCTGGAGCGGGACGATCCGGCCGGCCGACAGGGCCAGCACGCCGAGCAGCAGCCGCTGCTGCCGCCTGCGCAACGCCACCGGCGCCCCCGCCCACCGGAACTCGACCGCCCCGAGCACCCGGACGCCGTCGTTCGGTGAATCGATCACCTCCCCATGATTGACCGATTGTCGAAGCCCACCGTCAACCGATATTCAACCGAGACAAATCCCGCATTTGTCCGACGAAACCTTGGCGGCTCCGATACGTGGGCGATATCCGACTGAGACGAACCAACCGCCAAGAGGAGGCAAGTCACATTCCGTAACGCTTACTCGAACATAAACAGCGCGTCACGGACACATGCAGAAGTCGTTTCCCCGGCACCCGAGACCGGCTTCACGGGGGTGAAGCCGGTCTCTCCGGCGTGCAGGGCGGGCACTAATCCACGTAGCCCTTTCTGCCGTGATCGACGCGCACCGCGGAGATGATGTCCGCCTCGACGGATATGGCGACCCAGTAATCCTTCCGGCAGTTCTCGCACTCGACATAGCCGGCGCCTTGGAAGTCGCCTCCTTCGGGGCGCACCGAGGGAGATCGCAAGCCCTTCGTCCCCCACTCGACACGGTCCCCCACCCGGTAAGGCCGCAGTTCGAGGAGCCCGAACTGGAACTCCGCCTCGGCCTCGCCGGTATATCCGCACCTGGGGCACGTTTCCGTGAAGGACAGCAGGTTGTAACTGCTCACTAGGGCATCACCCTGCGGAGGGGCACCCCCGGGAGCCGGAGGGTCTGTGTGACGAAATTGGTCAGGTTTCGCTCCATCGTCACCGCGGTCATCCCGCTGGCGGCAGCGAAGCCCACCAAGGCGGCGTCACCGCGTCCCTTCTCCCCCACCACGGCGTTGAAGGCCGTCCGGAATTCCGAGGAGGAGGCCCACTCCTCGGCCTGCTGACCGGTGATCGTCTGGATGTTGTTCTCCTGGAGGAAACGACGCCGTGCGTTCAGCCCATTGGTGACGTTGAGGAATTCGTGTCGCTGGTTCGGCGTGATGTACACCGTCGAGGCGTTCTGGATCTCGGCCAGCGCCCGGGTGTGGCCCCCCATCGCCTTCACCATGAGGTCGTTGTCGGCGAGGATTCCGCAGTTGTGAACGAGGACCGAGGTGTCCCCGGTGACCACATAGTACGTGTGGAGGTCGGCGACGGTGAGGTTGTGGACGCGGGCTTGGGCGGTCCACGCCCTGACCGCCTTGATCTGGACGTAGGTGCCGGCGGCCGTACGGAGGAGCTGGCCGGGACGTAAGTCCTTGGCCTCGCGCCAGCTCCCCGCGTCCGCCACCCAGAAGGGGTGACCGTCGGTGGCGACGATGTCGCGGGTGCTGCCGCCGCCACCGTCCACGGTGACGGTGACCAGGTTCTTGGGGCCCTCGCCGGCGATGGTGGCGGTGACGTCCTTGGCTTCGGTACGGCCGGTCTCCGGGTCGGTGGCCAGGACCTTGTCGCCGGGTTTCAGCTGGTCGATAGGTTTACTGAAGCCGCCGGCGAGCAGGACCCTGGTTCCCGGGACGAAGCTGTTGGACAAGGGGCAGGAGCCGCCCGCCGATGGGTTCTTGCTGCGTTTCGCGACGCGGGCGAGGAGCCCGTCCAGGGCGGCGATCTTCTTGTTGATGTCGTCGATCTTGGCGTCGATGGCCTCTATGGCGCGGCGGGCCGCCTTGATGACGCCCTGCACCTTCTTGTAGATCTTGATGCCCATCCGGACCCTGGTGGACAGTTTCCAGATCAGGCCGCCGATCTTCTTGGCCGGCACGAATTCCAGGATCAGGCTGACGCAACTGCCGACGCTGCCGCCCAGACAGCCTTTTATGTCGTCTATTTTCAGGAAATCTTTGATGAATCCGATGCCTGCGGCCTTCAAGGCTTCGAGCACCGCGTTCCGTTTGGCGGTCTGCTGGTGCTGCTGCCGCTCGTTCTGTGCCGAGTCGCGGGCGTTGCCGAGGTTCTTCCTGGCTCCGCCCGGATCGCAGGGGCCCTCGCAGTCAGGGCTGTCGTAGTCCCCGGGCGCGCAGGGAGGAGCCATGGAGTGGAAGCAGGCGACGCCGGTGCAGCAGGGTTTCTTGCCTGAGGGGTCGGCGAGCGTGGACGGATTGTTGTTGGCGTAGTTGTAGCCGTTCATCTGCTGGGAGTCGCCCATCTGGATGAGGGGGTCGACGGAGATGAAGCGGCCGGTGAGCGGGTCGTAGCTGCGGGCGCCGAGCGTGGTCAGGTCCGTGCTGGTGTCGTTGATGCCGCCGACGAACCCGCGCTGGTGATCCTGGGGCCAGGCGCCCTGGCTGCCGCGCAGGGTGCCGAAAGGGGTGTAGCGGCGCTGGCTGAGGGCGCCGGTCTCGGCGTTGACGGCCAGTTCGGCGGTGCCGTGGTGGTCGCCGAGGACGTAGGTGACCCCGGTGGTGGTCCGCATGGCGTTGCCGACGTAGCGGCTGGCCGTGGGGCTGGTGGCCCCCTTGACCAGGTGCACCTCCAGATCGGGCAGGTACAGCGTGGTGCCGTCCTTGTCGCGCCGGATGAGCCGGTCGCCGTCGGCGGTGTAGAGGAAGCGGGTCTCGCCCTTCTTGTCGTCGTCGACCTTGACGAGCTCGCCCTCGGCGTCCCAGGTCAGCGTCTGGTTGCTCGCCTGGGTGCGGCGCTCGACGGTGTTGCCGGAGGCGTCGTAGGCGAAGGAGGCGGCGCCGGGGACCGTGGTGAGGCGGTGGACCTTGGCCGGGTCGTAGACGTAGGTGCGGTCCGACTGCTGGACGCCGCCCGCCGGGCCGGCGCCGTGGAGCGACTCGCTGCGACGGTTGCCGGTGTCGTCGTAGGTGTAGGCGGCCCGGTAGGGGGCCGGCCCGCCGACGGTGGCGTTCGCGCCGGTGGCGGCGCAGGCCGCGTCGCCGTCCTGGGTCCAGGCCTCCGACAGGCGGGACAGCTCGTCGTAGCGGAAGCACTGGTTGTCGACGCCGTCGCGGGAGGTGTCCTTGATCTGGGTGATGTTCCCGGCGGGCTGGTAGGCGTACTGGGTGCTGCGGTCGGTGCCGGACATGCCGAAGTGCCAGGTGGTGGCCTTGGCCAGGCGGCCGGTGCCGAACTCGTAGTCGAAGGTCTGGTCGATCTGCTTGCCGTCGCCGCCGGACTGCATGCGCAGGCCGATGACCCGGCCGGTCTTGGTGTAGTCGGTGCCGACGACGTACGTCGACAACTGGGACTTGGTGGAGACCAGGCGGCCGAGGTCGTCGTAGGTGTAGGCGATGTTCTCCGCGGGCAGCCCGCCGACGGCGGGGCTGCTGGTCGCGGCGACGCTGCCGTCGAGGTTGTAGCTGGTGTCGAAGACGTACCCCTGGGCGGGCGCGAGGCCGCCCTCGACGGCGGGCAGGATCACCCTGCTGCGCTGCGGGCGGTCCAGGTTGTCGTACGCCTCCACCTGCGTGGTGTACCGGTCGTTGCCGACGATGCGGGTGGAGCTGGTGAGCTGGCCCTTGCGGACGGTGTCGTACACCCACTCGGCGACCTTGGTGCCGGGCGACGACGTGGTGGCGTCGTACCTGGCGACCATGCGGTCGAGCCCGTCGTACTCGATGCCGATCTTCTGGTTGCGGGCGTCGGTCATGAGGACCGGCCGGTCCAGGTTGTCGTAGGCGGTCTTCTCGACGCCGCGGTCGGGGTCGTTCGACTGCACCCGGCGGCCGAGCAGGTCGTAGCCGTAGGACCAGACCTGGTTGCCGGGGCCGGTCACCGACTCCGGCTGGCCGCGGTGGTTGTAGGCGAACTTCGTGACGACCGGCCCGGAGGCCGTCTGCTGCTGGATCTCACGGGTACGGCCGTGCACATCGGTGTAGGTGGTGACCGGGGTGCCGCCGGACGGGGGGACGACCTTGGTCCAGTCGCCGCCGTACTCGTAGCGGGTGTTCCACAGCTCGTTGGTGTCGCCGTCGCTGTTGCCGGACAGCAGCCGTTCGGCGAGCAGCCGCCCGCGGCCGTCGTAGGTGTTCCACAACTGCGACTCCACCGCGCCCACGGTCGCCACCCCGAACCGCTTGGGCTCGGGGTCGCCGTCGGCGTAGTAGGGCGCGAAGGTGTAGTGCACCTGCCCGGCCCCGTTGTAGACGCTGTCGGAGACGATCCGGCCCTTGGCGGTGCCGTTCTTGCCGGGTGCCTGCGACTGCCTCGGCCGCAGCCATCCGTCGAACAGCGTGTACGACGTCTGCTGGCCGCCTTCGTTGGTCAGCGTCTTCGCGCCCACGGCCACGATCGCGCCGGCGCTGACCAGGTACTGGTACTCGTTGTCGGGCGTCATGCTGGTCGTGCGGCCCGGCCCCCAGACCTTCGAGGTGCGGCCCAGCGCGTCCCGCTGCGCGATGGTCACCTTGCCGGCCGGGTTGGTCTCCTTGGTCGCCAGGCCCCAGGCCGGGTCGAGCACCCGGGTCGTGATCATGGCCGAGTCGGGGTCGTCGGCGCGGGCCCGCGGGGTGGTGGTGGTCACCTGCGTGGTGACGCCGTGCGTCTCGCTGTAGTCGGTCGAGGTGGTCAGCCCGGCGGCGTCGGCGACGGTCTTGGGGCGTCCCAGGTCGTCGTAGCTCGACCGGGCCATCACCTGGTAGCCGGTGATCGCGGTCGCCGAGGCGGCGCTGCCCCGTTCGGTCCTGGTCACGTCGCCGTGCTCGGGCGCCGCCTTGAACGCCTTGTCGTCGTAGTAGGTGCGCGCGTCGGCGATCAGATCGGTGAGCAGGTTCGGGGTGTCGGCGCACCGGCGGGCCACCGTGGTCACCCGGGCCGGCAGGCGCAGCACCCGCGCTCCGTCTGCGGTCAGCTCGGTCCTGGTGCACTCCTCGTCGCCGGCGACGCCCACCTCGCCCTCGTCGTCGGTGGTCAGCGCGGCGCCGGTGGTCAGGTCGAACTCGGTCACGGTCGAGCGGGTCTGCTGCCAGGACAGGCCGACCAGGCCGAAGCTCCGGGTGGACCTGGTGCCGGTCAGGTTGGCGGTGATCGTGCCCCAGGGACGGGATCTGGAGGCCGTCTGGTGGTACCACGGCGTGCTGATCGACTTGCTCACCGGCACGCCGCCGGCCTTGTCGTAGGTCACGGTGCGCAGGGTCGTGCCGTGCAGGGACTCGTGGTCGGTGTACGTGCCGCCCTCGCCGTCCTCGACGGTGACGGACCTGGTGCCGCCGGAGACCGCCGCGCGGTCGCCGTGCATGCCCTGGAAGTACCAGTAGTCGGTCTGGGACGGGGTGCCGCCGCTGGCCGCGCTGGTGGCGCCGCCGATCACGCGGACCTTGTCGAAGCCGCGCCAGGCCGACCACGTCTTGAACTTCTCCGGCGTGATGCCGTCGTCGTCGGCGTAGTGCCAGGCGGGCTTGCCGATGCTGTAGTCGTAGCGGGTGACCATGTCCGAGCCGCCGCCGGTCAGGTCGGTCTGGATCAGCTCGCGGACGACGTACTTGTGGAACCAGTCCAGGCTCGGGTCCGCGCCGCCGTTGGAGTTCTGCCAGAACGTCGGGAAGCACAGCCGCCGGTTGCTCGCCGGTTGCGGCAGGTCGGAGGGGCTGCAGTCCATCCCCGAGTAGGTGACGTCGAGCTTGCCGCCGGTCTCGTTCTGGATCGAGGCCACCCGCTCCTTGACGAACGGGCCGACGTCGTCGCCGAGCTTGTCCACCCGGTTGGCCAGCTGCTGGTAGACGAAGCTCACCGGCGGCATGGTGACCGGCTCCGCGCCGGCGTGCCCGGTGTGGACGATGTCGGTGAGCTTGAGCTGCCGGTCCACGTCGGCGATGCCCCACAGGTGCTTGAACTCCCAGGAGTCCACGTCGCGGTGGCCGGTGCCCGCCGCGTTGACGACCTTGGTGGTGACCTTCGTCAGGCGCTTGCGGGTCCAGAAGCTCGGCGAGGCCGTGCCCTTGCCGTCCTTGCACTCGGTGCCCTCGTCGCAGTTCATGTCCCAGGGCACGTCCGGCCAGCGGGCCGGATGGGCGGCGATGTCGGCGCATTCGGCCGCGGTCAGCAGGCAGCGCTCGGCGTTGGTGAAGTCGACCCGCGCGGGCGGCGTGGCCGGGAAGAGGTCGTCGCGGCGCAGGCCGTACTGGATGGAGGTCAGGTAGCCGCCGCGGTCGTAGGCGGTGTCGTCGGCGGCGCGCAGGTTGCGGCCGTAGCGGTTCTGCTCCTTGGCGTAGGAGAAGGTCACGGCGTTGCCGTGGGTGTCCTCGATGTAGTCGAGGTTCCACCGCCAGGTCTGACGGCACCAGGAGTCCTTGAAGGCGTCCTTGTGGCAGGGTTCGCCGGCGTCGTCGCCGAACACCGGGACGTCCCAGGCGGAGTTCGTCTGGGGTTTGCCGGCGGTCCAGCCCGGCAGGCGGTTCTTGCCGAAGTAGTACCGGGTGCCGTCGGCGGTGGTCACCCGCCAGTACTCGTTGTCGTCGTCGCCGTTGGCGGTGTCGGTGCCGGTGCCGGTGAGGCGCTGGACCCGGGTGCCGTCGTCCCTGGCCAGGACCCAGGTGTCGGGGCCGGTCGGGACGAGCTCGCCGCCCGATCCGCCGAGGGCGAGCGTGGCGTTGTCGTAGGCCCAGCACTGGTCCATCGGCTCGACCTGGTAGGTCGGGTCCTTGGGGACGCCGTCGTCCTTGCACGACTTGTACTTGCGCTCGATGTACCCGGGCGACAGCTCGAAGCCGTCGCCGAGCCAGGACGCCTGGTTGTTGGTGGTCGCGGTGCGCCCGTCGATGGAGGCCGCGGAGTAGTTGACCACCAGGTTCGGCACCAGCCCGCCGGGCACCGGCGGCACCCGCAGCGGGTAGGACCAGGTGAAGTCGCCCGTCTGCGGGCTGACCTGCCAGGTCGCCGACGGCGACAGCGAGGTGACGCCGAAGTCGCCCTTGTCCCCTGACGTCCCGGAGGTCACGGCCAGCACCATCGGCTCGGCGGCGAGATCGACGTCGGCGCTGAGCGTCCTGGCCGCGGTGTCGTTGCGGCCCTTCAGCGGCACGGCCCGGCGGCACTCGGCCTTGTCCGGGCTGGTCAGCGCACATGCGGGCAGGGCCGCCAGGCGCACCCGGGAACCGAAGCCGCCTCCGTAGGCTTCGGCGAAGGGGGCGTAGTCCACCTTCATCGTCACCTTGCCCGGCGATCTGGACGTGCGGGCCGCGGTGAAGATCGGGCCGCCGACGCCCGCGCGCTGCGAGGCCGCGCGGTCGTGGGTCTGGATCCGCACCCGCCCGGCGGAGGAGGCGTCAGCCGGCGTCGCCGACAGCGCGCCCGCCTTGCGGGCGGCGGCGGACGCCGGGGACGCTGGGGGCGCGGCCAGGTCCACCTCGACCGTGCCCGGCGCGGGCCAGGCCGCCACGGGGTCGGGGGCCTTGCGTTCGGTGATCCGTGGTTTCACCGCGGCGGGCCGGCCGGGCACGACCCGTTCCCGGTCGACGGGTTCGGGCCGATCTCGCCCGGACGCGGCGTTCGCGGACGGGAGCGTCGCGGGCACGACCATCAGGCCGGCCGTGAGCAGCAACGTGAGGGCCGCGCGGAGCAGCCGGGACCAGGAAGAGCGACGTCGGCGTGCGGCATGGACGCGCATGCCGTACCTCCCAGGGAAGAGAGCGGAAGCAAGGAGGAGGGACGGCGGGGGCGCCGGCGCGGCGCCCCCGCAGCGGGGTCAGTCAGGGGTGTTGTCGTTGAGCGCGTCTTCGGAGACGGTCGTCATCTCCGACCACAGGGACAACAGGTCGATCAGGCTCTCGTCGGCGGGGCCGCGCAGCACCCACACGTCGTCGACGTGGCCCGACCAGTTGAGTCCCGTCCCGCCGCGGCCGAGCTGGGCCGAGGTGATGGGGCCCGCCAGGGTGACGTCGTTGCGGTAGGACTTGACCTCGGCCTCCGGAGCCGCTTCGAGGGTGCCGTTCACCCAGAACTCCAGCGTCTTCTCCCGTGCCCGGTAGACGATCGCCAGGTGGTCCCAGTCGCCGAACCCGGTGTGGAAGGCGGGGTGTTCCACGGCGGTGCCGCCGGGGATCTCCACGACGTACCGGCCGGTCTCGCCCATCTCCGGGTCGCCGCGGGCGGGGTCGAACTTCACGGTCAGGGCGCTGCCGGTGGCCATGGGCAGGTTCAGCAGGGTCATCGCCTTGCGCGCCTGGCCGCTGGTCTCCACCCAGGCCGAGAGCGTGAAGCTCTCCCGCGGATCCAGCACGGCCGACTCGACGGCCGCGTAGTCGCCGGTCGCGCCCGGCAGACGCAGAGATCCGGGCACCACGCTGTTGCTCATGGGGGTCTTGGCCACGAAGCGGGCCGCGCCGTACAGCTTCACGGGGGTTCTGGGCGCCTCGCCGCTGTCGTCGGGGACGTTGTTGAGGTGCCACTTGTGCGTCACCGTCAGCATCTCCTTGGACAGCGCCGCCGCCTCCTCGACGCTGACGATCCGGTCGTAGACGCGGACGTCGTCGATCTTGCCGGGGAAGTGGTCGAGCTGCTGGGTGCCCCACAGGACCCGGCCGATGGTGAGCGGGCCGTTGGCCGCCCAGGCGCTGGTGTAGTCCATCTCGGTGCCGGGCTCGCCGTTGACGTAGATGCGCACCTTCTTGGCCACCGAGTCGAAGACGCCCATCAGGTGCGTCCACTCGCCGGGTCTGGCCTGTTTGGCCGACCACGCGCTGGCGGAGGCGGCCGAGGTCGAGTCGGCGTTCATGCGCCAGAACACCCATTTGCGGTTCGGCGCGTCGTACCGCAGGCAGAAGCCGGACACGTTGGCGCCGTCCTGGGCCAGCACGGTGGCGTAGGACGAGGGCAGGACGTCCGGCAGCTTCGCCCACGCGGTCACCGTGAAGCTCTTGGTGGTGTCGAGCACCGCGGCGTCGGTACGGGCGAAGGCGGTGGTGCCGTTGCCGCCCATCGCCGTGCCGCGGGAACCGGCCACGCCGAGCTGCGGCGTGCCCGCGGTACGGGCCGGGTAACGGCCGCCGGTCTCCGCCAGGGTGGTGGATCCGGCCGGGTCGTTGAGCTTCCAGTGGGCCTTCGGCCCGCGGCCGGGCGCGACCCGGAACCGGTAGACGGCCGAGCCCTTGGAGTAGTTGCCCGCCTGGTCCTTGACGCGGACGTAGAGGCTGTTGCTGCCGACGACCTTGGGCAGGATCTGGACCGTCTCGGTGGCGCTGCCCGCGGTCCTCTTGCGGAACTGGGTGGGGTCGTCGTTGACCGCGTACGCCCACTCGGTCACCGACGGGTCGAAGGTGATGACGAACCGGCCGTAGCGGCCCAGGCCGTCCTGCGGCGTCTGCGCCGGGTCGAGGGGGTTCTCCGCGACGTACCCGTCGGCCCCGGACGAGGTGATCACCGGCAGCGGCGGCGCCTTGGTGTCGAAGACGAAGTAGCAGGCGGTCGCCGCCCCTGCCGAGCTCCACGGCCCCTTGCCCTTGCGGCTGTCCTGGGCGCGGACCTGCCAGTTGACGACGGTGTTCTCCGGCAGCAGCCCGCGCGGGACCTGCGCCATGAAGCTGTTGCCCGCCTTGCCGGACTTGGCGCTCTTGGCCGGCGTGAGGTACCGCCATTCCTTGTTCTGGCCGGCGGCGTTCTTCCACGACACCAGGAACTCCGCCTGCACCTTGTCGGCCGTGCGGTTGTAGGTGTCGGGGTCGCGGAGGTTCTTGGCGATCAGCTTCGGCGTGGACCAGTTGAACACCGACGGGCTGCCCGGCCCCTTGCACGGCCCGCCCGGCTCCATCTCCAGCTGGCTCATCCTCGGCTGCAGCGGCGGCCGGTTGTAGTGCACGCGGAGGTAGGCGCGCGACTCGAACCGTTTCCAGCCGAGCTGGTCGCCCTCGTCGGCGGCGCGCAGGCCGAACGTGGTGTCCCGCCAGCCCTTCTGCGCCGCCTCCTTGACGCCCGAGGTCACGTTGAACAGCACGTCGCCGGCCGGGCAGGACTTGGCGGCGCATCCCGACCAGCCCTTGGCCACGTTGCGGCTGTCCAGCTTGCGCAGCCAGTTGTCGGAGGTGGAGTTCCAGGTGGAGTTCTTGCCGAACGCCTTGGCCAGGTGGATGTTGACCGGCCGCTTGCTGCCGGAGGCCGCCCACACCTCCCGTACGTGGAACTCGGCGGACAGGACCTGCTTGCCGGCCAGCCAGCCGGTGGGGATGCGGTAGAACAGCCGCTTCTTGTGCGGGGAGCCGCAGCTCTTGCCGCTGGAGGGCAGGCCGATCGGGCATCGGCCCATGCCCTGGTCCTTGGTGAAGTTGTAGATCTCGAACCCGCTGCTGGCCACCATGAGGTTCGCCGAGCTCATCGGCGTGCGGTACATCGGGTCGATGTAGATGGGGAACGTCGTGTCGGCCGCGGTCAGCATGGCCGGGTCGGGGGTCAGCGTGAGCTGTCCCTGGCCCAGTTCGGTGCCGATCGTGGCGATCTTCGAGGCGTCCCCGGGGGCGCCGTCCGTGGCGTGGGTGGTCGGGGGGTCGACGGGGCCGTCCTCGCCCACCAGGGCCGTGCCCGCCGCGGGGGGCGCGGCCGCCGAGTCCCACATGATGGGCCTGGGCGCCTCGAAGATCACCGCGCCGTTGTCGGGGTCGACCGCCTCCTGCGTGCCGTCGGCGCCGGTGCTCACCGTCAGCGTCGGCGCGGACAGGCCGAGGGTCAGGCTGGCCAGCCGGGGGTCCTGGGCGGCGGCGGGGGTCTTCACCACCAGCGTGTGCGCGAAACCGTCCGCGGTGGCCCGCACGCGCAGGTCCACGTCCGGCCCGAGCACGCCGGCGTACACGGCGGTGTCGCCGTCCAGGCTCGGCGTGGGCAGCGTGGTCGGCCAGGTCAGGGACATGGTGTGGCCGGAGCGGGTGAGCGTGGCCATCGGCCCCGTCCCGCCGGCCGACAGCCTGAGGTCCACCAGCGAGGAGTACGGCCGTACCGTCCCGTCCTGGAACCGCAGGCCGTTGTACAGGGGGACCCACGTGTCGCCCTGCTTCTTCCTGATCGGGGTGAGCCGGTCGTTGACGTACATCGTGCCCTCGGGGGTGGCGTACACCTCCCGCGTCTCGCCCCGCTCGGCCAGCACCTCCACCAGCTGTCCCGTGGCCTCGGCGGAGGCCAGCGCCTCGGCCTCGGCCTGTTTGGGATCGGTGGAGACGGTCCACTTCTGCTCGGTCAGCGAGACGTTGTCCAGGTAGGCCGTCAGCGCGCCCTGGCCGCCGAACTGGAAGGTGAGCGCCCCGGTGGTGGTGTCGGCGGTGGAGTCGAAGGTGAAGGAGAAGTGTTGCGGCTGGTCCGGCAGCTCCACGTCCGTGGCGAAGATCTCCGGGCAGGTCTCGACGTCCTCGCAGAGCACGGCCTTGATGGTCGCCGCGGCGGTGGCGTGGGCGTCGAAGGAGAGCGTGTACGTCTTCTTGGCCTGCAACGTGCGCCCGAGCTGGCGCAGGTGGGCCTGCCCCGGTTCGGTGGTGCCGTCGGCCACGGTGACCTTGAGCACGCCGTTCTCGACCGCCGTCGTGGTCGGCCCGGCGGCCTCCCATGACGTGGCGTCCGTGGTGAACTCCCCGTTGAGCAGCAGCTTCTTGCTGAACGAACCCCGTCCGTAGAAGGCGACCTTCTGGTACGTCCAGCCTTCGGCGAGCGCGCGCGCCTTCTCCGCCTCGCCGACCGCGTACCGGTGGGAGGGGCCCTTGACGAGCTGGTGGACGGGGAGCAGCCCGTCCCCGGCCGCGGCCTGCGCGTGGAAGCGCACGCCCTCGTCCACGTAGCCCTGCGCGACGGCCTGGTCGCGCTCGCCCTGGTCGAGGGTGAACATGCGGTCGCCGCCCGGCTTGCGCAGGCCGGAGACCGGGGACAGCCCCGTCACCGCCTCGCGCGAGACGTGCAGCACCTGGCCCTCAGGGGTGTAACCCCATTTCGTCACCGCGCTGTCGTACTCCGTCTCCCAGGAGGTGAACAGCGTGTTGTCGGTGCCGGTGGTGCTCCGTAGCCGGAACAGGGGTTTGACCATCCACGCGGTGGCGGCGTCCACCGCTTCGGCGACCGCCTGCGGCGGCGTCCACACCGTGCCGGCCAGGCCGCCCACGGCCAGCGACGCCGCTGCCAGGACGGCCGTCCACCTTCGTAACCCCATGCGTACTCCCCTGGTACACGATCACGTGGCATGCGTTCCGCCACAGCATCGATCGCCGCCGGCCCGCCGGGGTAGGCCACGGCGACCGGTTGGGAAAACGTGGGAAACGGTTCCGGCCCGGCCCGGTTCCGGCGGGCCCGGCGTGGCAGCATGAACGCGACCGCCGACACCCCCGGGAAGGGCCCCCATGAACACCGCGGACCTGTACGACGAGCGCGGCGACGAGCTCGACTCCTGCGACCTGCAGCTGCGCCAGTACGGCGGCCGCCGCGCCTTCCACGGCACGATCGCCACCGTGCGCTGCCACCAGGACAACGCCCTGCTCAAGGAGGTCCTGTCGGAGCCCGGCGCGGGGCGGGTCCTGGTGGTGGACGGCGGCGGCTCGCTGCACGCCGCGCTGATGGGCGACATGATCGCGGGCGCGGCGGTGGCGGCCGGGTGGGCGGGCGTGGTGATCCACGGCGCCGTCCGGGACGTGACCGCGCTGCGCGAGCTCGACCTCGGCGTGAAGGCCCTGGGTTCCAACCCGCGCAAGAGCGGCAAGACGGGCGCGGGCGAGCGGGACGTGCCGGTGACGTTCGGCGGCGTCACGTTCTCGCCGGGGGCCGAGCTGTTCAGCGACGACGACGGGATCCTCATCACCCGCGTACCGGGCTGACCCCGCCGCCCGCCGGGCTTCCACGGGGACGCCGGGGTGTGGTTTCGTGACAGGACATCACGATCCGGAGGCGGACCATGGCATTCCAGCTCATCGTTCTCTACCACCACCCCGAGGACGTCGCGGCCTTCGACAAGCACTACGACGAGATCCACGCGCCCCTTGCGGCCAGGCTTCCCGGCCTGCGGGCCTACACCGTCCAGCGGCCGGTGGCCGGCGGCGGGCAGCGGCCCCCCTACCACCTGGTCGCGGTGCTGACCTGGGACGACGAGCAGGCGTTCATCGCGGCGATGAGCAGCCAGGAGGGGCAGGCGGCGGTCGCCGACGTGGGCGAGTTCGCCGGGTCGGGGGTCACGATGACGACCGGGCCGTCGGGTTCGGTGCTCTGAAGGACATGCGAGAAGGGCGTCCCCCGCGGGGAACGCCCTTCTCCTGTTCGTGCGTGTTACTTCTTGACCGACAGCGGGGCCGTGCCGGTGTCCTGCTGACGCCAGGCACCCGTGTCGAACGCCACCGGAGCAGCCTTCCTGCCCACACCGTCACCCCACTTGGTGACCACATACTGGATCTT